>JACOSU010000106.1 GCA_016178685.1 Candidatus Eiseniibacteriota bacterium | reverse complement strand
GTGCGCAGCTCGTGCGACGTGTTCGCGAGGAATTCGCTCTTGAGACGCGAAGCCTCCTCGAGCTGGGCGTTCACTTCCTCGAGCCGCCGATTGCTGGTCTCGAGCCCCTCGGCGAACGACCGGATTCGCTTCTCAGCCTCCACGCGGTCCGAGATGTCGCGGACGATCGCGGTGAACACGAGCTCATCCCCCTGGCCGGCCCTGCCGAGCGAGAACTCGACCGGCAGGATGCGGGCGTCGCCGCACAGCGCCTCGGAGCGCGTGACCACGCCGGCGCCGGTCTCGTCCGCGTCCGGCGCGCCCTCGCCCTTGAGGCCCTTGAGAAAGCGGTGGATCGGCTGGCCTTCCATCTCGGATGCGGGCCGGCCGAACAGACGCTCCGCCGCGCGATTGACGGTCCGCAGGCGGCCGCCGCGATCGAACGTGACGATGGCGTCGAACGCGGTGTCGAATACCGACTGCACGCGTTCAGCGTGGCGGCGCGTGACCTCGATTTCGCGCTGGGCGAGTCCGGTCGTGTACTGGCGGCGCCAGAACCACAGCGCCGCGATCGCGACCGCGAGCACCGCCAGATCGAGGACCAGCAGGCCGACCAGCGTGCCGCGCATGCCTTCGGCCACCGACGAGCGGTCATCCTGCCCGACGATGCCCCAGTTCACGTCGGGCAGCGTGCGCGTAACCGCCCACAGCTGCACGCCGCCATGGCTGACGATCTCGACGTTGGACTCGACGCCGTCCGCCGCCATGGCCGCCGCGCGGTAGCGGCCATCGGCGTTCGAGACCCGGTCACCGGCCCGCGCCCGCACCCCCGCGGGGGGAGTCGAGAGAATGGCGGTCCGCTTGCCGTCGGAACGGACCAGATAGGCCCCTGCGGCCGGACCATAGCCCGCCCAGTGGAGCAGGCGGCTCGAGAGCGCCTGCTCGATGCCGACGCCGAACACGGCGATCGCGGCTCGCGCGGGATCGTCGCCTTCGACCGGCACCGCGACCGCCATCAGCGGCTCGCCGCTCTGCCCCTCGCGCAGATCGCCCATCACCGGCGCCTGCGTGCTCGCGGCACGGCGGACCAGCTGGGCCAGACCTTGGGCCTTCTCGGGCGAGTCGTTCCTCGCACGAGCGATGGTCCGTATCTCGGGCGTCAGCACGGCCGCGAAGCTGAAGCCGAACTGGGACGCCGCGCGATCCAGCTCGAGATCGAACGCGCGCTGGGTGGCCGGATCCAGCGGGCCCTTGAGCGCGAGCGCCGACCATTCGCGCACGCGCTCCTGGCCCGCGACGTAGCGCCCCTCGTGCTCGTGCTGGAGAAGCAGATCGTGGACCACGTCGCGGCGGGCCTCGGTGTTGACACCGAGCAGACCCCAGTGCTGGCGCACCACGCGGTTCTCGGCATTCTGATAGATGGCGAAGTTGAGAAGGATGAAGCTCACCACCGCGAGCAGGATGAGTCCCACCGCGATGCGGCGGGACTCACGGCGCGGATCGAGCCCGTACGTGAACAGGAAGCTCGCGGCGCGGCTCGCGTCCCCTCGCCCCGGCACACCCCGGGTGGGGGCCGGATCAGACTTCGTCCCTGACGATGGATGAATCGAGTTCATCGTGCGCTCCGGACCGGATTCCTTCCAGTACGGAACCGTCATCGGCAAGGCCTGCCACGACTTGAGCGGATTCGCGGCTCCGCCCCGCCCCGAATCAGGTCTTTTGCCAGTACCGCGGGCGGATATTGGCCTGCAGCACGTGCTTGCGCAGCCGGAGGCTGTGTGGGGTGACTTCGAGCAGCTCGTCCTCGCGGATCCACTCCAGGGTCTGCTCGAGCGTCATGCGACGCGCCGGCAGCAGGTGAATGCCCTCTTCCGAGGTCGAGGCACGCATGTTCGTGAGCCTTTTCTCCTTTACGATGTTGACGTCGATGTCCTCTTCGCGGGAGTTCTCGCCCACCACCATGCCCTCATACACGCGCTCGCCCGGCTCGACGAACATCTCGCCCCGGCCCTGCACGTGCTCGATCGCGTACCCGGTGGTCTTGCCCGATCGGTCGGACACCAGCGCACCGGTCAGACGATGCGGAATGACGCCCTGCCACGCTTCATATCCGTCGAACAGGTGATTGAGCAGACCGGTTCCCCTCGTGTCGGTGAGGAACTGGCTGCGGAATCCGATCAGCCCGCGCGAGGGAATCCGGAATTCCAGGCGCACGCGTCCGGTGCCGTGGTTCACCATGTTCGTCATGCGTCCCTTGCGGCCCCCGATCTTCTCGCTCACCACCCCCACAAAAGCCTCGGGGCAGTCGATCACCAGCCGCTCCATGGGCTCGTGCCGCGCTCCCTCGATCGTGCGCGTGATGACCTCGGGCTTGCTGACGGCCAGCTCGTAGCCTTCGCGGCGCATCATCTCGATCAGGATCGCCATCTGCAGCTCGCCGCGTCCCGAAACCCGGAACGCATCGGGCGTGTCGCCGGGTTCGATGCGGATACTGACGTTGATCAGGAGTTCGCGCTCGAGGCGGTCTTTAAGGTTGCGCGAGGTCACGTACTTGCCTTCCTGGCCCGAGAACGGCGACGTGTTGACGGAGAAGATCATGCTCACCGTGGGCTCATCCACGACCACCGGCGGCAGCGGGCGCGGATCCTCCGGATCGGTGATGGTCTCGCCGATCGTGACCTCCTGAAATCCCGCGAGCGCCACGATGTCCCCGGGCCCGGCTTCGTCCACCTCGACGCGCTGCAGCCCCTCGAACACGTAGAGATTGGTGACGCGGGTGCGCTGGATCGTGCCGTCAAGCTTCGCCAGGGCTACGTCCTGCCGGGCACGCACGTGGCCGTTCACCACTCGGCCGACTGCGAGCCGCCCGACGTACTCGGAGTAATCGAGGTTCAGGATCAGCATCTGGAGCGGCGAGTTGCGGTCGTATTCCGGCGCCGGGATGGTTCGCACGATCTCCTCGAACAGCGGCTGCAGCTTGTGGTTCTCGCCGTCCGGGCTCAGCCGGCACAGGCCCTCGCGCGCGATGGTGTAGATCACCGGGAAATCGAGCTGATCCTCCTGGGCGTCGAGATCGATGAACAGATCGTAGATTTCGTTGAGCACCTCCTGCGGCCGCGCGTCCTTGCGGTCGATCTTGTTGATCACCACGATCGGTGGCAGTCCCAGCTCGAGCGCCTTGCGCAGAACGAACCGGGTCTGCGGCAGCGGACCCTCGCTGGCGTCCACCAGCAGCAGCACTCCGTCCACCATCTTGAGCGTGCGCTCCACCTCGCCGCCGAAATCCGCGTGCCCGGGCGTGTCCACGATGTTGATCTTGTAACGCCCGAACCGCACCGCGGTGTTCTTGGCCAGGATCGTGATACCCTTCTCGCGCTCGAGATCGATCGAGTCCATCACGCGTTCCGCGACTTCCTGGTTCTCGCGGAACACGCCGCTCTGCCACAGCAGCGCGTCGACCAGCGTGGTCTTGCCGTGATCGACGTGGGCGATGATGGCGATGTTGCGGATGTCGTCGCGCACCGCGGTGTCGGAGCTGTGGGGGACACGCGCCTGAATCGAAGTCAATCCATCCTCCTCAAGGTCGTGCGGCCGCGGCCGCCATCGAGCCTCGCAGCGAAAACCAGTAGCCGGAGTGTTCCTCCAACGCATCATACGAATAGAGCGCGAGCAGTGGAAAGCCCAGCTCTCGTGCACCGAGAATCTTGGCGGCGGCCATCGAGGCCTCGGTGTTGTAGACCGCGATGCCCGGCACCACGCGGCCACCGAGTCCGAACGCCTTCGCGTACGCCACGAGCTGTTCCATCACGGTCTGCACCGGGGCCGCATAGCACATCACGAACGCACGGTCGATCAGCCCGTCCCGCACCCATTCGGTCCACGCCTGGGCGTGGCGCTCGCGGGCGAGTGCGGTATCGGCCAGCACCGCCGCGCTGAGCGTCAGCCCCGGGCGCACGGCGGCCAGGGAATCGCGGATCTCGCGCACCGTGGCCGTCACCTGGGCGCGCTGAAATTCCGACCACGCCGAGTCGATCGGCGTGCGCTCCGCGGCCGGCACCGGGTCCATGCGCATTGGATCCACTCCGGTCGCGAGCGCGAAGCGCGAGCGCGTTCCCGGGTCGTATCCCACGTCGATCCCGGGCTGGCGGATGTAGTCGAGTTGGATGCCATCCACCGCATAGCGGCTCGCGATCTCCGCCGCGATGCGGGCGAGGAAGGTCCGCACCCCGGCATTCGCCGGGGCGAGGTAGACGCCCTCGATGCCCAGTCGCTCCCGCCGGTGGGCGGTGAGTTGCGAAAGCTTCCGCCCATCGCGCGTGCGAGCGAGCCATTCCGGGTGCGAGTTCACGACGTGGCGCGGATCGCGCGGCGGCTGCGGCGCCGACCACACCAGCAGGCAGTTCATCCAGGCGTGCACTTCGAGTCCGGCGCGATGCGCGCGCTCCACCAGTTCCGCGAGCGGATCGAACGACGCATCCGTGTCGCGCGCGGCGCCGAGCGCCTCGGAGCGCGGCAGCAGATCGGAACGATAGAAGGCGTCGCCACGCCCCACCACCTGCGCCAGAAGGCCGTGCACGCCCATCTCGCGCGCGCGTTCAATCACGCGCTCGATGTCGTCGGGCCGCAAGAGCGCGGTTCGCACCACCCACAGGTAGTCCACCACGCGGGCACCCGTCGCCGAATCCGCACGCACGCCGATCGCCGAATCCGCACGCACGCCGATCGCCGAATCCGCACGCGCGCCGATCGCCGAATCCGCACGCGCGCTGCCAGGCGTTTCCGCCCGCGCGGCGCATGCCGCCGTCAGCGCAATCGCGATCATCCATGGGAAGCAGCCCTTCCGCATCGGGTTTCGGCCTCCAGTGAAAACGCGGGCGGAAGGACTCTCCCGCCCGCGTTTCTCGTCTGCTGCTTCGCGGCGCGCTAGCCGGTCTTGACTCCGGTCTTGCCGCGGCGCTTCGCGGGGGCCCCGACATCGCCGCCGTCGCCCTTCTTGCGCCCGCGCTTCGGCTTCTCGACCGGCGCCTCCGACTTCGAGGCTTCGGACTTCGACTTCTTCGTGGACTTCTCGCCCTTGAGGGCCGCTTCCTTGCTCTCCTGAGCCGCGATCCGGGCCTTGCGATCCTGCTCCTTCTGCTCGATGCTCTTCACGAGCTCCAGGTAACAGATTTCGCCGCCGTCTCCCAAACGCCTCCCGAGCCGCAGGATGCGCGTGTAACCACCCTGCCGCCCCGCGTACCACGGAGCGATGGTGGCGAACAGCTTCTGGATCGCGTCCGGACTCGCCGGGTCGTTCGGGACGGCGGCGGACGGCATGACGAATCGCGCCACGTGCCGGCGCGCGGCGACGTCGCCCCGCTTCGCGAACGTGATCATGCGTTCGGCGACCCGGCGCGCCTCCTTGGCCTTCGCCACGGTGGTCTGGATCCGCTCGTGCAGGAACAGCGACGTCACCAGATTTCGCAGCACCGCGCGGCGATGCGAGGAGGTGCGGCTCAGCTTGCGATGATCCTTGCGGTGTCTCATGTCAGCCAGTCCTCATGATGGGCGCGAGCCCGGCTACGCGCCGCTCGGCGTGCGGGGCTCGAAATACGTGCTCACGTCCATGCCGAAGCCCAGGCCCATCTCGCCGAGGATGTCCTGGATCTCCTTGAGGGACTTACGGCCGAAATTGCGATACTTGAGCATCTCGGGCTCGCCCTTCTGCACCAGATCGCCGATGCTCCGGATCTCGGCGGCGCGCAGGCAGTTGCTCGACCGCACGGACAGCTCGAGCTCGTCCACGCTCTTCTCGAGCAGCCGCCGCACCTTCAGGAGTTCGGGGTTGACGTCCTCCTCGGAATCCACGACCGGCTCCACCTTGAACGTCATGAAGACCTTGAAGTGTTCGTGCAGGATCTTCGCGGCCCATGCCACGGCATCCTCCGGAAGGATGCTGCGATCGGTCCACACCTCGATCGTGAGCTTGTCGTAGTCGATGCGCTGGCCGAGGCGCGTGGCCTCGACCTGGTAGTTCACCTTGGTGACCGGCGAGAACGTCGAATCGACCGGGATCACGCCGATCGGGCGGTCGGTCTGGGAGTGCTGGTCGGCCGACACGTAGCCGCGTCCGCCGTCGATTTCGACTTCCATGCGCAGATCGCCGTCGCGATTGAGCGTGGCGATGTGCAGGTCCGGATTCAGCACCTGCACGTCGGCGTCCACCTGCAGATCACCGGCGCGCACCTCTCCCTTGCCCTTCTTCTCGAACGTGCCCTTCTTGGGCCCGTCGCCGTGGAGCTGGAGACGCACCTGCTTGAGATTGAGGATGATCTCGGTCACGTCCTCGATCACGCCCGGCAGGGTCGAGAATTCGTGCAGGACGCCGTCGATGCGCACGGCCGTCACGGCCACGCCCTGCAACGACGACAGCAGCACGCGCCGGAGAGCATTCCCCAGCGTCATGCCGAACCCCCGCTCGAGGGGATCAATCACGAATTTTCCGTAGCCGTCCGTGTTGGCGGCATCCGGCGTCAACTGCTTCGGCATGGTCAGGTTCTTCCACTTCATCGGCAGCCTCCCAGGAGCAGGCGTTCGCTCGCGGTCAGGACGGATCGATTACTTCGAGTAGAGCTCGACGATGAGCTGCTCATTGACGGGAACCGGAATGGATGCGCGCGTCGGAATGCTCAGGACCCTTCCGCTCACGCTTTCGGGGTTCAGCTCGAGCCACTCCGGCGCGCTCTGCCCCTTGCGGGATTCGAGCGAGTTCTGCACCACGCCGAGCTGGCGGCTCTTGTCGCGGATCGCGATCTCGTCTCCCACATTGAGCAGGTATGACGGAATGTCGACCTTGCGACCATTCACCTTCACGTGACCATGGCGCACCAGCTGGCGCGCGCTCGCGCGGTTCGGCGCGAAGCCCAGCCGGAACACGACGTTGTCGATCCGGCTCTCGAGCATCTGAAGGAGCGTCTCGCCCGTGACGCCTTTCGAGGTCGCGGCCTTCGCGAAGTAGCCCCGGAACTGCCGCTCGAGAATGCCGTAGATCCGCCGCGCCTTTTGCTTCTCGCGCAATTGCTGGCCGTAGTTCGTCTCCTTGACGCGCCGGCTCTTGCCGTGCTCGCCGGGAGCGTAACCGCGGCGCTCCATCGCGCACTTGTCGGTGTTGCAGCGTGTGGCCTTGAGGAACAGCTTCATGCCCTCGCGGCGGCACAGCCGGCACTTCGCATCGTGATAAACCGCCATGATCCTCTCCTAGACCCGGCGCCGCTTGGGCGCGCGGCAACCGTTGTGCGGAATGGGCGTGACATCCTTGATTGCGGAAAGCTCGAGACCGGCCGCCTGCAGCGAACGAATCGCCGCCTCGCGGCCCGCGCCCGGGCCCTTCACCCAGACCTCGAC
>JACOSU010000105.1 GCA_016178685.1 Candidatus Eiseniibacteriota bacterium | reverse complement strand
GGGCCAGACCGGGCTCTCGGTCGCCTTCGATCTGCCGACCCAGATGGGCTACGACTCCGATTCCCCGCGCGCGCGCGGCGAGGTCGGCCGCGTTGGCGTCGCGATCTCGTGCCTCGCCGACATGGAGGCGCTGCTCGAGGGCCTGCCGCTCGAGCGCATCACCACCTCGATGACCATCAACGCCACCGCGCCGCTGCTGCTGGCGTTCTACGTCGCGGTGGCCGACGCGCGCGGGGTGGATCGCGCGAAGCTCGGCGGCACGGTGCAGAACGACGTGCTCAAGGAGTACATCTCGCGCGGCACGTACATCTATCCGCCCGCTGCTTCGCTGCGCCTCGCCACCGACGTGTTCGACTGGGCCGCGCGCGAGGTGCCGCAGTGGAACAGCATCTCGGTGAGCGGCTACCACATGCGCGAGGCCGGCAGCACCGCCGCTCAGGAACTCGCGTTCACGATCGGCAATGGCCTGACCTACCTCGAGGCGGCGCGCGATCGCGGGCTCGACCCCTCGAAGATCGCGCGTCGCATGTCGTTCTTCTTCAACGCCCACAATCACCTGTTCGAAGAGGTCGCGAAGTTTCGCGCCGCGCGCCGGATGTGGGCCCGGCTGCTCCGCGAGCGCCTCGCGATCGAGGACCTCGAAGCTCGAAAGCTGCGCTTTCACGCCCAGACCGCGGGCTCGATGCTGACCGCCCAGCAACCGCTCAACAACGTGGTGCGCACCACCGTGCAGGCGATGGCGGCGGTGCTGGGCGGAACGCAGTCGCTGCACACCAACGCGTACGACGAGGCGCTCGGATTGCCGGGAGCCGACGCCGCTCTGTTGGCGCTGCGCACCCAGCAGCTGCTCGCGCACGAGAGCGGCATCGCCGACTCCGCGGATCCGCTGGCCGGAAGCTACCTGGTCGAATCGCTCACGGCCGAGATCGAACAGCGGGCGCAGGCGATCCTCGATCGAGTGGACGCGATGGGCGGCATGCTGGCGGCGATCGACTCCGGCTGGGTGCAGGAGCAGATCCATGAGGCCGCCTATCGCTGGCAGCGCGAAGTCGAGTCCGGAGGGCGCGTGGTGGTGGGAGTCAACAAGTTCGCCGACGAATCCCCCGCCCCGCCGCCGTTCAAGTCCGATCCCTCCGTCGAGCAACAGCGCGCGGCATTCCTCACCGCATGGCGGAGCGAGCGTGACGCGCGAGCCTGCCGCGACGCGCTCGAACGCCTGAGCCGTGACGCTCGGGGCACGGCGAACCTGATCCCGGCGATTCTGGCGGCGATCGCGGCGCGAGCCACGCTCGGCGAGGTGAGCGACAGGCTGCGCGAGGTCTTCGGCACCTATCGACCGGGAGTGAAGAACCGATGAGCGAGCGAGAGCGTTTCGGCACCGGCGCCGGCGGCCCGGCGGATCCGGCCGTCACCGGCCTCGCGCACGTCGCGATCGCGACGCGCGACGCCGACGCGCTCGCAGAGAAGCTGATCGCGGCGCTGGGCGGCGCGCGCGGCGCCGAAGAGACGCTGGACGGCGGAGAGCTGCGCGTGGTGTTCGTTCATCTCGGACCCGTGATCGTCGAGTTGCTCGAACCGCACGCTCCCGGGCACACGGTCGCGAAATTTCTCGATGAGCGAGGACCCGGACTTCATCACGTGAGCTTCGAGGTGGCGGACCTCCCCGCCGCGCTCGAGCGGGCGCGCGCGGCGGGCGTGCGGCTCATCGACGAGTCGGGGCGAGCGGGCGCCCACGGCACCGAGGTCGCGTTCCTTCACCCGAAGAGCGTGGGCGGAGTGCTGATCGAGTTGTGCGGGCGAGCCCCAGGGAACGATTGAGCGATTCGCTTTGCGACAGCACCCGCGGGGTGTATTGGCCCCCTCCGCGCCTGCACCTCCGGGCAGCCACCCATTCCCAACCAAGGCTCAATCGAAATCTATCGTAATGGACGGCGGCCATGAGCCGCACCTATGCTTGATGAGTTGCGGTGGGCGTTCGGCAAACTGGCTTCCGCCCACCTGGCCTCATCTGATTCAGCCGCGGTCCGGCCCCACCGAGTCGCCGCGCTGGAGGTCCGCCGATGCATCCCGCCGCTAGAACGCCATTGCTCGCCGCGCTCGCCCTCGGTTTGTCGCTTGTGCGCCCCGCTCTCGCCGCGTGGCCCGACCAGCCGAACGTCAATCTGCCGGTCTGCACGGCCGCAAACAACCAGTACTCCCCGACGATTGTCTCGGACGGCACGGGTGGCGCCATCGTCACCTGGTATGACTACCGCAGCCGCACCGGCTCCGACATCTACGCCCAGCACGTGCTGGCCTCGGGCGCGGTGGATCCCGCCTGGCCCGCCGACGGCCGCGCCCTGTGCACCGCCGCGAACAGCCAGCAGTACCCCACGATCATCACTGACGGCGCGGGCGGCGCCAT
>JACOSU010000096.1 GCA_016178685.1 Candidatus Eiseniibacteriota bacterium | reverse complement strand
TCGTCGTCCGCGGATTTTCATGCCGCCGCGAACTTCGCCGGAGTGTTCAAGCTGCCCGTGGTGTTTTTCTGCCAGAACAACCAGTGGGCGATCTCGGTGCCGCTCTCGCGCCAGACCGCATCGAGCAGCATCGCGATCAAGGCCGCGGCCTACGGCTTCCCGGGCGTGCGGGTGGACGGCAACGACCTGCCGGCCGTGATCCAGGTCACGCGCGAAGCGGCCGACCGCGCGCGCCGCGGTGAAGGTCCGACCCTGATCGAAGCCGTCACGTTCCGCATGGGCGGCCATTCCTCGAGCGACGACCCCACGCGTTACCGCGACGCCGCGCGGGTCGCCGAGTGGGAGCGCCGCGATCCTCTCGCGCGGCTGCGCACCTATCTGCGATCGCTCGGGGCCGTGAAGGATGGCGACGAGGAACATTACATCGAGGAGATCAACGCCGAGATCGGCGCCGCGATTCAGGAAGCCGAGGCGCTGCCTCCCCCTTCGATCGCATCGTTGTTCGCCGACGTTTACGCGCACATGCCCGCGCACATCGAGGAGCAGATGCGCTACGCGGTCGCGATGGGCGAAGGCCAGAAGATCGACGGCGCGTTTCCGCTCTAGCCGAGGCGCCGTCTACTGGTGATCGGGGATCTTGAGGGTCTGACCGACTTTGACCTGCGGCGTCACGAGATTGTTTTCCATCATGAGCGCGGGCACGGTCGTGTTGTAACGACGCGCGATCGAGGCCAGCGTATCGCCCGGTTTCAGCTTGATCTTGTCGGGGCGCGGCTCCGGTTTCGGCGCGACTTTCGCGGGCGCTACCACCACCGGCGCGGGCTTCGCGCGCGTTTCGACGACCGGCGCCGCCTTCGCGGGCGCTACGACTACCGTCGCGGGCTTCACGGGTGCCTCGGTGACCGGCGCGGGCTTCACCGCTTCGGGATCAGGCATCGTGCTCGCGGGCGCTGGGATCGGCTTCTCGACCGCGATCGGTGTGGACGGAGCGGGCAGAGATTGCGCATGGGGCGTCTGAATGGCGCGCGGCGCGGGAGCGACCGGCGGTGCCTCGGGCTCCACGGACGTCACGACGTGCGCCTGCTTGCCGCGCGGCGCGGCCGTCGCCACGACAGGAGGCGCAGCGGCCGTCGCGACGGGCGCGCTCTTCGTTGCGGGCGCTTCGCTCTTCTGCGCGGCCGTCGCGCTTTTCGGCGCGGGCGGTGCTTCGCTCTTCGCCGCGGGCGTCTCGCTCTTCGTCACGACCGGAGCGCTTTTCGGCGCGGGCGGCACGAGATCGGCGGTGTGCGGCGTCTCTTTCGCCGTAGCGGCATCGGCGTGCGTCTCATTGAGCCCCATGGCGCCGTTCAGCGCGTGCGGGTTGAGCCTCAGTGCGATGCGATGCTGGCCGTCGCCGTTACTCGAGGCCATGTATCCGTAATCGAACCACAGGCCGCGCACCCCTGCTCCCATGCCGAAGGTCGGGCCGTTCAGCATCTCGGTGGACGACGCGCCCAGCTCGTGGCGATACCCGGTGCGAAGCGCGAGGCGGCCGCGCCACATCCATTCGACGCCGCCGCGCAGGTCGGGGTAGTACGCGCTCGGATGGTTGTAGTCGAGCGCGAAGCGAAGTCCGCTCGCCGGGTTCGCGAACGAGACGCCGGCGCCGATGTTGCCGGGCATCGCGTAGATGAGATCGCCGTACTTCATGCGGCCGCCGACGTTCTGAGCCGCGACGCCGAATCCGAACGGACCGCGCTGCATCTGGAGCCCGGCATCGAATGTGCCGCCAAACCCGGAAGCATCGCCCAGCTTTTCCGTCACGACCTTACCGCCCAGGCCGAACGTCGCGATTTCGCCGAAGGGGTGCGCGAGCGTGGCTCCGAACGCCATGCTCGAAGCATTGAAGCTGCCGGTCGGATTTCCGAGCGCGTCGCGCCCCTCGAACGATCCGTCACCCTGATAGATCCCGTTCACCGCCCAGCGCGTCGCGGAGGTACCCATCCGCCCTCCGTACCCGACCCAGTCCTGGGCGCCGGTGCCGGCGAGCGGCGCGTGCGAGAACACGATCTGCGATTCGTCGAGCGAGCCCAGCGAGGCGACGTTCCACTGGATCGAGCTCAGGTCGTTGAATGTGCCGAGGCCGGCGCCCCCCATGCCGAACACGCCGGCTCCGGTCCCGAGCGACAGAAAATTCGCCCCGGTGGTGCCCGCGTTCTCGATGCCGGCCGAGGCGGGGCGCACCGCGCACGCGGCGATCACAAGAAGCAGCGCTGAGCTCGCTCGCATCATGACGATCTTCGCGTTCATGGCACGCGCACCAGTCGGACGGTGCTGCGCGCGCCGCCGGCCATCACGCTCACCCGGTAGACGCCCGGGGCCGCGTCGCGGCCCGCGTCGTTCTTTCCATCCCAGGTCACGAGCTGCCGACCGGACGAGAGACCCGCGAGCGAGAGCTGGCGCACCTGATGTCCCGCGTCGTCGGTGATCACGATGGTTCCGCCCGCGCCGCCCGAGGCCGGGATCACGACTGGAATCGTGACCGGCGAGGACAGTGAACTCGGGTTCGGATAGCCGGTCTCGAGTGACCAGTCGGCGCCCGCGGTCGCGGTCCCGGTCGTCGTCAACGTCACGCCGACCGCACCGCTGCGCGCGCTCTGATTCGCGCTCTGGTCCGAGGCAGTGACTTCGTACCAGACCTGGCTCGTGCCCGAGGGGACGGTGCTGTCGTAGTAATCGGTGGTGTTGAGCAGCGAGCCGTTGAGCGCTGTGTACGGACCGCTCGAGCTGGTCGCGCGGTACACGGTGTAGCCCGCGAGATCGGGTTCCGCGTTCGGCGACCAGTGCACGTGCACGTCGCCCGGATCGCGCGTGACCGTCACGCCGCCCGGCGCGGCCGGCGGCGCGGTGTCCACCACCCAGTCCCAGCGGAGCACGTTCGAGAGGCCCGACCAGTTTCCGGCGTCGTCCTCTGCCCGGATCGCGAAGTAGTACGTGTTGCCGTTGGTGAGCCCGGTCACGTTGAACGACTGAACCGTGCCTGCGGATCGGGGAGCGGGAACACCCGGCACCAGCGTGGCCGAACTCCAGTTTGAAGCATCGATCGGCGTCGCGGATATGCGCAGCTCGTAGAGCGACGCGGCGCCGATCGCGCCGTCATCGCCGGGCGCCGTCCACGATAGCTTGACCGAGTCCTCTGCCGCGCCCCCCGCGTGCGCCAGCATCGGCGCCACCAGCAGGGCGGCGAGCCCCACCAGGAACACGAGCCAGCGTCGCCACTGCGGACGGCGGCGAGCGCGGTGCGCGCGTCGCAGGAGACGCGATCTCACCGTCCGCGTCCCGCTCGCGCGGGCGGCGCGGCGGGCCAGCCCAGCCACACGAAGCTCGCGGTCAGGTCTTTGATCGCCATGGGCGGCATCGTGTCGGTGGTCGTCGCGCCCGGCGCGTTCGAGAGCGCCGAGGTATTGCCCGCATCGTCCGTGGCCTTGATCGCGAAGTAGTACGCCTGCTGCCGCCCGAGCGGATGCACGACGTAGGTCTGCGCGGAGCCGGCCGCGAGCGGAGCGGGCTCGTTCGTCACCTGTGTGGCCGCGCTCCAGTTGGCCGCCGTGATCGGCGAACTCGAATAGCGCACGTCGTACGAAGTCGCGGTCCCGGTCAGACTATCGTCGCCGACCGCCGTCCAGCTGAGCGTCGCGCTGGTGTCGGTGACCGACGAGACGCTGACCGCGATCGGCGCCGGGCGCGTGACGTCGGGCGCCGCGAGCGTGGTCTTCGTGACCACGTTCGAGATCGCCGACCAGTTGCCGGCGTCATCCTGCGTGCGCAGCGCGAACCAGTAGGCGGTGGAGGAGAGCAGCCCCGAAACGACGAAGCTCTGCGCCGAGCCCGGAGCGACCGGCGTCGGGGGCGTGGCCACGGCCGTAGCGCTCAGGAAGTTCGCGGCGGTGATCGCCGAGGTGGAGTACCGGAGGTCGTAACGCGTCGCATTGCCGATCAAGCTGTCGTCTCCGGGAGCGGTCCACGTGAGCGTGACGCTGTTCGGCGTCACCTGCGCCCGCGACGGACCGGCGAGACCCAGCGACGCAGCCAGAATCAAGCCGGCGCACAAACGGCGAAGCCCCATCGTTCCCCCTCACCATTCCGCGTCGGCCTGCCGGATTCCTTCCGGCAGTCCATGCGGTTCCGCATGAGACTCGTCAGAGCTGCAGCGTGCGGCGCCGAGGAGGGAACCAGGACTTCATGTCGCATGGTCCCCGAGACACCTCTGCTGTCGTGGCGCGTAGGCAAAAAGCCGCAGCGCGACACAGCACGAAGCGTGCCTTGCGATTGAGCGTGCGCAGCGAACTCCGCGAAGCGCGCTAACTCGCGCGCGGTCCGCCGAATGTCCGCTTGAGTCGGTGGAGGGTTCGAGTGTGGTGGCGAGCGGCGGCTCGGTTGCGCGTTGGAATCTGCAATCCGCCGCACGGCCGATCTGCAACGTGGGGGCGGCCTTCCCCGGTCACGGCGCCCCCGAACGAGAGGAGTGGTAGGCGAGCCCGCCCATCGGCGGCCCGGCGCTAGGTGGGCCGATCGTCGGCGGGCTGGCGCTCACTCGTCAATCCGGCGGCTTCACGGCTTCTCAATCCGCGCGAGATCTGGCCGACAACCGTCTGCCGGGACACGCCTTATCGACAAGTACGTGGCTCGATCAGGACGCCGGCCGCGTTGACACGCGGGAGCGTGGCACCCTATCTTCCAAGCTACGAAACATTCATGTGGCCCACCCGTTCCTGCCGTCGGCGGCCATGACGCTCTTCACAGGGAAGTGCCCGCACCCTCCGGTCACGCTCCTGATCCGTTCCTCATCCGCCGATAACCGATGGGACGGCTCACGGTCGGACGAGGCACCACCCGGCCGCGCCTCGACTCCGCCGGGCAGCGACGAACATTTGAAAACGCGGAGGGTGGCCAGCATGAGCAGCGTGATTCCCCTCGAACGCGACAGCGTGTTGCGCCGGGCCGTCGAGCTCGGGGCCTCGGACCTCATTTTGACCGCGGGACACCCGGTGATGATGACGGTCGCGGGAAAGTTCCTGCCGATGCCGGGCAGCGCGGTGCTGTCTCCGGTCGATTCGCGCCGCCTCGCTGAGAGCTTCCTCACTCCCGCGCTTCACGAGCGGTTCCTGCGCGATCTCGAACTGGACACGCGCTTTCATCTTCCGAACGTCGCGTTCTTCCGCATCAACCTGTTCATCCAGCGCAGCCACTGGGGCGCGGCGATTCGCATCGTGCCGCTCAACATTCCGCTGCCTTCGGATCTGGGACTCGCGCCGCACGTCGTGCAGCACGTGCTGGGGCTCACGCGCGGACTGGTGCTGATCACGGGGCCGACCGGCGCCGGCAAGTCCACCACCATCGCCTCGCTGCTCGAGCAGATGAATCGGAACGGGCCGTGCCGGCACATCGTCACGGTCGAGGATCCGATCGAGTTCATCTTCGAGGCCAAGCAGGCGGTGATCGATCAGCGCGAGGTCGGCACCGACACGCTCAGCTACGCGCGCGGCTTGAAGGGCGCGCTGCGCCAGCTGCCGCACATCATCTTCGTGGGCGAGATGCGCGATCTCGCGAGCATGGCGATCGCGCTGACCGCCGCCGAGACCGGCAACCTCGTGATCTCGACCATGGCCACCCAGTCGGCGGCCCAGACCGTGACGCGCATCATCGACTCGTTCCCGCCACATCAGCAGTCGCAGGTGAGATCGCAGCTCTCGCTCACGCTGCGCGCTGTGATCTCGCAGGTGCTGATCCCGCGCGCCGACGGCAAGGGCCGCGTGGCCGCGCGCGAGATGATGTTCGTCAATCAGGCAGTCCAGAACCTGATCCGCGAGGACAAGGTGCACCAGATTCCGAACGTGATCGCGACCAGTCTGCGCGAGGACATGGTGGCGCTCGACGATTCGCTCGCCGAGCTGGTGGACCGCGGCCAGATCGGCTTCGAGTCCGCGTACCCGTTCTTCGAGGACGTCGAGAAGCGCGCCACGCTCCAGAAGCGTTTCTACCGCGTGGCGTCGGTTCCCGAGCCGACCGGGCGGAGGTCCTGATGAGCCTCTCCTACCGTCTTTCGACGCGGCGCTTCGGCGAGATCCTGATCGACTCCGGGAGGCTCACGCCCGATCAGATCCATCAGGCGCTGACCTCGCGACAGGATCCGCGCGAGCGGCTCGGCCAGACGCTGGTGCGGCTCGGCATGCTCAAGGAATCCGACGTCGTCCAGCTGCTGGGCGAGCAGTTTGGCCTCGCGATCGCCGACGCCGCCCGGCTCGCGAAGGCCGATCCCGAAGCGACGCAGCTGGTGCCCGAGCACCTGGCGCGCCAGGCCAACCTGCTGGCCCTGAAACGCGACGGTGACACGCTCGAGGTCGCGGTCGGCGATCCGCTCGACGTGGTGTCGCTCGATTACCTGCGCGCGCTGACCGGCTGCGTGCTGCACGTGCTGATCGCGCGACCCAGCGAAGTGCGCGAGGCGATCGAAGAGCTGTATCAGGAGATCCGCGCCACCGAGCAGGTGGGCGCGATTCTCGACAAGCTCGATCTCACGGGCGTGGCCGACGGCGAAGAGGACGTCGATCTCGCAACGCTGCGCCAGCAGGTCGAGGATGCGCCGGTGGTGCGGCTCGTCAACCTGATGATCGCGGAGGCGATCGACGGGCGCGCGAGCGACATCCACGTCGAGCCGATGCGCGACCGCATGCTGGTGCGCTACCGGATCGACGGCGTGCTGCACGAGCTGATGAAGCCGCCCAAGAATCTGCAGATGGCGATCGTCTCGCGCATCAAGGTGCTGGCCGACCTCGACATCGCGGTGCGCCTGCTGCCGCAGGACGGGCGCCTGACGGTGCACCTTCCCGATCGGGAAGTGGACATCCGCGTTTCGACGCTTCCGACTTCGTTCGGCGAGAAGGTGGTGCTGCGCCTGTTCGACAAGCAGGCGTTCGCGAGGGAGATCGACAAGCTGGGGATCGAGGGCGTTTCGCTCGAGGCATTCCTGCGCGCGATTCGCCAGCCCTACGGCATGATCCTGTGCTCGGGCCCGACCGGCAGCGGCAAGACCACCACGCTCTACTCGGCCTTGAACGCGATCAAGACTCCGACGCGCAACCTGCTGACGGTCGAGGATCCGATCGAGTACCACATCGATTCGGTGAACCAGGTGCACGCAAATCACAAGGTCGGCATGACGTTCGCGCGCGCGCTCAGGTCCATCCTCAGGCAGGATCCCGACGTGATCATGATCGGCGAGATCCGCGACGCCGAGACCGCCGACATCGCGGTGAAGAGCGCGCTCACCGGGCATCTGGTGCTCTCGACCGTTCACGCCAACGATGCGCCCGGCACGCTCACGCGCCTCGTGGACATGGGCGTGCCGCGCTACCTGGTGGGCTCAGCCGTGACGCTGGTGATGGCGCAGCGGCTGGTGCGGCGCGTGTGCGAGCGCTGCCGCGAGACCTACAGCCCCGAAAGCGAGGCGCTCACCGTGCTGGGCGATGACGCCGAGCTCTTGAAGGGCCGGGAAATCTCGCGCGGGCGCGGCTGCATCGCGTGCAAGCAGACCGGGTACCTGGGACGCACCGCGCTGTTCGAGGTGATGGAGCTATCGCGCCCGATTCGGCGTATGGTGCTCGATGGGCTGAACGAGGACCAGATCAAGCAGCGCTCGCTCGAGCACGGCCTGCAAACGCTGCGCAAGAGCGGCATCCGCAAGATTCTCGACGGTACCACCACGATCGACGAAGTGCGCGCAGCCACCCTTTCGGATACGATCTGATGCCGAGCTACTACTATCGGGCCCGCGACACCAACGGGCGCGCCCACGAGGGCATCGAGGTCGCCGCCACCGAAGAGGATGTGCTGCGCACACTCGAGAACTCGCAGCTGATCCCGGTGCACATCGAGTCGCGCGCGGCTTCCGGCGCCCGTGCCGCGACCACCGAGTGGCTGAAGCCGTTCGTGGCGTCGGTGGATAGATGGAAGGGCGGCGTCAAGCCCGCGTCGGTCGCGCTGTTCGCGCGCCAGCTTTCGACCATGATCAGCGCCGGCCTGCCGCTCGTGCGGTCGCTGCGCTCGATCAACCGCGATCATTACGACAAGAAGCTCTCGGCCGTGCTCGAGCGCGTGACCGACGACGTGCAGAAGGGCGAGTCGCTTTCGACCGCGCTCGGTCGGCACCCGGCGGTGTTCGACGAGGTGTTCGTGAGCCTGGTCAGCACCGGCGAGGTGAGCGGCACGCTGGACCAGATCATGGATCACACCGCCGGGTACCTCGAGCGCGCCGAGTCGCTGAGGCTCAAGGTCGAGGCGGCGCTCCGCTACCCGATCTTCGTGCTCACGTTCGCGGTGCTGGTCATGATCGCGATGATCGTCAAGATCGTGCCGATGTTCTCGACCATCTATTCGCGGTTCCGCGTGCCGCTCCCGCTCCCCACCCGCATCCTGCTCGGAACCAGTCAGATCGTGACCAGCAACCTGCTGCTCTGCATCGCGTTAACCCTGACGGTAGGCACCCTGATCTGGTACTGGGCCCAGACCGAGACCGGCAGAACGCAGCTGGACCGGGCAAAATTCAACTTACCGATCTTCGGGCCACTGATTAAAATGTATGCGATCACCAAGTTCGCCCGCACCCTCGGGATCCTCACCAACAGCGGCACGCAGATCCTTTACGCGCTCAAGGTGATGCGCCCGGTGCCGGGGAACAAGGTGCTGGAGCGGGGAATCGACTTCGTGCGCAGCAAGGTCGAGGAGGGCAGTTCGCTCTCTCGCGCCATGGCTGAGGCCGGGGTGTTTCCCGAAATGCTCGTTCAGATGACGGCGACCGGCGAGGAGACCGGCAAGCTCGATGCGCTGCTGATGCGCACCGCCGACTTCTACGAGCAGCGCGTGACGTCCGCGGTCGAGGGCTTGAGTTCGCTGGTCGAGCCGATCGCGATCGTGGCGCTGGGCGGGGTGGTGGGGCTGATGCTGATCGCGCTCTACCTGCCGATCTTCAGCCTCGGCCAGGCGATGAGACAGGGGTTGCTGGGGCACTGACGAAACCTCAAGAAGGAGATGGAAGCATGAGACGAAATCAGAAGGGCTTCACCCTCATGGAGCTCATGGTCGTGATCGTGATCGTGGCGATTCTGGCCGCGGTGGCGGTTCCGCTCTACATCAACTACGTCAAGGACGCGCAGCGCACCGAAGCCAAGGGCGCGATCGGGGCTGTCATCACGGCGGAGCAAGTTTATTTCCAAGTCAGCGGGACGTATCTCGACTATACGAATGCCAATTTCAAATTGCCTCCGGCTCCGCCTGCCCCTCACCTCAACTGCGATCTCTCGGACGCTCAAAAGAATTGGACCTTTGACGTGATCAATTCGAGCCCCACAGGTTTCACGGTGCGCGCAGAGAATTCAGACAAGACTCTGCAGCAGGAGATGATCTACTCGAGAACGACCGCCGCACAGTGGAATGACACATTCTCCGGCCCCTAGCGAGGGTCGGGCACGCGACGTGCAACTGACGGACCACCATACCGAACGCGGCTTCTCGATGATGGAGGCCATCGTCGCCACCGTGATCGCCGTGATCGCGGTGCTCGGCCTAGCTTACAGCTTCGGGGAGGGGCGCGCGCTGATCGGCCAGTACGAAACGTCCCGCGCTGCACTCGCAGCGGCCCAGGGCTGTCTGGATTCTCTCTCAGTGCTGCCGCCTTCGGACGGGGCATTTGGGGTGACCCCCCCGCCACACTCTAAGCCCTTCATGCTCGGGGGCCAGACGATCGGCCTAGTCCAGTGGGATGTTTTGGCGTACCCCGATTCGATCGACACAAACCCTTTCGACCTCAAGCAGGTAACAGTCACCGTCTCTTTGACCGCAGGATCGATGCCATCGTCAATTAGACTCTCGCGTCTTTTCCCTGGGCGATGAACAGCCTGC
The DNA here is from genome assembly GCA_016178685.1 of Candidatus Eiseniibacteriota bacterium. Lineage (GTDB taxonomy): Bacteria > Eisenbacteria > RBG-16-71-46 > RBG-16-71-46 > RBG-16-71-46 > JACOSU01. The sequence goes on along the minus strand of JACOSU010000096.1, from coordinate 13 downwards.
CCTCGGACGAGAG
>JACOSU010000095.1 GCA_016178685.1 Candidatus Eiseniibacteriota bacterium | reverse complement strand
TGCGCAAGGCATAGATCAGCGCGACCACCAGCAGGCCGATGAACAGCGTCTGCGTGATCAGCAGCATCACCGGCGCGATGCCGATGCGGGCCAGCGCCAGCAGCGAGGTCTTGATGCCGAGCGGATCTGCGATGATCACGGCGGTGGCGACCGCCGCCACGAACGCGCACAGCAATCCGTACTCGATCAGGTCCTCGCCGCTCTCCTCACGCAGGAAGCGGATGGCGAGAGTGTTCATGGGTGTTACCTCCTCTTGTGAGAGTGACGCGGCGCCGGTTGGGAGCGGTCGCGCTGGCCTCGTTGTGCGCCGTCGTCGCGGAAGATCCGGAACGCCGGCCACCGACTGGATACAAGACCCAACCCAGAGCACAGCAAGAGCCGGGCCGGAACCGGCCACGATCTTGACCCGTGATCCGCACGAGTTGCCCGGCGCGTGAGCACCCGTTTACGCAAATCGCACGATGGCGATTGCCGATCGCACTGCGGAGCCGCGATCGGAAAAGCGACTCGCCCCCTCGCGCCGGGTGAGTTCGCTCAGCCGCGGGGCTGAAGTGCGCGGCCGGCGCTGAAGATGACCGCGGCGGCCGCGGTCAGGACGCGCGCCAGTGGTCCCCCTCTTGAATCGCACGGCCCTCGCGTTCGAGCTTGATCAAGTGCGCGAGCAGCGATCGCTCGGCGTAGGGCCACAGCTCGCGCGGCGTGTCGGCGTAGGCGCGCTCGACCAGCGTTGCGTTCGAGGCGGGCTCATTCGACAGCGCCGCGACCACCTTGGCTTCGCGCTCCCTGCGATGCGCGATCAGTCCCTGAATGCGCCGCATCGCTCCTCCCTGCGGCGAACCGTGCCCGGGGAACAGGGTCTCGATTCCTTCGCCGGTCAGTCGCTCGAGCGACTCGATGTAGGCCGCCATGTCGCCCTCGGGCGGATCAACGATGACGGTGCCGGTGCCGCCGGTAATGAGATCGCCGGTAAAGAGCGATCGCGTGCGCGGGTGGAAAAAGCACAGGTGGCCGCGCGCGTGCCCGGGCGTATGAAGCGCGTGCAGCGTCCAGCCGCCGCCACCTTCGAGCGGAATCGCCTCGCCATCATCGAGCGTCTGATCGACGCTCATGTGCTTCGCGGTCTCGGCGTGCGCCAGCACCGGCACGCGCCGCCGTGCGCGCACCGCATCCACGCCCTCGACATGATCGGGATGATGATGCGTGAGCAGCACGAACTTGAGCGTGCGGCCTTCGGCCTCGAGCATCTCAATCACCTTGAATAGCGCTTCGATCTCCTCGCTCTCTCCGCTTCCGGGATCGATCAGCGCCATCTCGCGCTCACCGATCAGGTACGCGTTGGTATGGGTCGCGGGTGGCAGCGGGCGCGTGCGCATGGGGTGAAGCACCATGCCCCACTTGAGCTCGATCCTGCGCACCGGATCGCCCGAGCGCTCGGGCGCGGTTGCGAGACGCGCGGCGACGTCGCCGCCCTGATCGAGTGCGATCAGCGTATGAAGGATGGGCGCGGCGAACGTGGCTTCGCCGCTCTTCCAGCGCGCGATCGCATCGCGCGGCTTGATCCATTCGCCCGCCGCCAGCTCGCCCACGTGCACCGAAGGCTCCTGGCCCTCGGGAACGCGCGCGATAAAAAACCAGGTGTCGAAGCGCTGGGTCGCGAACGGCGGCGTCATCCAGCGGCCGGCAAAGGTCAGCGCGTCGGCGCGAAAGCTCCAGCCGTGCTCGCGCGCCAGCATGTCGAACGTGGCCTCCCCCGCGAGTAACCGGCGGCGTGCCTCGGGCAGCGCGGTGAGATCGGCGGGCGATGCAAGCGCGGGCAGCACGCCCGATTCTTCAAACGCCTCGCGGATTACGCACGCGCGCAGGATGCGCTCGGGGCCCTCGGGAGCACCTTCGATCGCAATCTCTATGTCCTCGGGCCCGACCTTGCCCCCGATAAACGCCTCGAACCCCGGCATGTAGCCGACGGCGTCGCTGCGTTTGACCCAGAACACTTCGAGGGCCTCGCCCTCGCCGCGCAGCAGCACGACGGCGGCGGACTCGCGGAGCGGCGGAACGGAACTCGCATTCGACATGGGCCGGACACGCTAACACCGCGGAGGCGCCTGGCGCGAGCAGTGCCTTTGTCCTCGCATCGAGGCGCCGCGTCTGCTACCTGTTGGTGCAGCGGGATCGGTTGTGCGACGGGGCGGTTTGCGTGTCCCTCGAGGCGAAGGAGCGTTCATGAAGCTCGCGCGATGTCTGTTGCCGGTTGCGTTCGTCATGCTGCTCGGTGGGCGCGCGTCGCTCGTTTCGAGCGCGTCGGGCGCCGCTCCCGCAGCGCGCACCACGCCCACGACACTGGTCGCCACGACGGTCTCTGCAGCGCCGACCACGCCCAATGTCCGGACGCCGATCGTGCCCGCATCCGTGCAACTCGCCGAATCCGACCGCATGCTGTCCCGCGATGCGGCCGCGCTCGGCGTGCGCGACGCCTACCTGCGCTGGCTCGCGCCTACCGCGGTGATCTTTCATCCCGAACCGACGAACGCGATCCGGGTTTATACCGCGCTCGCTCCCACCCGGGCACGCTTCGCGCGCGAGCCGTGGAAGACGGTGGTGAGCGCGGGCGGCGACCTGGGCTGGACGACCGGGCCGTGGACCTACAAGTCCGACAGCTCGCACGCAAGGATCGACGTGTTCGGCGATTACGTTTCCGTGTGGCGCCGTCAGAGCGACGGCATCTGGAAAGTGATGTTCGACGCGGGGGTTCCGCATCCCGCGGCCCCGAGGGAATTTGCGTTCGAACCCGAAGCACTGCCGCCCGCGGCGCACATGCGAAGCGCGCTCGAGCGCCGCAAATCGCTGTGGCAGGTGGACGCCGATTTCGCAAGGAGCGCAGCCGAGCGCGGCATCGCGGCCGCGATTGAGCACTATGCCGGCGATGGCGTGATCGTGTTGCGGCAGGGCATGCCGCGCCTGGTCGGCGCCGCGGTCGCGCGCGACAGCCTCGGGCATCGCGAGGGCTCGGCGCGGATGTCGTCGTTCGCGCAGTTCATCGGCGAAGCGGGCGACATGGGATACACGTACGGCAGTTTCGTCACGCGCGGGGCGGCAGGGCCGGACTCGAGCCACTACCTTCACATCTGGCACCGCGGCCATGCCCGGCCGTGGGATCTGGCGCTGGAATACGTGCAGGCCGCGAACCCGCGCGGGAAGTAGCGCCACGAAGATGGCCGGCGCGGAGTGCAACGCGCAGGCCGTTTCGCTGCGCAGAGGTCGCCGCGCCGAGCGCGCGGAGCCCCCGATCGCTACGCCGACTTCGCGGCTGCCTTCTCGATCGCGCGTCCCACCAGATCCAGCGCCTCGTCCAGCTCGGCGATCGTGATGTCGAGCGGCGGGCGGAACCGCAGGCTGCGCGTTCCGCACGGCAGGATGATGACGCCCAGCTCGAACGCGCGCTCGGCGACTGCATCGCGCGTCGGGCCGTCGGGGAAATCGATCGCGCACATCAAGCCCAGGCCGCGCGCGTTGCTCAACAGTTCGGGACGCGCCGCCTGCATGCGCTCGAGTCGGCTCTTCAAATGAGCGCCGGCCTCGGCCGCGTGCGCGACCAGCTTCTCTTCTTCCATGATTTCGAGATAGCGCTGGCAGCGAACCATGTCCACCAGGTTGCCGCCCCACGTGGAATTGAGCCGGCTCGAAGTGCGGAACACGTTGTCGGGCTCATCGTCGATCAGCCCGCCGCCCATCATGCCGCACACTTGAGTCTTCTTGCCGAACGCCATCAGGTCGGGCTCGACGCCGATCCGCTGGTGCGCCCACATGCGGCCGGTCAGGCCCATGCCGGTCTGAACTTCATCGAACACCAGCAGCGCGCGGTTTTCGTGCGCGACGTCGCGCAGCGCGTGCAGGAACTCGGGCCGGAAGTGATTGTCGCCGCCCTCGGCCTGAATCGGCTCGATCAGGATGCACGCGATCTCGTCGCGGCGCTCGATGAACGCGGCGTGGATCGCGGCCAGCGCCTCCGTCTCGGCGATCTTCACGCGCTCGATCTCGGCGGCGTCCACCGGAAAACGCAGCTTGGGGCTCGGAATCCGCGGCCAGTCGAATTTCGGAAAGTACTCATGCTTGCGCGGATCGGCCGTGTTGGTGAGCGAGAGCGTGTAGCCCGAGCGCCCGTGGAACGACTCGCGGAAGTGGATCACCTGGTGACCCTTTTCCTCGCGCACGCCGCGCCGGAAATTCTGGCGCACCTTCCAGTCGAACGCCGCCTTGAGCGCGTTCTCGACCCCGAGCGATCCGCCCGCGACCAGGAACAGGTGCGGCAGGCGCGCGGGCATCGCGAGCCGGCCGAACGTGTCCACGAATTCCGCCATCTCGACGGTGTAGATGTCGGAATTGGTCGGATTGACGATCGCGGCGCGCGTCAGTTTTTCGAGGAACGCCGGATCGCGCATGCCGGGGTGATTGATTCCGACCGGCAGCGTCGCGAAGAACGAGAACAGGTCGAGGTACCAGCGGTCATTGCGCGCGTCGTAGAAGCGCCGGCCCTGACTCTTCTCGAGATCGAGCACGAGGTCGTAGCCGTCCACCAGCATGTGGCGGCCGAGCGCGGCATGAACTTCGCCGGCGGCGATGCGCGGAGCGCGGGTGCGGGATTCCTTCACGGCTGATCTCCTTGGACTCCGGTCGCCACGTAGCTCTCTTCCTTGACGGTCGAGAGCACCATGATGGTTCGGGTCTGGCGCACGCCTTCGAGCGCGTTGAACTGATGGAGCAGCAGGTCGCGCAGCTGTTCCATGTCGCGCACGCGAACCTTCAAGAGCAGCGAGAACTCGCCGGTGATGTGATGGCATTCCTGGATTTCATCGAGCGCCATCACGCGCTCGATGAACTCGCCCTCGAAGCGCGGCTGCTCGATGAAGACTTCGACGAACGCCGTGATCCCGGCCCCCACGGCGCGGGCATCGACCTGCGCCGCATAACGCCGGATCACGCCCGCCACGTCGAGCTTGCGCAGCCGCTCGTTGACCGCGGCCGTGGAAAGCCCGACGCGCTGCGCGATCTCGGCCTGGGTCAGCTTGGCGTCGCGCTGAACCAGCGCCAGGATGGAGCGGTCCTTCACGTCCAATTCATGGTAAACATTCGTTCTAGTGACCATATGACCATTCTATGTTCGGAAGAATGGCTTGTCAACCGTAGTTAATTCGTCAGAGGCAAGCGATGGGCCGGGTGGGGCCGGTGACGAGCGGGGGCGTGGCGTCCGGCGACGCCGGCAACGAACGCACGGCTTGGCTAAAGCGGGCGCGAGTTGAAATTCGCGCCGTGTAGCGAGTTGGGCGGCCTACCCCAGCCCCCTCGCCCACTCGATCAGGGGGCCCACGTCGCTCAGGTCATCGAGCAGCAGGTCTGGCTTCTCGGCTTCGAGCACCGCGCGCGAGCAGGATCCGGTCGCGACCGCGACCGCGTGCGCGCCGGCCGCGCGAGCGCACGCCACGTCGTGCTCGGTGTCCCCTACCACCACGCAGCGCTCGGGAGGCAGATCGAAATCACGCGCGACCTGCGCCACCACGAGGCGAGCCAGCGCGTTTCGATCGGAGGCCTGCTCTCCGAAAACGCCAAAGCGGAAGCGGTCGGCAAGGCCGAATCGCGCCAGCTTGATGCTCGCCATCTCGGTCATGTTGCCGGTCAGAAGGCCCATCACCCACGCGGGCTCGGCCGCCACGCGCTCGATCACCTCGGGCACGCCGGGCAGCAGATGTCCACGCGGCGGCACCAGCAGCGTTCGCATGTGAACGAACACCGCGTTCCAGAAGCGCGCTTCATCGCCGTCCCCGAACGTCAGGTGGTGATGCGCAAGGATATCGGCGAGGATCAGGGGCTCGGTGCGGCCGTCGAAGCGGATCGCCTTGAGGTCGTCGTCGATCCCGCAGCGCTCGCTGAGCGCGAGCGTGAAGGCCTGGCGGGACGCGCCCTCGGTCAGGAGCAGCGTGCCGTCGATGTCGAACAGCCAGGCGAGATGAGGGGTCGGGGTCATGAGAGCGCCATCAGAAGCGGGCGCCGGGCATGCTATCATGAACGCAATGATCTCCCCTTTCCGTCACCCCTCGAGGCTCGTATTCATGCTCCGTTCCCGCGCTCTTTTCGCGCTCGCGCTGTGTCTGGCCGCCGCGCCCGCGCCCGCGCTCGCCACCGCGCCCATCGCGCACACGCCGGCTTCTGATTTCGAATTTCGCGCCTCGCGCCCGGTGTTCGTCGCCGAGGACAACTTCAGCTGGGTGCTCGCGTTCGACTTTCACAATCGCTCGGGCGTCGGGCTCTACACCGACAGCCTGCTGTGTGACATTCAGGATCTCGATGCGGGCGAGACCGGCGCCAGCCGTCACTCGGTGGTGTCGCTGTGGAGCGCGGCGCGCATGGCGGAATCGGTGGCGGCGGGCGACAGCGTGCACTGCGAGCTGCAGATGCCGGCCAGCATCGAAAAAGCGCATCTCACGTTCCACTACTTCGGGCATCGGGCGGATCGCTCGGCCGTGACCGCGCTCGCCTCGGCCGACGTCATGCCCGGAGCGTCGTCGGCGCGCATGCCGTCGGCGTTCGTGAACGTGGGCGCTCAGCGCATCGAATACGTGCAGGTGCCGGCTGCAACCGACGGGCCCGCGCCCGCGTTGCTCGTGATCCCCGGCGAAGGCCGGCACGCGCGCTCGATCCTCGGTCCGATGCAGGCATTCGCAGCCCGAGGCTATCACGTGATCACGATGAGCCTGCCCGGCTTCGGACTCTCGCAGGGCACCGCCGACTTCATGGGCCCGGGCTCGGTCGCCGCGGCCTCACGCGTGCTCGATCAGGTGCGCGGCCTCTCGGGCGTGGATTCGACCAGGATCGTGGTCTGGGGAATGCGAGAGGGCGCCGCGGTCGCGGTGTTGCTCGCTTCGCAGCGCCCCGACCTGGAAGGCGTGATCGCGGAGTCCGGATGCTACGAACCCTGGGCATGCTGGCGCGCCGGCGATCCCGCGTGGCGGAAGCGCATGAGCGCGGCCGCGGGCGCCGACAGCGCGGCGTGGCGCGCGCGCTCGGCGATGAACGTCGTGGAAAGGCTGCGTCAATCGACGCTGGTGGTGCACGGCGAGAACGACATGGTGACGCCGGCCGCTCAGGCGCACGCGTTCGTGGCCGCGCTGATGGCGCGTGGCGTGGATGGCCGCGAGCTGATGTTGCCGGGTCGCGGGCACGACGTTTCGGGCAGTCAGCTGCGGGCGGTAATGGATTTCATGCAACGCCTGTTCCCGCGATGAGACCCCGCGAGGCCACGATGAGCTCCCGCAATTCTAACGACGTCAGGATTCGCGTGGCGGCTTGCGCCCTGCTGCTGTGCGCGGGGCTGTCTCCCATCGCCGCCGCGGCCGATCCGGGTCCGCGTCTGGTGCGCGTGACGGTGGGCCCGGGCGCGACACTCACGGCGCTGCTCGGCGCCGGCCTCGATGTGGTCGCGGTGCGCGGCGCGCGCGAAGCCCTAGTGCTGGAGTGGCCGGGCGACGAGGCGACGATCGAAGCGCTGGGTATGAGCGCCCGGATCATCGATCAGGATCACGGCGCGACGCTCGCCCGACGCTCGCTCACCGAGCGCGCCGCGCATCCCTGGGGCGCGGGAGCCGCGCGAAAGAGCGACGTGGTGGCGCCTCGAGCGGGTCACGCGCACCCCGCCAGCGCGCAATCGCTGCCGCCGTTCGGATCGGGGAGCATGGCGGGCTACTGGACCGGTGATGAAATCAAGATGAAGCTCGATCAGCTGGTCGCGAGCGACGTCAACGATGTCGTGGCCGACAAGATCGACACGCTCGGCACCTCGCGCCAGGGCCGTCCGATCTGGGGACTCAAGCTCGGCAAGTCGGTGGTGGGCCCCGACCCGCGGCCGGTGGTGTTCTACAACGCGCTCACGCACGCGCGCGAGCCCGAGGGGATGCAGGCGCTGTTCTACTTCGTGGACGACCTGCTCTCGAAATACGGCAGCGATTCCTTCGCGACCTCGCTGCTCGACCAGCGCGTGATCTACATCGTGCCGCTGGTCAATCCCGACGGCTACCAGATCAACGTCAACACCTACATCAATAGTGGCGGCGCCTCGTTCGGCTTCTGGCGCAAGAACGCGCGCGACAACGACGCGAACGGCCTCATCAACAATCAGGACGGCGTGGATATCAACCGCAACTACGGATACAAGTGGGGCCTCGACAACATCGGCTCGAGCGGAAATCGCGCGAGCGAAGTTTACCGCGGACCGTCGGCGTTCTCGGAGCCCGAGACTCAGGCCGAGCGCGACATCGTGAGCTTGCTCAAACCGCGCACCGGCCTCTCGTTCCACACCTACAGCGACCTGATGCTCTACCCGTGGGGATACACGCCGGCCGGCGCGCCCGACTCCTCGGCGTTTCAGGAGTGGACCGACGCGGCCTCGATCGGCGATGGCTACCAGACCGGGCAGGGCACTCGCGTGCTCTACGAAGTGAACGGGGAGTTCAACGACTGGACCTACGGCGATACGCTGCTCAAGCCGCGCGCGTTCACGTGGACGCCCGAGGTGGGAAATCCCAACGACGATTTCTACCCGCCGCCCTCGCGCATCGTGCCGCTCGCCGCGGAAAACCTGCGGCGCTGTTACACGGTCGCGGCGCTCGCGGGTGCGTTCGTGCGTATCGAGCACGCCAGCTGGCTCGAAGGCGAGCTCGACATCGGCGCGCTCGCCCACCTCGCGGTGCGCGCGCGCAACCTGGGGCTCGCTGCGGCCGGCCCGGGACTCAAGGCCACGCTGATCTCGCTCGATCCCGGGATCGGAGTGTTCAGCGGACCGATCGATTATCCGACGCTGCCCTCGCGCCAGAGCGGCGATGCGATCTCGGGCGCGACGTTCGTGGTCGCCTCCGCCGACACCGTCACGCCGGGGCGCGTCCTCAGGCTCGAGCTCGATTTTTCGGCGCCCGGCGGATTGTTCTCACGCGATACCGTCGAAGTTCCGGCTGGCCACCCGACGTTGCGTGTTGCCGACGACGCCACGTCGGGCCTAGGAGCCTGGAGCAGCGTGGGCGGCTGGGGCATCTCGCCGGGCGATGCGGTTCACGCCGCGCCCTACTTCGCCGACAGCCCTTCGGGATTCTACGCGCCGAACGCGAACGCTACGCTCACGCTCGCCTCTCCGATCGATCTCAGCGCCGGCGTGCACGCCTACGCCGAGTTCGGAACGCGCTGGGATATCGAGACCGGCTACGACGCCGCGATCATCGAGGCGAGTCTCGACGATTCGACCTGGACGCAGGTAACGGGGCGCGCCACCGCGATCGGAGTGCCTTCGACCCAACCGGTCGGAAGTCCGATCTACGAGGGCACGCGCCAGCGCTGGGCGTTCGAGCGCGCGGACCTGAGCCGGTTCGCGGGCCCGGCGGGCGGCGCGGTGCATCTGCGATTCCGCCTGACGTCGGATGGCGGCGCCGAATACGAGGGATTCAATTTCGATTCGCTGCGCGTGACGCTCTACGACCCCGCTTCTCAGCCGGCGCCGCTCGCGGTGGGTGACGGCCCGCCGGTCGCGATGCTCGAGCTTGCGCCGCCCGCGCCCAATCCCGCGGTGAGCCGCGCGCGTTTCGTGTTCGCGTTGCCCCAGTCGGGCGCGGTGAGGCTCGAGGTGCTGGATCTCGCGGGACGCATCGTGCGGCGCCTTGCGAGCGGACCGTTGGCTCCGGGGCGCTACGCGCGGGGCTGGGATCTGAGCGATGAGGCCGGCCGGCGCGTGCCGCCCGGGATTTATTTCGCGCGGCTCGAACAGTCGGGCCGCAGCCTCACGCGGCGTCTCGCCATCGTGCGATGAGCGAACAAACGATCCCAACCGGAACATGAGCGCGTGAACGATCTGGGCTGGAAGCTGGCGCGGCTTCGCGTCATGACGCCGGGCGAGATCGCTCATCGCGCCCGGGTCGCGCTGCGCGATGCGGTCGCGCCGCCCTCCTACACGCGCTGGACTCCCGAGCGCGCGTTCGAACATCTGTTCGAGGGCGACGAGCACGAGGTGCTGCGCTCGAGTTTGCTCGCGAAGCTGGTGCGCGTGGTGGACGGCGCGGCGTTCGAATCCGAGATCGCGGCGGCGCGGGCGCTGATGGAGGGCCGCTGGACTCTGTTCGGAGCCCCGGTGCGGCTCGATCATCCGCCGCGCTGGAACGCCAGTCCGCGCACCGGCGCCGCGTGGCCCGATGCGCCGAGCGCGAGCCTCGATTATCACGACACGAGCATCGCCGGAGATCCCAAGGACACGTGGGAGCTGGGCCGCCTGACCGTGCTTCCGACACTCGCGTTGGCCGCGCGCGCGACCGGCGATCGCGCGTTCGCCGATCGCGCGGTCGCGTGGCTCGACGATTTCACGGCGCGCAATCCGCTGGGCCGCGGCATTCATCATACGAGCGGGATCGAGCAGGCGGTGCGCGTGCTCAACGTCACGTGGACGCTCGCGCTGCTCGGGGATCGGGCAGACGACGTGAAACTCGCGCCCTGCCTGGGAATTCTCGCGCAACAGGCGCTCTGCTGTCGCGACCATCTGAGCCTGGGCTCGAGCGCGAACAATCATCTGATCGCCGAATACGCAGCGATGACCGTGCTGGGTTCGATCTTTCCAGCGGCGCGCGATGCGCAGGGGCTACGCGATCGCGGGCTGCGCGGGCTCGAAAAGGAGACGCTGCGACAGTTCGCACCCGATGGCGTCCTATGCGAGCAGGCGTTCGGTTACCTGCCGCTGGTGTGGGAGCTGCTGCTGCTCGCGATCGTCGCCGCCGAAGCCGCGGGCGCGCCCGTGAGCAATGCGGTCCGCGCACGCCTCGGCGCCTCGCTGGAGTTCGCGCGCGTGATCCGCCTGGAAGGCGGATCGTGGCCGCGCGTGGGCGACGAAGACGACGGCCGCATCCTGCTCGCGGGCGAAAGCGCGAGCCGCCTCGATCGGGTGGGCAACGCGCTCGCGGCGTGGCTCGGCGCCGACGCGTTCGATTCGGCCGAGACCGCGCTCGCGCTTCTGTTGTTCGGCAACGCGCGCCCGGCGCGACGAGAGCACGACGGCGTGACCGTGACCGCGGACTACACGGTGTGGCGCGATCGGGACGTGGTCGTGACGTTTGATCACGGTCCGTTGGGACTCGAGCCGCTCGCGGCGCACGGACACGCCGACGCGTTGAGCGTCACGATTCATCGCGGGCGCGACGCGGTCGTCGTGGATCCCGGCACGTTCGCCTATCACGCCGACCCCGACGCGCGCGACCGCTGCCGCTCGACGCCCGCCCACAGCACCGTTCACTTTGGAGGCGCGAGCCAGGCGCAGATGCGTGGTCCGTTCTTATGGCAAGGGTTCACGCGCTGCCGCCCCGAGCCGGTCGGAGATGCCGCGCATGCCGACGCCGCCCGAGACGCCGGACGCGCGGACGCCTCGAGAGTCGACGCGCGAGGAGACACTGCCGACGCCGCGGGCTGGTCGTGCGAATGGAGCGGCCGCGAATGGCACCGCAGGAGCGTGAGCGTCGCGGGCGGAGCGATCGAGATCCGCGATCGTGCGCGCCCGGTCGGCGATGCGCACGTGGTATTCGCGCTCGCCCCCGGCGCGCGCGTTGAGCTTTCGGGCGCACGCGCGGGCTACGCCGCCGACAGCACGCGCTCACTCGCGAGCATGGAGGCCCATCGCGCCGTCGTCACCTCGGGCGGCACGCGCTCTACGTTCGAGAGCGAGGGCCTCGCCGAGTGGAAGATCGAGCCGGGCGAGGTCGCGCCGCGTTACGGCGTTCGCATTGCCGCGCCGAGGCTGGTCGCCGCGATGATCGGCGAGAGGTCGCGGGTGAGCATCACGCTTGGGGACGCGTAGCCGCGCGTCACCGCCCTTTGAAGAACCGGTTCGGCTTTCCTTCGATCCAGGGGTGGTATTCGATCGCGCTCCGCACCCGCTCGAGCAACGGCGGATGCGTGTATTCGAAGATGCGCAGCCACGGCGCGGGGTCGGGATTCGATCGGTTCTGAGCGCCGAGCTTCAGGAACGCGCGCGCCGCGGCGTCGTTGGTGCGCGTGATCTCGAGCCCGAACAGATCGGCTTCGTGCTCGGTGAGGCGGCTGTAGGCGTTCGAAATCGGCTGCGCGACCAGCGAAAGCGTGGTCAGCGTCATGGCCAGCAGCGGAATCGTGGCGATGTCGTGGATCGCGCGGATTTTCCAGCGCCCGGCGAAACCCCCGAGCAGCGCGTTCATTATCAGCGACGCGAGCCAGAAGATCGCGAACGCAGCCGCCGAGATCGCGATGATTCCCTTCCAGATGTGGCCCAGCACGTAGTGGCCCATCTCGTGGCCCATCACGAACAGGATCTCGTCGTGGCTCATTCCCTTGAGCGTGGTATCCCAGATCACGATGCGCTGCGACGCGCCGAAGCCGTTCACGTAGGCGTTGAACTTGCGGGTCTTGGTGCTCTGGTCGACCTCGTAGACATTGCGGGCGGGGATGCCGGCGCGCGCGCCCAGGTCGAGAATCTCGCGCTTGAGCGTGGCGTCGGCGAGCGGCGTGAACTTGTTGAACAGCGGATCAATCGCGATCGGCTCGATCAGAACCATGAACACCACGACCGGCAGCGTCGCGATCGCGAATCTCAGCCACCAGCCGCGCGGATTCTTCTCGATCGCGCGGTACGCCAGCGACAGCAGCGGGATCACGCCGATGAATGCGATGATCACCGCCTGCCCCTTGAGCTCGTCGGCAAGCCACGCGCCGAACGTCTGGGTCGAGAGCCCGAACTGGTGCTCGAGCGCGAAGCCCGCGTACCAGCTCAACGGAAACGTGAGAACCCACGCGATCAGCACGTAGAGCGCGAGGTAGACCAGCACCTGCACGTAGCGCCGGCTCCCCATGTTCTCGGCGACGTCGCGCAATCGCGCGGCGAGCCCGCTGAAGAGCAGGAACAGTCCGACCGCGATCGCGTAGAGCGGATCCACGATCGCAAGGAACACGCGCCGCGCCGAGTACGCCCGGTTCTCGGCGGTGAACGCAGCACGCACCTCGGCGAGATAGTCACGCGACGACGCGCCACCCGCGATCGGAGCGGACGACGCGGCCGTCACCGAGTCGGAGGAGACCGTCGGCGTGACGGTGTTGGATGAGACCGCCGGAGACGAGACGGTGTCCGCGGACACGCCGGTGTCCGATGAAACCGCCGGCGCCGACGACGGGTCGGCTCCGACGGGGAACGCGAATACCGCGTTGCACGCGATCGCGAGCGCCGCGTTGCACGTGATCGCGAGCGCCAGAACCAGCACGGACCGTCGGTCGCCCTGCCGGGCGCATTTCCGGTTCATGGGCCCCTCGCCGGATCCGTTGCCGTGCGCTCTGCGCCCACAGATGCGACGCAGTGCCGCGCGCCCGTTACCAGATCGTGATCTGATCCCCGCGGACCATGCCCTCGCCGCCCTTGCAGCCCCACGCCTTCTGGAACTCGGGCAGGTTGCTGAGCGGTCCGTTCACTCGCCAGCGCGCCGGTGAATGCGGGTCGGTGAGCGTGCGCAGCCGCTCGCTCTCGGGCCGCACCTTGCGGCGCCACGCCTGGGCGAATCCCAGGAAGAAGCGCTGCTCGGGCGTGTAGCCGTCGATCGTCACACGGGGCTTGCCCTCGAGCGAGCGCTGGTAGGCGTAGTACGCGATCGTGACGCCGCCCAGATCGGCGATGTTTTCACCGAGCGTGAGCTTGCCGTTCACATGCAGCGTGTCCACCGCGACGTAGCCGTTGTACTGGTCGACCACTTTCTGCGCGCGCGCCTCGAAACGCTTCCCGTCTTCAGCAGTCCACCAGTCGCTGCGGTTGCCCCTGGAGTCGAACTTGCGGCCCTCGTCGTCGAAGCCGTGCGTCATCTCGTGACCGATCACCATGCCCATCCCGCCGTAGTTGAACGCGTCGTCGGCCAGCAGATCGAAGTTTGGCGGCTGCATGATCCCCGCCGGGAACACGATCTCGTTGATGAGCGGGTTGTAGTAGGCGTTCACGGTCGGCGGCGACATGCCCCACTCGGTGCGATCCACCGGCTTGCCGATGCGGTCAAGGTATCGCTTCGCGACGAAGCTCCGCGCGTGAATGGCGTTGACCGCGAACGACGAATCGGCGCTGACCACCAGCTTGGTGTAATCGCGCCACTGGTCCGGGTAGCCGATCTTCTTCAAGACCACATCGAGTTTCTTCACGGCCTGCGCCTTGGTCGAATCGCTCATCCAGTCGAGCTTCGCGATCCGCTCCCGCAGCGTGATTTGCAGATTGTTGACCAGCTCGAGCGCGTGCGCCTTGGCCGACGGCGGAAACTCGGTCGCCACGTAGGCCTTGCCGAGCGCCTCGCCCATCGCGGCGTCGGACCCGGCCGAGCAGCGCTTCCAGCGCGGCAGCGGAACGCGCTGCCCGGTGAGCTTCGAGTTAAACGTGAAGTCCTCGGTGAAAAGCGCTTGATTGAGTGTAGATGCGGTGTTCGCGAGCAGGTGGTAGCGGAGGTACGCCTTCCAGGTTTCGAGCGGGGCGTTCCCCACCTGGGCGGAGGCGTACTTTGCGAAATCCGGCTGGTCCACGCTCAGCTGCCCGGCGGGTTTCGTCAGCTCCGCGACGCCCACATCGCCAAAGAACTGGGTCCACTGCATGCCGGGCGCTAGCTTCACGAGATCCTTGACCGCCATCTTGTGGTAGATCGCGTCGGGGTCGCGCATCTGCACGCGCCCCATCGAAGCGTTCGCGAGTCCGGTCTCGAACGCGAGGATGGCGGCCGCGCTTTTCGACGCCTCGTCGGCCGGCGTGCCGATCAGCTGAAGCATGCGGCCGATGTGGGCGACGTAATCGTTGCGCAGCGCGACCGAGGTGGAATCGGTGCGCGTGTAGTAGTCGCGCTCTGGCAGCCCCAGCCCGCCCTGGTCGAGATACGCCAGATTCATGCTGCTGTTCTTCAAGTCCGCCTCGCCGCCCAGATGGAACGGCACGCCCTGACCGATCAGCGTCAGGTGCGCGAGGTGACGAACCAGCCCCGCGCGATCGCGGATCGCCGAGATGCGATTCAACTCGGGCTGGATCGGGCGAGCGCCTTCGCGTTCGGCGCGATCCGAGTCCATGCACGTACTGTAGAACGAGGCCAGCTTCTTGATCGTCACGTCAGTCTCGGTCGCCATCTTCGAGCGCGTGTCCTCGAGCACCCGATGCAGCACCTCGGTGTTGCGATCCACCAGCTCGCGACCCGCGCCGATTCCGGTATAGGACGGCGGAATCTCCGCGGTCTTGTACCACGCGCCATTCGCGAACGTGAAGAAGTCGCGGCACGCGGCGCAGGTCGTGTCCATATAGACGGCATTCACACCGTGATGCGCTTCGGCGCTCACGCCGGGCGAGGCAGCCGTGCATGCCGCGAGCAGCAAGCCGGCCAGCGCGATCGGAAGACGACGGAGAGTCATGAGTTCCTCGGCGTGGGATGGGTGAAGGAAGCTGCGAAGCGCCGCGTCCCATGGACGCCGGGCGGGTCGGCCGGTGAATGAGCGGGTGAACCTAGCACGGCAGGCGGGCCGGCGCGCGCCGGGCGTGGACGGGCGCGGCAATCGCGCCCACCAGCGGCCCGCGATGCGGCGTATTGCCGCATCGCGGCGCCGTGGCGGCTACTTGATCACGCCGTCGAACTTCTTCGCCAGATCCGCGCCGCCGGCCTTCGAAATGAAGCTCGAGACTCCGGGCTGGATCGACTTCGCCTGATCGGCGCTGAGCCCCATCTTTCCGAACGGGCCGGAATGATCCGCGAGGTTGCTGAACTTCTTGATCCCGCCCAGCGTTTTCGCCTCGGTGATCAGCGTGCTCGAGCCGGGAACCAGCTTGGAGATCTTCGACCAGTCGGCTTTCGGCAGCTTCGCCTCCGCGAGCCCGAGCAGAGCGCCGGCGCCGCCAGCCGCCTGGGGAACGCCCAGGCCGAGCTTGCCGGTGAGGCTCGAAACCAACGGATTGCTGGCGAGCGACGTGATCGACGACGGCACCGCGGGCACCGCCGGCACCGCGGGCACCGCCGGCATTGCCGGCGCCGCGGGCACCGCCGGCACCGCGGGTACCGCCGGAGTGTCCGCGAAACCGATCGAGACGGTCGCGAGCAGCGCGACGATGGCGACAACGATTCGCTTCATCATGCGGCCGTCCTCGAATGAAACGACGTGATCCCGGTGATGCTCTACCGGGTGCGGCGGTCGTTCGCGACTTCCCGTGCGCGCGTCGAGAGTACTCCCGCTACCTCACCACCACCAGCCGCCGCGTAATGGCGCGATCGCCGATCAGTGCCCGCACCAGATAGACGCCCGGTGCCAGGGCGCGTCCGCGCTCATCGGCCAGGTCCCACGCGAGATGGAACGTCCCGGCCACGCGCGCGCCGTTCGCGAGCGTCGCGACGCGACGGCCCGAGAGATCGAACGCCTCGATCCGCACCAGCGAAGGTGCCGAGAGGCGGAGATCGAACGAGGCCTGATTCCGCGCCGGGTTGGGCCACGGCGCCGCGAACTCGGTGCCGGTCGCGAGCGGCGTCACATCCGCCACTTCATCGCGCGCGGCGTCGAACGCGATCTGGTTCGGCGGCAGCCCGGTATTGAGCGGCCCCGTGATCAGCGTGTCAACTCCCGCGCGATAGACGTAGATCCCGGCGGTCGTGAAACTGTTGTCGGCCACGTAGAGTTCGCCACGATCGTTCACGGCGCAATCGGGCAGGCTGAATCCGCCCGGCGATCGCACGGTCCCGATCAGCGCGCCGTTCGAGGGATTGAAAGACACGAGGTTCGCGTTAAAGAAGGCGTCGCTGACGATCGCGTAGCCGTGCGTGGGCGAGAACCACTCGATGTCGCCGAGGTCACCGCCCAGCGTGGCCTCGGTCGCGATGAATCCCAGATCCTGCATCGAGTCCACGTCGATCGCGTCGATCCCACCGTCGGCGGCGCCGTAGCTGCCCGCGCAGCCGATCAGCAGCCGGCGCGTCGAGGGCACGTAGCTGAACGTCGTCACCGGGTTGGTGCCGGTCAGCCGAATCGCCTGCTTGCCAGGCGTGATCGGATCGGCATCGAGCACGGTGTCGGCCTGAGCGTCGATCACGGCCACCAGGCTGTAGGCGGTCGGAACGTAGCCGTGCGCGCGATCGAGCCGCTGGATCGCGACGAAGAGCCGGTTTCCGACCAGCGCGACGTGCGCCATCTCGGGCAGATGGTCAGCGTCCGCGAACGCGGCAAGCGAAATCGTGTCGAGCGTGGCGCCGGTCTGGGGATTGCACACCAGCAGCGCGGTGCGCTCGTAAAGCGGAACGAACGCCCTGGTGGGCGTGAGGAACGCGATGTCCTGCGGGTTCGTGCCCACGCCGGTCGAGAACTGGAGCACGGTCGCGTAGGCGGACGCGGGATCGATCACCTGGATGTTGTCCTGACCGAAGCGGTTGACCACGTAGATTTTTCCGTCGTACCAGCGCAACGTCGCGTCGGAATAGACGGTCGATACGTCCACCGACACCGCGCGAGTCGTGAGGTCGACGGCGCTCAGTCCCCCGGTCGAATAGTCGGAGGTGACGACGAAGGCCTTGGATTGCGTCGCGGAGGCGGGACTCGCGCCCAGAGTCGAGGCGAGGAGCAGAACGGCAAGCGCGACGTGGAGCCGTGCGAGATGCGATGCGCTTTGCCGCGGGAAGGATGCGGTGCGAAGGTGCATGTGCGATTCCCCTTTCATGGCCGGGCGGAGCCCGCCGGTCCGAGACGCCATTCCATCGAAACGAACACGCTCCGGCCCGGCAGCGGAAATCCGCCGACGTCGGAGATACGGTTGTCACCGAGATTCTTCGCTTCCACTACTCCGCGCGTCCCGGCCAAGAACGGCGCCGACAGCGACGCCCCGGCCAGCGTGCGGCTCGTCACGCGATAGCGGTTGTAGCGATCGAGATAGTTGTCGCCGATGTACTGGATCTCGGCGCTCAACCGCGCGCCGCCGCGCGTGAGATCGGCGCGCGTCCACGCCTGACGACCCGGCCGCTGCGGCAGGCGCTTCCCGTGCCACGCCTTGAAAGGGCCCTCATCGATCGCCGACTGCCACGTGAACGCGCCCGCAAGCGCGAGCGGCGCCCAGGGCCTGAGCCTCACGCTCAACTCTTCGCCGCGGATCCGAGCGCTGGTCACATTGTCGGCGTGCGTCGTGTTGGGCGAGTTGGTCCAGTAGAGAATCAGATCGCTGGCGTCGGATTCGAAGTGCGCCCATTCGATGGTGGCGTCGGCGTGCACGCCCAGCGTGTGCGACCAGCTCGCGCCGAAATCGCGGTTCTCGCCGGTCTCGGGCTTGAGCTTCGGGTTCCCGGTCACGCTGCCCTGGTTGCCGAACAACTCGAGAAAATCGGGCGGCCGCACCGCTCGCGACCAGTTGGCGCGCACCTCGGTGCCGTAGGGCGCGATCACGCGCACGCCCAGCTGCGGCGAATCCAGCTCGCGCGTCGCATCGGATGTGACGGCCAGGCCAGCAACACCGGTCGATCGCAGGTGATCCTCGATCCGGTCCCAGCGCTTGGCCGCATGAAGCGTCAACCACTCTCCCATCGGTCGCCAGTCCGCGGTGAGCGATGCGCCGGTCAAGACACGCCGGCTCTGCGGTGGATCGGGATAGCCGTCGCCGGGATCCACGAGATCGGCGCGATCCAGGCCCGCGCTCGCCGAGCCGGAGAGCGAAGCGCCGAGCGGCAGCTGGGGCGTGAGCGCTTCGAGCGTCAGGTGTTCGGAGCCAAAGCGATCGTCGCTGTCGTGAGGCCCCAGCCTCAGCTCGCCCAGCCCGTACGGTCCGCCGTTGTCGCGAAATTGCGAGCGCTGGCGCTCGAGACTGACCGAGAGTTTCGTCTCGGGTGTGGCGCGCCCGGCATCGCGCGCAATCTCCATCTGAGTGATCGAGCGCAGGAACGAGAGCCTCGAGTTCAACGCCGGCACCGAGCCCATGCCCGGCAAGCCCTGCGCCTTGCGGAAAAAATCCTCGCGCAGCATCGCGCTGAGATCGTGCCGCGCGCGCCAGCGCAGCGTGCCGAGCGCGGTTGCGGCGTCGAAGCGGTTGTTCTGCCGGGGCGCGACAAAATCGTCGTTCAAATTGAACGGCGTGCCGTTATCGCTCAGGTGATCGAAGTCGCCGCGCGTGGTTTGGATTCCACCGTGCAGGAATCCCGAGAGATTTCCGCGCGCGCCGCCTGCGCTCGCGCGCCCCTCCCACGTTCCGTAGGAGCCAGCGATCACGCGCGCCTCGCGAATTCGCGCGACCGAAGCCGTCACCAGGTTGATCGCGCCGCCCGGCGTCGCGGGCCCCAGCGCAAGCGGCGAGAGCCCGCGATAGATTTCGACGCGCTCGATGGCGCCCGCCGGCAGGTCGGCGAGATTGACCACGCCATGCGCGGCCGAGGTGAGCGGCGCGCCGTCGAGATACACGCTCACCTGCCCCGGCGGCGCCCCGCGCAACGACACCGTGCTGTAGGCGCCCAGCCCGCCGTACTGATCAACGTGAACCCCGGCCGCCTGCGCCAGCACGTCGCTCACGGTCTCGAGCGCGCGGTTGGAAGTCCCCGCGGAAAGATCGGTGACGAACGCGGTCGGCAGCCGGCGGCGCGCCTCGCTCAGCACGCGCTCGCGCTCCACCCGCACTTCGGGCAGCGTGACGACGACCGGGATGGATGCGGCAGCGTTCGCGCGCGTCGAATCCACGACGGCCGCACGCGCGTTCGCGGAATCCGCGGGCGCCGGGGCCACCGACGAATCGGCCGACAAAATGACCGAGAGAAGAATCGTTGCGATCACGGCGTCGCGCGCGCCTCAATCGAAAGACCCTGGCTCGCGAAGGGGATTCGGAAGCCGGGGCCGGAGGGCGCCGTCCGCCGATGCCTTCTCGCGAGGCATGCAGGGCAAATGGCTTCCGGGCAGGTTTCCTGACTCAGGGCCCCGCGGATTCCGGCATCGCGATCGAAGGATCGGCGTCGTCGAAACCCTGGATGCCCATCACAGTGGCGGGACCGCGGGGGAATCTCACCCCCTTCCCTTTTACCCCACGAGATGCGGGCACCCGGAAGTTGTCGAAACGCAGAATGAGGCGCGCAGACTCGCGCGTCAAGTCAATTCGTCGCGGAGGGGATTGCGCGGAGCCGCGCAGATGCGCAGGCGTCGGCCGCGCGCCTCTCAAGTCCCTCCATCCACCACCTCCCGCGCCCTCGCGAACACCGCGATCCACATCACGCGCGTGAGCCTCCCGGTCTGCGTGTTCTGCCGGCTGGGATGGTAGGAGCTGATGAGCGTGATGCCGTCTCGCATCTCGCTCTCGCCGCCGTGGCTGAATCGGGGGCGTTCGCTGGGAGCTAGCACGTCCCATGCGCCGCTCGCTCGCAGCCACGCTTGATGCGCGATCGCGCCCATCGTCACGACCACACGCACGCGCGTGAGCGCACGGATCTCGGCCTCGAGATAATCGCGACAACTCGCCAGCTCTTCGCGCGTGGGCCTGTTGTCGGGCGGCGCGCAGCGCACGGCGGCGGTCACATACGCATCGCTCAGCACGAGGCTGTCTCGACGAGAGATCGAAGCGCGCTGCGATGCGAAGCCCTGCTGATGAAGCGCCTCATACAGCCAGTCGCCGCTCGAGTCGCCAGTGAACATGCGGCCAGTGCGATTCGCGCCGTGGGCGGCGGGCGCGAGCCCCACGACCAAGAGCCGCGCGCCTGGATCGCCAAAGCCCGGCACCGGGCGGCCCCAGTAGGTCTCATCGCGGAACGCGCGGCGCTTCTCGATCGCGACGCGCCGGCAATGATCTCTGAGCCGTGCGCAGCGCTCGCATTCGACCACCGCCCGCGCGATCGAAGCGATGGTTGGCGCGCCGCTCACCGTGCCCCGACCCAGCTCAGGCCCGGCGCCGTCACGCTCCTCACCGTGCCCCGACCCAGCTCGGGCCCAGCGCTGTCACGCGCCTCACCGTGCCCCCAGCCAGCTCAGGCGCAGCGTGGTCACGCCGCCTTGATCCTTCGCGCGTGCAAAGTAGATGCCGGGCGTGGCGGGCCCGCCCTGATCGCGCGTTCAATCCCACGTGACGATGCCCGATCCGCTCGCGACCGTGCGGCTCCAGATGCGGCGGCCGAGCGAGTCGAGAATTTCGACGCGCCCGCTCGTCTTAACGTGCCCGATCACGAACTCGACGGCGTGATGCGCGGGATTAGGACGGATCGCAAGCCCGGGGCCCGAGCCCGCGCGCGGCGGTCCGGCCTCACCACCCACGCGCAGAAGCGTGAAGTCGCCGGCCTCGAGCGCAAGCGCGGCGCGCGTGCCGGTGCCGGTGCCGCTACCGACGTGCGTGGTGTCGATCTCGGCCCATGCGCTCCCGTCATCCGAAAGCCTTTCGACCTTCGTCGCGCCCGGGAACGTGAGCGCGATGGCCTGCGCGGCGGCCGAATCGCTGTTCGCGACCAGCACGAACCGGCCATTGAGCGCATCCGTGAACTCGCCGAGCGCCGCGCGGCCCTCGACGTTCGCGATCCACTCGTCGGGCGTAAACGCGGTGGCCTGAATCGGCACCGATCCCGAGTGCACGGTCGCATGCCACGCCAGGCCCGCGAGCGTGCGGCCGGCGACGGCCACGCGGGGATTGAGCCGCGCCAAAAACGCGTACCACGGCGTGCGCTGACCGTCCCACCCGACCATGCCGTAGTGCCAGTTGAACGTGGTGTCGGGGGCCGGGGTCCAGTACGTGAAGTAGCCCACGCCGTGCGCGCCGTACGCGAGCGCGTGCGCCACCTGCCAGCGCATCTCGCCCTCGGTCAGCGCGCGATACTGATAGTGCTGGATCAACTGAACGATGGCCCAGAATGGAATGCCATACTCGTTCGCGATTCCCGCCGCGCCCACCAGGTTCCCTACGAACAGGCCGCGGTCGCCGCTCTCGAGAAAATCGTATTCGTCATAGCACAGGACGGCGGCGTGCGTGGTGTCGAGATAAGCCCGCACGTACGCCTGCCACGCAGTGAAGCTCCCGACGCCGGTCGAGCCCAGGAGATTGTTCCAGGCCGGATGCGACGGATCGCGCGCGCGCAACTCGGCGTGCAAAGCCGCGAGCAACGGGAACTCGCTCTGCGGAGGTTCGTCGCCGAGGTAGTACCCGCCGAACGCGGGAAGGTTCTTGTAGTCCGCGACGATCGTGTCGAGAACCGCGCCGCCCCAGGCAGAGTGCGGATCGAGTGCGAAGAACTGCTCGAATCTCCGGTCCCAGATCAGGCAACGCAGCCCGTTCGCGGCTGCGTAGTCGAGACGCGAGAGGTTGTCGGCGACGCGTCCCGAATCCTGCCAGGCCGGCAGCATCAGGTCGAGCCCGGCTCCCGCGTATTCCGCAACGCGCGCCGCGGTGGTGGACTCGACCGGCGGGCTCACCCACCCGAACCGCATGAAAGAGCCGAGCATGCCGGCGTCCTCGCGCTGCTGCGCGAACACGCCGGCGTCCTCGCGCTTCCGCGCCGCCGCGCCGGGCGTACCGGCGCTCGGGAGGCGCATGCCCGCGCCGCCCGCGATTCGGGCCGCCATCGCCGGTTCGTCGCCTTGGATCGCGAGCAGCACCGCGACCAGTCCGGTCACGGCCGCCATCTGCCGAACGCTCAAGCCGTTCCTCCGCTGCGCTTGATAAAGCGCGGTCAAGTCTCTAGATTTCGCCGGTGCGCGAACGACTGAAGGGCCTCCTCCTGGGAGGCCGCAAGAATCTTTTCGACCCTCGCATCCATCATTCGCTGGCGCTGATCGCCTTCTTCGCCTGGGTGGGCCTCGGGTCGGACGGGCTTTCGTCCTCGTGCTACGGGCCGCAGGCCGCGTTCCTCGAACTCGGCGCCCACCGTCATCTGGCGTTCTACCTGATCATCGCGACCGTCGTCACGGTGTTCCTGATCTCCGCATCCTACAGCCAGATCATTGAATTGTTCCCAAGCGGCGGCGGCGGTTACCTGGTGGCGACCAAATTGCTGGGCCCCACCCCCGGCATCATCTCGGGCTCGGCGCTGGTGGTGGATTACATCCTTACGATCTCGGTATCGGTCGCCTCGGGCGTGGATGCCGTGTTCTCGAACCTGCCGCCGGCATGGCAGGGGCTCAAGCTTACCATCGAGTTCCTGGTGATCGCCTCGTTGAGTGGCATGAACCTGCGCGGCGTCAAGGAATCCGTGCTGGTGATGCTGCCGATCTTCTTCGCGTTCATGCTCACTCACGCCGGGTTGATTGCGTTCGGAATCCTGAGCCATCCGGTCGGCGCGGGAACCGTGTTCGCCGAGACCGCGCGCGACACGCATCTGGCGGTCAAGGACCTGGGGCTGCTCGGCGTGATCTACATCTTCCTGCGCGCGTTTTCGCTGGGCGGCGGGACGTTCACCGGCATCGAGGCGGTGAGCAACAGCACCGACATCCTGCGCGAGCCGCGCGTTCAGACCGGCAAGCGCACCATGCTCTACATGGCGAGCTCGCTGGCGTTCACCGCCGGCGGCATCCTGTTGTGCTACCTGCTGACCGACGTGCACCTCCAGCCGGGACGTACGCTCAACGCTTCGCTGTGGCAGACGCTGGCCGGGAACTGGACGATCGGCGGCCTGCACATGGGCCGTGCGTTGATCTGGATCACGCTCCTGTCCGAGGGCGCGCTGCTGTTCGTGGCCGCGCAGACCGGATTCGTGGCCGGGCCGCGCACGCTGGCCGCGATGGCGGTGGACCAGTGGGTGCCGAAGCGTTTCGCGCACCTGTCGGAGCAGCTCGTCACGCAGAACGGCGTCATCTCGATGGGTCTCGCCGCCGCGCTGGTGCTGCTCTACACCCGCGGGCGGGTCGAGGTGCTGGTGGTCATGTACTCGATCAACGTGTTCATGACCTTCACGCTCACCCAGCTCGGCATGATGCGGCACTGGTGGAATACACGGCGCGAGCAGCAGCACTGGCATCGCCGGCTGGTGATCGCCTCGCTCGGCACCGCGGTCACCGCCGGCATTCTGGTCGCGACCGCCGCGATCAAGTTCCGTGAGGGCGGCTTGGTGACGCTGCTTGCGACCGGAGCCCTGATTGCGTTCTGCTACATCGTGAGGTCGCACTACCGGCGCGTGAAGAACATGATGTCGTCGCTCGATGAAGTGCTCACCAATCTGCCGCTGCCCGAACCCAAGACCATTCCCGAGCTCGCGCCCGACGGCCCCACCGCGATCGTGCTGGTGGAATCGTACGCCGGCCTCGGCATTCACACGCTGCTCTCGATCCAGCGCATGTTCCCGCGCCACTACAAGAACTTCGTGTTCTGCTCGGTGGGCCTCGTGGATTCGGGACAGTTCAAGGGCGTGCAGGACGTGAAGGCGCTCGAGGACAAGGTGCGGGTGGATCTCGCGAAGTACGTGAACCTGACGAATCGCATGGGCTATTACGCCGAGTACCGCTACACGCTCGGCACCGATCTGATCCAGGAGCTCGAGGGCATGTGCCTAGATCTCATCAAGGAGTTCCGGCGTCCCGTGGTGTTCGCGGGCCAGCTGGTGTTCCAGCGCGAAAACCTGTTCACGCGGTCGCTCCACCACGAGACCGCGTTCTCGATTCAGCGCCGGCTGCAGTTTACCGGCGTCCAGGTCATCATCATGCCGATCCGGGTGTGGGAGAAGCAGCGCGCCGCGTGAGCGGGCGCGCCGCGGCGCGGGCCGTGTGGCCGGGGTCTGGACCGCGCAGTCCGCGCCACGACGAACCGCGAAGGAGAGCCGCATGTACTCGATCGATCTGAGCGGCAAGGGCGCCCTGGTGATGGGCGTCGCGAACCACCGCAGCCTGTCGTGGGCGATCGCGCAGTCGCTGCACAAGGCGGGCGCGAAACTGTGCCTGACCTACGCCGGCGAGCGGCTCAAGGCCGGGGTCGCCGAACTGGCGGCGACGCTGCCCGGAACACTGCTGCTCGAGTGCGACGTCACAAACGACGCCTCGATCGACTCGGTGCGCACGCGGCTCGAATCGGAATGGGGCGCGGTGGAAGCGCTGGTGCACGGGGTCGCGTTCGCGCGCAAGGAGGACCTGGAGGGCGCGTTCGTCGCCACGCCGCGCGAGGGATTTCAGCTGGCGCTCGAGGTGAGCGCCTATTCGCTGATCAACGTCACGAATCGCATGCTGCCGCTGCTCGAGAAGAACGGCGCCTCGATCGTCACGCTCACCTATCTCGCCTCCGAGCGCGCGGTGCCCTCTTATAATGTAATGGGCAGCGCCAAGGCGGTCTTGGAGCAGAGCGTGCGCCAGCTGGCGTACGAACTGGGGCCGAAAAACGTGCGCGTGAACGCGCTGTCGGCCGGGCCCGTCAGCACGCTCGCCGCGCGCGGCATCCGCGGCTTCACCGACATGCTCAAGATGCACGCCGAGAAGGCTCCGCTCAAGCGCAACATCACGAAGGAAGAAGTCGGAAAAGCGGCGCTGTTCCTGCTCTCGGACCTGGCGAGCGGCATCACCGGCGAGACGCTCTACGTGGACGGCGGCTACCACGTCATGGCGTGGTAGCGGCCCGTCTCGCGAACTTTCCCCGCAACGGGATTCACCGCCTGGTCCTCGCCCGTGCTCACAGCCGCGTCGTCACGCGCAGCTGCGCGCCCTTGAACGACAGCACCTGATAGCACGTGCCCGACGTGCAGCCGAGCCCACCGCGCTGCTCGCCGATCGTGAGGGCCACGTGGCTGCGAGACCCCACGTCGCCGCTCACCGACACGCGTACGAAGTTGCGCGGCGTGATCCCGGGTTCGAGCGCGGCCGAGGGCGTCTCCTGGGTTGGATCGGTGGTGCGCTCCCACACCAGGGCGAGGCTTCCCCACGCGGCACGCGCGGCCTCGATCAGCAGGAAGTGATCGTCGAACGAGGTGCGGACCCGGGTCGCGCGCAGGTGCTCGAGATCCGCGGTCAACGAGAAGCCCGCCCAAAGGCGGACGGTCGCGTTCGCTCCACCGGTCCGCCGCTCGCTCACACCGACGAATTCATCCTGGCCCTCGTCGAAGAACGCCGCGGCGTCGAAGCGCCGCGCGGGATCGGCCGGTGTGCGCAACTCGATGAAGTGTTCGAGGAACACCGCCGGCTTCTTTCCGAGCCGCCCTTCGGCGCGGCTCGCGTTCGCGGTCAGCGTGCCCCACGCGCCCGAGACGAACGTGCCTTCCAACTGATGGCCCTCTTCGCGATTTGCGTTCAGCACGTGCGTGTTGCGATTGAGCAGCACGTCGGAGTGCTCGCGCACCAGCGAGGGCGGATCGTTGGTGCCAAGCCGGAAAGAGCGATAGTGCTTCCACTCCGCGGCCAGCGCGACCGGCCCCCACAACAGGTTCGCTCCCGCATAGAGCGCGTGCGGCACGGTGTCGGCGGTGCTGAAACGCCACCAGTCGCCGAACGACTGGTCGCCCTGCGCATACTCGGCGTAGAGCGGCAGCGCCACCGAACTCTTGAACAGCCTCAACGGATCGAAATCCACGAAGCCCGAGCCCAGATGCAGATCGCGGGTTCCGGCCGCGCTCGATTTTTCGGCGGTGGCGCCGATCTTCACGCCCCTCGCGAGCGTGGCCACCAGCTGACCTCCGCTCAACTGACCCGCGTAGGGATCGAGTCCGATGCTCGCGCCCGAAGGCGGAAATTCCCCGCCGTTGGGCGTGCCCGAAAACGCGCGGGCCGAAAGATGAGCGCTGGTCGCCTCGGCCAGCACGCCGTCTACGTCGCGCGAGAGTCCGTAGCGTGAGCGCAGAAACGCCGGGTCCAGCACCACGCCAGGAAGCTCGAACGAGCGGTGCACCAGCCCGCGGCCCAGGATGGTGTAGAAGTTTCCGACCCTCGTGCGCAGCGGTCCGTCGCTCCAGTCGGCGTAACGCTGCGTGACCTTCGCGTAGATGTACGTGTCCTCGCTGTTGTGGTCGCTCTCGAACCGCAGGCCGGCCCGCAGCGTCGAGACGCGCACATCCAGCAGAAATTGATCGTAGACGTCGGTGCGATCGTGCGGATCGGTGAAGGGGATGTTTCCGATCTGAGCGTCGAGCAGGTTCGAGGCCTGAACCTGCGCCGAGGCGAGGCGCGCGAGGAGCGGAAGCAGCGCGATCGCGAACGCGATGGTCCACGCGCGAGTCTGCGCGCTCACCCGCGCCATCGCCCGCGCCCGAGCGAGCGCGTTGGCCCGCGCCATCGCGCGCGCCCGAGCGAGCGCGTTGGCCCGCGCCATCGCGCGCGCGCGCGTCATCGCGTGGAGTCGGCTGCGGTTGGGCGCGCGTTCGACGATGAATCTGCGCTCGACGACTCCGCGGATGCGGGCAGCAGCGTCCGGATCGCGCGTTCGAGCGCTGCCGTGTCGCCGTGCTGATAGCCCACGTGCGAGTAGGCGATGATGCCATCCCTGGCGATCACGAACGTGGTGGGCGCGGCGCGCACCTGATAGCTCTGCTGAAGCGCCCCGTCTTCATCGAGCGCGACCGGAAACGTGAGGCCCAGTCGCGAGACGAACGGCCGCACGCGTGCGAAATTCCGCGGGCTGTCGATCGAGATTGCGATCACGTTGACGCCGCGTGGCGCGAGCCTTCGGTAAAGGGCCTCGATCTCGGGCAGCTCGGCGAGGCAGGGTTGGCACCACGTCGCCCAGAAGTCGAGCACGACAGGTCCGTGCTGGAGGAGCGACGCCAGATCGAGGCGCTTTTGATCGAGCGACTCGATCCGAAAATCGGGTGCACTCGCCCGGCCACCGAGGCCCGGCACCGACGCGATCGCGGACGCGGTGGACGATGCGAAACTCGCGGGCGCGGTGAAACTCGCGGGCGCGGCGAAACTCGCGGGCGCGGCGAAACTCGCGGGCGATGCGGACGCCGTGCCGGCGCCGGCCGCCATCTCTGAGCCCGCGGCCGCGAGCGTGATCCCGAACGCGAGCGCAGCGCAGGCCGCGGCGCGCGCTTGCGTCACCTGAGCCTCACGATACGCCGCGTGATGCTCCTCTCACCGATCGATGCGCGCACCAGATATACGCCGGCCCGCACGGGTGCGCCGCTCTCGTCGCCGCCATCCCACCTCACGTGCGCCTCGCCCGCGCTGGCCCCACCGGTCTGGATCCGCCACACGCGGCGACCGGTCAGATCGAACACTTCGATCCACGCGGGCCCTGTCGCTCCGGGCAGCGCCCATTCGAATTCGGTCGCGCCCGCGGAAGGATTGGGATTCGCGGCGAAGCGCACGGATGAAGCTCCGGGTGGGTCCACGCCCGCCACCGTCGGCACCAGCGAATCGATCGAGCCGCGGATTTCGGCGAGGTGATAGCGATTGCCGTGCGGCCAGGTGAGCGCCGCGTGATAGCGCACGATCCCGCGCGGATTGATCACCACGTAATTGTCGTACGGCCCGTAGAGTGTGGCGAGGTCACCGCCGGCGCTCGATCCGCCTTGCAACAGGAGTGGAAACGTCACGCCCGTCACCTGCTGGAAGGTCGTGAGCTGGCTCGACGTTCCATTCCAGAGATCGGGACCCAGCACGCGCACCAAGCCCGGATAGCGGGCCTCGTAGTACTGCGAGATGTCCTGCTCGACCGACGGACCGTCGGTCATGCAGAAATCTCAGCCATACCCGAGCAGGAACAACACCAGGATCTTGCCCGAGTATTCGGGGAGCGAGGTGGTGCCGCCGCCGAGCACGGACTTGGAGAAGTACGGGGCCTGCGCGCCGAGGGAAATCAGCGCGTGCGCGGGCGATGAGAGCGCGAGCGAAAGCGCCAGTGTCCCCCAGAACGTGCGAAATCTCACGAAGAACCTCCAATGCGAGGCGCCGGTGCGGGGGGCCGATCTGACGCGCGATCGCCGGCCGTGCGCCATGCCGTCCCCTACGGTTCAGCGGCCCGCCCGTGACATTTGATCAGGCCCGCCGACCCCACAAGCCTACCACCGAACGCCCTCCACGGAATATCCGCCGCGGGGCGGAGTATCCGGTTTCAGTCGCGCAATCGACCCTACCCGCGCGCCGAGGAGGCTTCATGCAACGCCTGTTCAGACTGCTGTGCTCGTTCGCCGTGGCGGCCGCCGCCACCTCGACCTTCGCTCCTGCCGCGCACGCGTGGTGCGCATCGGACTGTTCGCGCGGCCAGCTGGTGAGCGTGCGTGTGATCGAGGACGGACACCCGGTTTCGCTCTACGCGAGACACTGGGTGTGGCCGCCCGAACGCCGCTATTTCGAGGCGGTGGCGGGCGGACATTACGCGGTCGAATTGCGCAATCGCACCGACCGGCGGATCGGCGTGCTGATGAGCGTGGATGGCCTGAACGTGGTGAGCGGTACGCGATCGAACCTCGGCTCCGGAGAATCGATGTACGTGCTGGGACCGTACGATCACATCGTGATCCGCGGCTGGCGGACCTCGCTCTCCGAAGTGCGGCAGTTCGTGTTCGTGGATGAACAGCAATCGTACGCCGAGCGCACCGGACAGGCGAACGGCGACATGGGCTGGATTCGCGTGCTGGCGTTCGAGGAACAGCGGCCGCTGGCCTGGGGCAGGGGGCTGTTGAATTACTACGGTGGGCCGTCGAGCGCGCCGGTTCCCCAACGCGCCGATCAGCCTTCGACGCGCGAGGACGGCGAAGAGAAGGCACCTCAGGCCAGCGATGGGCGCGCCCCGCGCGAAGGCGGCGCCGACGCCAGCCGCAAGAGCGTGGCCCGCAATGAAGCGCAGGGCAAGGCGCGCGACGAGGCCGCCGCGCGTCCCGAGCGCGAATCATTCCCCGGCACCGGCTGGGGCGGGCGGCGCGAGGATCACGCGGTGCGCACTGATTTCATCGCGGCCTCGACCGCCAGCGACCAGTTGATCCTGCGCTACGAGTACGAGTCGGGGCTGCGCGCGCTCGGAATCATCCCGCGGCACTCGCGGCTTCAGGATCGCGAGGACGGAGCGATCGGTTTCGCTCAGCCGCCCCGCTGGTAGGAACGTTGCGACCAGCGCCGGGCCAGAGGGCAATGACTTGTGAATCGCAGACGCGCCCGGTCGATCTGGCCGGGCGCGGGCGTGTCAGCCACGCTCGCCCGCGCCCTCGATCCGGATCCACGGCAACCTCGTGAGCCATGCGATCGCGAGCCCGATGCCGAATCCGAGCGCAAGGTTCGTGAGCGCAAGGCACAGTCCCGCCGTGGTCAGCATCACGAACGCGTCGCGGCGCCCGCTCTGATCGCGGAACACCATCGCCAGTTCGATCCCGCTGAAGCCCAGCATCACGCCCAGCACGCTCGCGGGAAACGCGCCGCACAACGTCATGAGCGAGGCGCCGAACACCACCGCGACCGTGAGCTTGACCGCGCCCAGAAAGAGGATCGAGCCGTTGGTGCGCGCGCCAAAGCGGCTCTGGCCCGCGAGCCCGCCTGCGCCGTGGCACATCGGCATGGCGCCGAACCACGCTCCCACCAGATTCATGAGCCCGACCGAAACCGCCACGCGCCGGGGGTTCGCGCGGCGCCCCGGGAAGAGATCGCCCGAGAGTGCGCATACCGCGATCACCGAGTTGAGCGTGGTGAGCGGAATCTGAGGCAGCGCCGCACGCGGAAACGCGCTCGTGAAATCGCTCCACGCGAGCTGCGTTACGTGCGGCAACGTGAAGCCGGCATGGAGCGACGACATCACGGTCGGTTGCTTCGCGATCGCGAGCGCGATCCCGGCAGCGAACATCGCGAGCGCGGCCGGCACTCGGCGCGAGCCCAACAGCGCGAGCACGGCGAGCACGGCGACGAGGCCGGTCGCGAGGCTGTCCCATCCCACCACCACGTGCGTGCCCGTCACCATCTGCGCGCCCTTCATCAGCAGCGACAGCCCGAGCGAGAGCTGAATTCCGCGCACCACGCTGCGCGGCACCACGCGATCGAGCGCGTCGATCAGCCCGGTCACGCCCAGCACCAGCACGATCGCGCTCACGGTCGCGCCCGCGGCGAGGATCTGCGGAACCGTGAGCCCCTCGGTCAACGCGACGGCGGCGATCGCCTTCATGGGCTGGACCGCCATCGGGATCGCAAATACCAGCCCGGTCGCCAGATTGAAGAGGCCCGCGAAGAACAGCGCCGATGCAAAGTCGAGCCCGTTCTGGGACGCCATTCCGACCAGCAGCGGAAGGAACGTGCCGAGATCGCCGAGCGAGCCCGCGATCTCGTGGCGGTCGAGCCGCGCCGAGCGCAGCGCCGGGAACAGGCGCAGGATCGCGTTCACGCGCAGACTCCATGCGCGGGGCCGACGCCAACGGTGACGCGCGGCACGGGCATCTCCGCTTACTTCTTCTTCGCCTTCCGCACGGGAGGCTTCGCGCGTGATGAGGCCCGCGCCGGCTTGCCGGCGACCGCGGCCTCGGCCCCGCGCCACTCTGCATCGCTTAAGCTTACGTCCCAGCACTTCATGTTTTGCTCGAGCTGCTCGATCCGCGTCGCGCCGATGATGGCGCTCGAGACCTGCGGGCAGCGCAGCACCCACGCGAGCGCGACCGGCGCCGGCTCGAGACCCTTCGCCGCGCACCACGCCGCGAACCGCTCGGCCGCCGCCACGTTCTCGGGCGTAAGTGCTTTTTCGCCGGTCAGGAAGTGCGCGAACTTCGATGCCCCGCGGCTGCCCTCGGGCACCGCGCCGCGCGCGTACTTGTTGGTGAGCACACCCTGCGCGAGCGGCGAATAGACGATCATGCCGATCTCGTTCGTGCGGCAGAATCCGATGTGCTCCGGCTCGACGTGGCGGTCGAGCAGGCTGTAGCGCGGCTGGCTCGAGACGAAGCGGCTCCAGCCGCGCGACTTCTGGTGCGCCACCGCGCGGCGAATGAGCGCGGGCTCGCGGTCATAGTTCGAGAACCCGATGTAGCGCGCCTTGCCCGTGCGCACCAGATCCTCGAACGCTTCGAGCGTCTCTTCGATCGGCGTGTCCTTGTCGGGCGCGTGCGCCTGGTAGAGGTCCACGTAATCCACCTGCAGGCGCTTCAAGCTCTGATCCATCGCGTCGAAGATGTGTTTGCGCGAGAGCCCCGCCCCGAGCGGGCCGTCCCAAACCCGCCCCATGCACTTGGTCGCGATCACGACCTGCTCGCGCGGCATCGATTTCCGCGCGCGCCCCAGCACGGTCTCGGCCGCGCCGCGCACATAGACGTCGGCGGTGTCGAACAGGTTGATGCCCAGCTCGAACGCGCGGCGCACGATCGAGATCGCGACCGCATCGTCCACGTATCCGCCGTACGTCGTCCACGAGCCCAACGACAGCGACGAAATCTTGAGTCCGGTGCTGCCGAGACGGCGATAGTCCATGGAGCGCTCCGCGTGGCGGGATTTCTGAAGCGTGATTGCGATCGCGGCAGTCTAGCGCAGAACGTGTGAGGCGGGCACGCCGCGGGGCGGGCCCGTCGCGCGAGGGGGATGCGGCGAGCCTCGCGCCGCCGTTCCACCACCCCGGCGCCAGCGTGGAAACGGTCGCGAGGCACGCGCACGCGTGGCGTCCGCAGTTGACGCCGCCGCGAGCGCGCCCTAGTTTTGAGCCGTGATGCGTTCCCCGCGCTCTCCGGCCTTCGGGCCACGCATGCGCCACCCCGGCTGAGCGAACGCCATGGCTCCCCATCCTCTCGATTCGAGCGGCGGACGCTTTCGCGTTCGTGATCTGATTCCGTTCGGGCCCCGGCGTCATCCGCGTCCGCGCCCGTTCCTGGAGATGGCGCAGGTGGTGTGGGAGAACCGCGACAACCTGCCCTACGCGTGGCGCATCCTCAACCACGGGGTGTGTGACGGCTGCTCGCTGGGACCGCGCGGGCTGCGCGACGACGTGATCGACGGCGTGCACCTGTGCATGACGCGATTGAAACTTCTGCGCCTGAGCACCATGGGCCCCGCTCCCGAGTCCGAGCTGCGCTCGCTTTCGCGCCTGCGCACGCTGAGCAACGAGCAACTTCATCGGCTCGGCCGGCTGCCGTTCCCGCTGATCCATCGCGCCGGCAGCGACGCGATCCACCGCCTGTCGTGGGACGAGGCGCTTTCCATCGCCGGGGAGGCGCTGCGCGAAGTGCCCGGCGATCGGATCGGATTCTTCGCCACCTCGCGCGGCATCACGAACGAGACTTATTACTCGTTCACGAAGGTCGCGCGGCTGATGGGTTCGAACCACGTGGACCTGTGCTCGCGCCTGTGTCACGCGGCGAGCGTCTCGGGCCTGAAGGACACGCTCGGAGTCCCCGCCCCCACCTGTTCGCTCAAGGACATGATCGGAAGCGATCTGGTGGTGGCGTTTGGCTCGAACATCGCGGCCAATCAGCCCGTCACCATGAAGTACCTGTGCTACGCGAAACGCCAGGGCACGCGGGTGATCGTGGTCAATCCGGTGCGCGAACCGGGCCTCGAGCGCTACTGGGTGCCGAGCGACTGGAAGAGCGCGATCTTCGGCACGCGGATCATGGATGATTTCTTCCAGGTCGGCGTGGGCGGCGACATCGCGTTCATGCATGGCGCGCTCAAGCACCTGATCACACGGGGCGCGTGCGACGAACGGTTCATCGCCGGGCGCACGGCGGGGTTCGATGCGCTGAAGCTCCACCTCGCCTCGCTCGAGTGGGAAAAGCTCGAGCAGGGATCGGGCGTCTCGCGCGCCGACATGCAGCGCTTCGCCGACGCGCTCGCGGGCGCACGAACCTGCGTGTTCGTCTACAGCATGGGGCTCACCCAGCACCGCTTCGGCGTCGGCAACGTGAAAGCGCTGGTCAACCTGGCGCTCGCCCGCGGATTTCTGGGGCGCGAGAAATGCGGCGTGATGCCGATCCGCGGGCACAGCGGCGTCCAGGGCGGCGGTGAATGTGGCGTCGATCCCGACAAGTTGCCGGGCGGATTTCTGGTCGCCGATCCCGCCGACCGCGCGCGCTTCGAATCGCTGTGGGGTGCACCGCTGCCCGCGACCAAGGGCCACCGCACGCTCCAGATGCTGGAAGCCGCATGGCGCGGCGAGATCGATGCGTTCTACTCGCTGGGCGGCAACCTGCTCGAGACCATGCCCGATCGCGCGTACATGGCCGAGGCGCTCTCGCGCGTGAAGCTGCGCATCCACCAGGACATCGTAATCAACACGTCGGCGCTGCTGCCGGGCCAGACTGTGCTTCTGCTCCCCGCCCAGACGCGCTACGAGACCGCGGGCGGCGGCACCTCCACCAGCACCGAACGGCGCATCCGCTTCAGCCCCGAGATCGAGGGGCCGCGCATCGCCGAGGCGCGAGCCGAGTGGCGGATCCCGGTCACGGTGGCGCTCGCCGCGCGGCCGCATCTCGCGCGCTCGTTCCCGTGGAGCGGCCCCGCCGCAATTCGTGTCGAGATGGCGAAGGCCATGCCGCTCTACGCCGGGGTCGAGAAGCTGGAGCAGGAGAACCAGTGGGTGCAGTGGGGCGGCGAACGATTGTTCGCCGACGGCTTCGCCCGCATGCCGGACGGCCGCGCGCGTTTCAGCGTGGTCGACGTGCCCGAGATCGTGATCCCGCCCGGCTGGTTCTATCTCACCACGCGCCGTGGAAAACAGTTCAACAGCATGAGCTATGGCGATCGGGATCACCTGATGGGATCGAGCACGCGCCGCGACGTGCTGATGAATCTCGATGACGCGCGATCGCTGGGCGTTGCCGACGGCGCCGAGATCCTGCTGCGCTCGGATGTCGCGCAGTGGATCGGCGTCGCGCGCCATGCTCCGATCAAGAGCCGACAGCTTCAGGCGTACTGGCCCGAAACCAACGTGTTGATCCCCCGGCGCTTCGATCCCGAGAGCGGCGAGCCGGATTACAACGTGATGGTCACGGTCGAGCTGCTCTCGCGCCCGGGCGGCGATGCGCCGATCAAGATCGCGGGCGCGGCCACGCGCGCGCAGATGGCGGGCGCGGGATAGCGGCGCGGCCGCCGGCGTTGCTCACGCGACTGACGATGCGGCGGGCGATGCGGCGGCGGCTGGCGAAGCATGGGCTCCAGTCGCGGCCGGTCCGTTCAGCGTGCGAGCCCGATTGCCCACCACGCGATCGCAGCGATCACGCCGGCCGCCGGCATGGTCAGCACCCACGCCCACACGATCCGCCCCGCGACACCCCACTTGACCGCCGACATGCTTCGGGTGGAGCCCACGCCCACGATCGCGCCGGTGATGGTGTGCGTGGTCGAGACCGGAATGCCGACGGCGGTCGCCCCGAACAGGGCGATCGCGCCCGCGGTCTCGGCACAGAATCCACCGACCGGCTGGAGCTTGGTGATGTTCATGCCCATGGTCCTGACGATCCGCCAGCCGCCCATCAGCGTGCCCAGCGCGATCGCGCCGTAGCTCGTGAGGATGACCCATAGCGGAACGTGGAACTCGCCCGTGAGCTGCCCGGTGGAATAGAGCAGCGCGGTGATGATGCCGGCGGTTTTCTGAGCGTCGTTGCTGCCGTGGCCGAGGCTGAACGCGGCGGCCGACACCAGCTGGAGCTTTCGAAATAGCTTATCCACGCCGCTCGGGGTCCAGCGCCGGAACCCCCACATCACCATCAGCATTGCCGTGAATCCCAGCGCGAGCCCGATCAGCGGCGAGAGCGCGATGAACCACGCCACCCTGGTGATGCCGGACGCGATCACGGCGCCCGGGCCCTTCGCCACCATCGCGGCGCCCACGAATCCTCCGATCAGCGTGTGCGACGAGCTGGTCGGCAGTCCGAGCCACCATGTGAGCAGATTCCACGCGAGGGCCGCGATCAGGGCGGCGAGCACGATCTCGGGCGTGACGACCGACGGATCGACCACGCCCTTGGCGATGGTCTTCGCCACGTGAACGCCGAACAGCGCGAACGCCACGAAGTTGAAGAACGCGGCCCACGCGACCGCCAGGCGCGGCGGCAGCACTCGCGTGCTCACCACGGTCGCGATCGAATTCGCGGCGTCGTGGAACCCGTTGCTAAAATCGAAGATCAGCGCGACGCCGATGATCGCGACCACCTGAGGTGGCAGGTGCATGGTCAGCTGGGCCTGCGCATCGACAGAAAGCCCGCGCGTCGCACGCTCATCGGTTCTTGAGCACGATCGCCTCGATCACGTTGGCGACGTCTTCGGCCTTGTCGGTGGCGCCCTCGAGTCGGCCGTAGATCTCCTTCCAGCGCATCACGTCGAGCACTTCGTGCTGGCCGTCGAACAGGTCGGCGACCGCCTGGCGCGAGATGGTGTCGGCCTCGTTCTCGAGCCGGTTGATCTCGATCGTGAAGCCCATCAAGTTCTTGAAGTCCTTGAGGCTGTTGACGGCTTGTTCGA
Source organism: Candidatus Eiseniibacteriota bacterium (assembly GCA_016178685.1). Classification (GTDB taxonomy): domain Bacteria; phylum Eisenbacteria; class RBG-16-71-46; order RBG-16-71-46; family RBG-16-71-46; genus JACOSU01. The sequence goes on along the minus strand of JACOSU010000095.1, from coordinate 9,179 downwards.
TCTGCGCTCCGCTCTTCACCACGATTGCTGCCAGCTGCCGCGCCTCGGGGGTTGCGCTCTGGATCTTGTAGAGCACCAGACGGCTCGCGATCGCCTCGACCGCATCGAGCACGTCGTCCAGTCCGCTCGCCAGATCGTGGATGTCCTCGCGCTCGAGCGGCGTGATGAACGTGCGGTTCAGCCGCTCAAACAGCTCGTGCGCGACCAGATCGCCCTGGTGCTCGGTGTCCTTGAGCTGGCGGGCGCGCTCCCCGAGCCGGTCGAAGCTCGTCATCATCTCGTTCAGCTGATCGCAACCCAGTTTGACGAGGGCGCCCTGCTTGCGGAACAGCGCGAAAAAGTCTTCTTCGCGTGGAAACAGTGAGAACACATCGGCCTCGCGATCCGGTGAGGGGAATGATGCCGTCATGGCGACAGTCCGGATAGGCACGCCGACGGATATCATGCGCGGAGAATTTTCTCAACTCGAACGGGCGAGCCGCGCGCTGACGCCGGGCGAGCCGCGGGCGGACGCCGGGCGAGCCGCGCGCCGAGGCCGGGCGAGCCGCGCGCCGAGGTCGGGCGAGCCGCGCGCCGAGGTCGGGCGAGCCGCGCGCCGAGGTCGGGCGAGCCGCACCTCTTGCTCGCGCAACAGATCGAGGGACGGCCCGCTCAGGCCGCCCCTCGTCGTTCCCGGACCTCATATCGCGCGGTCCGTTGCGGATTCGATCCGTCAGTTGGCGCGCAGCAGCACAACCTTTCGCGAGCTCAGCTTGCCGTCGGTGACGAGCCGCACGAAGTAGACGCCATTCGCCGCGCGGGACTGGTTCGCATCGCGGCCATCCCACGTGAACACGCGCGTGCCGGCGGCGAGCGTTCCGCGATAGAGGGTCGCGACCCGGCGCCCGACCAGGTCGTGCACCTCGAGCTCGACGCTCGCGGCGCGGGCCAGTCGGATCGCGAAATGCGTCTCGCGTCCGAACGGATTAGGCTGCATGGCCGAGAGGCCGAGCGGCTCTTCCGCCAGCATTTGCTCGGGCTGGCCGAGGTTGACCTTGAGCGCGACGCCGTCGGGCCCGCTGAAGTCGCCGCCCGAAAGCGTGACCGCGCCGGCGGGCTGCGCACCCGGCTGGAGCACAAAGTGGATCACGAGCTGCACCTTCTCATCGGCGGCGTGGGTCACGGCGGCCGCGCGGACGACACCCTTCTTCTCAGCCGCGGACCTCGCGCCCGGAGCCGCATGCGCCAATCCCGGTCCCCCGCCCAGCTGGATCAGCCCGATCAGCAGCTGGCCCGCGTCGCGCTCGTGGAGCTTGAGCCAGCCCGGAGCGTCGCCACCGAGATCGACACCCGAGATCTCGAAGCGATCCGCGGGGAACGACAGCGTGAGCCGCGCAGCGCCGATTCTGCCCGCTCCCGCGAGTTCGAGCGGCAAATCCACGCCACCGGCCGTGCGCACCGGGTCGCCGAACTTCGCCGAGATGCCGGGCTCGTCGCGACCGTGCTCGTGATCGTCATCCGGCATGCGGCCGTGGAGGATGACGCTGCCGCAGCATAGAGCGTCGTCGAGATCCACGTGACCATCGTGATTGCAATCGAAGTCCGCGAGCGTCGAATCCGGACACGGGCCGGTGCCCTCGATGCAGTGGACCAGCAGCACCAGATCGCGCACATCCGCGACGCCGTCGCCGTTCAGGTCGCACGCGGTCCGCGGAGCGCCCGAACAGATGACGGCCACCGCGCCCCGGTGGTCATCGCATGGCAGATCACACTCGGGAACACCGATCCCGAGCGAGTCCGATCCAAGCAGATGATCAGCCAGCACGCGCGCGATCGTGCCGAACGGATCGAACGCAAACGAAGTCGGTGTCCCGGGCCCCCGGCTCGCAGCGCCCTCTGTGATCGTGACACGCAGCACCGGGACTGGATCCCCCAGCGAATCGGGCCGGAGGGCCGGGATCGGCGCGCCCTTCACCGCGACCATCACGAACTTCGCGCCGTTCGCCGTGCGCTCCCACAGGAGGCTCATGCCGGCGGCGGGTCCCATCGTTTCCAGGTTCTTGACCCACAGACTGTCGGGGCCCGGGCCTCCCGAGCTATCGGCGGCCGCTGTGCCGCCGCCCAGCAGGAAGATGCGTTGAATGTGCAGCTCGCCCTGCAGCCCGGCGAGAGCGACGCGCGATCTCACGCCGAACGTGAGCTGCGCGTCGTGGCGCGCGCTCAGGCTGTCATCGCACACGTTCGGCGCGTTCGGATGCTTCCACGCTGGGACGAGGCACAGTTGTGCGTGCGGACCGCAGCTGTCCGTCACGACGAACGGAATCAGCGCGGTGTGCACCGTGCTGTCGTGCGGGAATGAATCGCTGCACGAGACCTTCGCGAGCTGGACCGGCAGCAGCCAGTCTCGCGCGGGCAGCCCGGGCAGCGTCACCGAGGCGGACCACGCGATGGGTCCCTCGCGGCACGGAATTTCAAGGCATGCGCGGTCGTCCACCAGCAGGCGGATGATCGGCGGATGCGGGAGCGGGCTCGCGTAGGGCGGCTCGATCACGTCCAGGCGGCGCAGAATGAAGCAATCATCCGGGAATGTACCGCGGATCACGACCGGGATGGGCTGTCCCGCGCAGATCTTCACGCTGTCGTCGCACGGTGGGCGGCCGCCGATCCGGATCTCGTCCACGTACGGCAGGATTCCCGGCGGCGGCGGCGGCGGCGGCGGCTTGGGCGGTGTCGTGTCGCAACTCTCGCGCACGGCGAACGGCGCGAAGCGATCCGCGCGTGCGATGAAGAACGTTGAATCCGGGAACGTGACTCGGTTCTCGACCAGCACGCGCACCTCATGGGCGCCCGGCGCGAACGTGCCCAGATCGAAAAACCACGTCCGCATCGGACACGTGTCCGGCGGGCAATCCAGGGGCCGCGTCGTGTCGGCGTTGACGCGCGTCGTGAGCCGCAGCCGGAAGTCGAGCGAATCGATCTTCAGGAGATCGTTCACCGATCCACACGGGTCGCACCAGTCGATCCGCAGGTGGACGGGTTTGCCCGGACACCCAAGCTCGGGCTCGACGTGCAGCAGGATCGGCGCGAAGTTCGGCCGAAAGTAAAGGGTATCTCCCGGCATCGCGTTCGCGGGCGGGAGAACCGGGAGCGGACGTGCGAGGGCACGGGCGCCGAATGGAACGACGAGGCACAACGCAAGGGCAGTGAGAATGGCGGGAATCGGACGGCGCACGACGTCTCTCCTCGCGCCGGCGTCGAGGCCGGCGCATCTCGAGCCCTCCCGAGGGGCTCGCGGGGCGGTGGTTCCCGGTGCTCGAACCAGGTGATTGTTAGCCTCGGCGAACGTGAGGTCAAGCCTGGATTGGGGCCGTCCGTTGCGCCTCCGTTGCACTTCCATCGAGTCCCCGGGGGCATCACCGGGCATGCGGTGACCGCCCGATCGGGCTTCGTATCCGCTCGCGCGAGGCCGTGCTATGTTTGCGATCACGTCTCCAATCACTCTGGAGGATTCGCCGTGCGCCTCTCGAACGTAGTCTCAGCGGCTGCGCTGATTCTGCTCGTCTCCGCCTCTCCCTCGCAGGGCGTCACACGGCCCTGGACGCTCGACGATCTGCTCGCGCTCAGGCAGGTCACGGATCCGCAGGTCTCTCCCGACGGTCGCTCGATCGCCTACGTCGTGAACGAGCTCAACAGCGACAAGAGCGATTTCCAGACCGACGTGTGGCTGGTGGCCTCGATGGACGGTGAGGCGCGTCGGTTGACGGCCTCTCCGGTCGCCGACGAGTTCCCGCGCTGGTCGCCGGATGGACGCACGCTCGCGTTCCTCTCGGAGCGTCCGCGGCCGGGCGTGAACGCGGCCGATCCGGCGACCGACGAAGGCAAGCGCCAGATCTGGATGATCCGGCCCGATGGCGGCGAAGCATGGATCGCGTCGAGCGCGAAGGGCGGCGTCTCGGCGTTCGAGTGGTCGCATGACGGCAGGCGCATTGCTTACCTGTCGCGCGAGCCCAAGAGCGACGAGCGCCGGAAGGCCGAAAAGGAGAAGAACGACGCGTACACGCCGAGCATGATGTACGCGTGGAACCGGCTGTGGGTGATGGAGGTCGGAAGCGACAAGGCCACGCAGCTGACGAGCGGCGATTTTCACGTGTCGAGTTTCTCGATCTCGCCCGACGGCCAGAAGATCGTGGTGTCGGCGCAGCCCACGCCGCTGATTCCCGACAACTTCAAGTCGGATCTCTACGTGATCCCGGTCGCGGGCGGCAAGCCTGCCCCGCTCGTGACATGGAAGGGCGCGGACGAGCAGCCGGCGTGGTCTCCCGATGGCCGCTCCATCGCGTTCATGTCGCAGGGCGGCGCGGCCGAGGAGTGGTATGCGAATAATCACGTGTGCGTGGTGGCGGCGACCGGGGGTGCGCCCAGGAATCTGACGCCGGACTTCGATCAGAGGGTCCAGACCATCAACGCGGGCTACCTGACCTGGACCCCCGACGGCTCGGCGGTGATGTTCCAGTCGGCGCGGCACACCGCGGTGAACCTGTTCCGCGCGTTTCTCGACAGGCACGGCGTGGAGCCGGTCACGAACGGCGACGCCGTGGACACCGCGCCGTCGGTCGATCGCCTGGGCGATGTGCTGGTGTTTCTGCGCGAAGACGGCGAGCACCTGCGCGAAGTGTGGCGCGCGAGCATGCCGGGCGGCACCGCCGAGCGTCTGACGAACACCAACCCCGAGGCCGCTGCGTTCCCCGCGTTCCCGAAGCAGCTCGTGACGTGGCAGGGCGCGGACGGCTGGCCGATCGAGGGATTGCTGATCTACCCGCCGGGCTACCGCACATCGCAACCGGTGCCGATGATCGTCAACGTGCACGGCGGGCCGGCGGGCGTCAACTCCAACACGTGCACGCTGGGATCGAGGCTCTATCCGCTCGCGATGTGGGCGCAGAAGGGCTACGCGATCCTGCTGCCCAATCCGCGGGGAAGCGACGGATACGGTGCGGCGTTCCGCGCCGCGAACGTGCGCGACTGGGGCGGCAAGGATTACCAGGACATCATGAACGGCGTGGACGCGATGATCACACGCTCGATCGCCGAACCCAGCCGGCTGGCCGTGTGCGGCTGGTCGTACGGCGGCTTTATGACCTCGACCATCGTGACCAGGACTGACCGCTTCCGTGCGGCGGTGGTAGGCGCCGGGGTAACGGACCTGATCTCGATGGCGGGGACGTGCGACATTCCCGAATTCAACCACTCGTACTTCGGCGCGTGGCCGTGGGAAGACGCCCAGGTCTACGTGGACCACTCGGCGCTGATGCATGCGGGCAACGTGCGCACTCCCACCCTGATCGTGCACGGCGGGGCCGACGAGCGCGTGCCGACCAGCCAGGGCTACGAGTTCTACAACGCGCTCAAGCGCGTCGGCGTTCCGACTGATCTGCTGATCCTGCCGCGCCAGCCGCATGGCCCGCGCGAGCCGAAGCTGCTGCGCACGTGCGCGCAGTGGCACCTCGACTGGATCGACCGCTACACGCTCGGCCCTCCTGCGTTCCCCAGGCCGCGCGCGAAACCGGCGAGCGCGGCGAAGAGCGCGGCTGCGGCGAAGGCGGGCGCGGAATCGAGGTGAGCGAACCGCTCGATCTGCTGGTGCTGGGCGGCGGGATCACCGGCTTGGGGATCGCGCGGCTCGCCGCGCTGAACCACCTTCGCGTCGTGCTGATCGAACGCGGCGACCTGGCTTCGGGCACCAGCAGCGTCTCGAGCCACATGCTGCACGGTGGACTGCGCTACCTGGAGCATGGCCGGTTGCATCTGGTGCGCGAGGCGCTGATCGAGCGCGCCGCGCTTTCGCGCATGGCGCCCGCGCTCGCGCGGCCCCGGCGCTTTGTGGTGCCGCTCTATCGTGGCGGGCGGCTCGCGCCCTGGAAGCTGCGCTTGGGGCTCAGGCTCTACGATTTTCTGGCCGGCGCGCGAGGGCTGGCTCCTTACGCGATGGCGCGGCCACGCGAAGCACTCGAGTTGGAGCCCGCGCTCGCGGCACAGGGGCTCCAGGCCGCTGGCGTTTACTCGGACCTCGTGATGGACGACGCGCGGCTCGCGATCGCGGTGGCGCGCGATGCGGAAGCGCACGGCGCGCGAATCCACACCTATTTCGAGCCGGTGGCGGCCCACCCGGGCGATGGGGGAAGTTTTTCCGTGACGGCGCGCGACACGCTGGATGGAACCGAGCATGTGTTCGAATGTCGCGCGATCGTGAACGCGACCGGCCCGTGGTGCGACGCGACGCGCCGATTCCTCTCGGCCGCGCTCGCTCCGGGGTCGCTCCCACCCGCTCCGCTGCTGCGTCCTTCGCGAGGCACGCATCTCATCTATCCCGCGCTCACTAACGGGCACGGTCTCTTGCTCACGGCGCGCGCCGACGGTCGCGTGTTCTTCGTGGTGCCGTTCGGCGACTATTCGCTGGTCGGCACCACTGAGATCGAAATCCCTTCGCCACCCGCGGCCGACTCGTTCCGCCCCACGCTCGAGGAAGTGCGCTACCTGCGTGCCGAGCTGGCGCGCGCAATGCCGGGATGCGCGGCGTCGCGCCCGCTCGCGGTGCTCGCGGGACTGCGCCCGCTGCTCGCTTCGGACGAGGCCGTGGGACATGCCTCGCGCGAGCATCGCGTGATCGAGGAGCGCGGCGTGTTCACGATCGCGGGCGGCAAGTACACGACGTTCCGCGCGATGGCGAGAGAGACGCTCGAGCGCATGGCGAACCGGATCGGCCGTCGCGTCGCGCTCCACGACTCCGATCAGCCGCTCCCTCTCCCGATCGTGGGCCCGGTGACGCTCGAGGAAATCGCGGCGCACGCGGTGGAACACGAGTTCGCGCGGCGGATCGAGGACGTGCTGAGGCGCCGCACGCTGCTGTGGCTCGCCCCGGATCGCGGCCGCGTGCCCGCTCGCATGCTGAGCGAATTCATGGGGCGAAGGCTGGGATGGAGCGACCAGCGCATGCGCGATGAAGTGGCGAACTGGGACGCGTCGCGCTACGACGAGGACGCGCTGCTGGCGCGAGTTCCGGAGGAAGCGTGAGCGTACGCGTTCACTCGGGCGGCGGAGGAAGCATGAGCCGACGCACTCGCACGGGCGCCGGAGGAAGCACAACCGGCAGGTACGTGCTGGCGATCGACCAGGGCACCACCGGCTCGACCGCGCTCTTGATCGACCATGAGGGCGAAGTGCGCGGGCGCGGCTACGCCGAGCTTCCGCAGCATTTCCCGAGACCCGGCTGGGTCGAGCACGACGGGGACGAGATCTGGCAGAGCGTGCTCGTCGCGGTGCGAGGCGCGCTGCGCTCGGCGCGCGCGGGCGGACGCTCGATCGTTTCGATCGGGATCACGAACCAGCGCGAGACCACGCTGCTGTGGGATCGCGCGAGCGGCCGCCCGGTTGGTCGCGCGATCGTGTGGCAGGACCGCCGCACCGCGCCGCGCTGCGAGGAGCTGCGCGCTCGCGGCCTTTCGGGCGACGTGAGGAAGCGCACCGGCCTCGTGCTCGATCCCTACTTCTCGGCCACGAAGATCGAGTGGATGCTGTCGCGCGACCGCGTGCTCGAGCGGCGCGCGCGGACCGGCAAGATCGCGTTCGGCACCGTGGACAGCTGGCTGATCTGGAAACTGACCGGCGGCGCGCTCCATGCCACCGATCCCACAAATGCCTCGCGCACGCTGCTGTTCAACCTGCGCGCTCGCGACTGGGATCCAGTTCAGTTGCGCCGATTCGGGGTGCCGCGCGCGGTGCTGCCCGAAGTGCGCCGCTCGAGCGGATCATTCGGCATGACGCGCGGCGTGCGCGCGATTCCGGATGGAGTGCCGATTGCGGGTGTGGCCGGAGATCAGCAAGCGGCGCTCTACGGGCAGGGCTGCGTGCGGCGCGGGGAGTCCAAGAACACGTATGGCACCGGATGCTTTCTGTTGCTGAACACCGGGGCGAAACCGGTGCTCTCACGGGCGGGGTTGCTCACGACCATCGCGTGCGGGCCACGCGGCGGGGTCGCGTACGCGCTCGAGGGCAGCGTGTTCATTGCCGGCGCCGCGCTCCAGTGGTTGCGCGACGGGCTCGACATCTTGAAGCGCGCAGCGGACAGCGAAGTGATGGCGAAGCGCGTCAGGGATTCGGGCGGCGTGGTGCTGGTGCCCGCCTTCGTGGGGTTGGGCGCGCCCTACTGGCGGGCCGACGTGCGCGGCGCGTTGCTCGGGTTGACGCGCGGCACCACGCGCGATCACGTGGCGCGGGCAGCGTTGGAATCGCTGGCGTTTCAGACCCGCGATCTGACCGAAGCGATGGCCGAGGACTCGGGCCGCGCGGTTCGCCGGCTGCAGGTGGATGGCGGAGCGGCCGCGAACGACTGGCTGATGCAGTATCAGTCGGACCTGCTCGGCGTGCCCGTCGCGCGTCCGCGAGTGATCGAGACCACCGCGCTCGGGGCGGGCCTGCTGGCCGGATTGGGCGCGGGTTTCTGGCGAACGCGCAGCGAGTTGGATCGCGCGCGGCGGATAGGGCGCGTGTTCCGCCCACGGCAGGGCCGCGCGTGGAGAGAGGCGGAGTATGGGAGGTGGAGAGCGGCGGTGGGGATGTTGCTGGGGGGGAACGCGTGGACAAGTCCGAACCCGTCGCGACGTTCTCCATGACCACCCTCCCAGAACGTACGAAAGTACCTTGAAAGGTGTGTCGCCGAACCCGGGGTCAATGCACTCGATGACAGCCTCCACGGCCGCGGCCACAATCGCCGATGTCGAGCGGACAAGCCGACTATGGGAATCTCCGTGACGAAACGGGGCAGATGAACTAACCTGCCGTCCGAAGCTGTGCCCCAACGGGTCCGCTGCTTAGATGACAGGGCAATGGTTGAGCACTTTCACTCGGACCTTCGTGCATGTCTCAAGAACAGAGTACGCACTCCATTGCCACGCATGCGGACGCGCCGCCGTTTCTGAAGCATGTGCACGTCTCCGCCCGCTCTGCCTCCGCAGAGCGGCCGCTTCGCCTGAACGTGCTGCTACCGAGCCTCACTCTCGGAGGTGCTGTGACCCCTATTTCGTGAGACACCCGGTGTCTGCAACTGTCTGCTGTTCGCGGCGGAACTCGGCCGGGGATTTCATCCCGAGCGAGGAGTGCGGGGCGAAGGTATTGTAGTCCTCGATCCAGTGCGGGATCTGCTC
>JACOSU010000081.1 GCA_016178685.1 Candidatus Eiseniibacteriota bacterium | reverse complement strand
TTCCGCGGGATCGCGCTACGCGCCACGCGCCGAGCGCGGAAGAGGAATCCGCCGCCATGTTCGTCGGAATCGTGCGCATCGAGCTCCACCTTCCGGCCTCGACCTCGCTCAAGGACAAGCGATCGGTGCTGCGCAGTCTCAAGGAACGTATCCGCGAGCGGGTGAAGGCGTCGGTCGCCGAGGTGGATCACCAGGACCTGTGGCAACGGGCGGCGATCGGCGTGGCGGTGGTCTCGGGCGAATCGCGGCAGGTGGACGAGCGGCTGCAGGCCGTGCGCTCGCTGGTTCACTCGACGCACGGCGCGGTCCTCATCGACTGGCAGGAGCAACGGGCATGAGCAACCGTCCGGAACGCGTCGCACACCTGATGCGGCGCGAAGTGGCCGAAATCCTCCAACGCAAGCTGCGCGATCCGCGCGTGACGGCGATGGTCAGCGTCACCGACGTCGAGGTGACGCACGACCTGTCCATGGCGCGCGTGTTCGTGAGCATCCTGCCGGGTGGGACCGAGGGCGAGCGCACGCTGGATGCGCTGCAGAGCGCGGCGGGATTCGTGCGCCACGAGCTCGCTCCGCGCCTCGGCCTGCGCGAGGTGCCGCAGTTGCGATTCGTGCTCGACACCTCGATTGACCGCGGCGCGCGGGTCGACGAGCTGCTGCGCCGCCTCGAGCGCGGCGATCCGATCGAAGACGAGGAAGCGCCGTGAGCGCCGCCGCGCCGCGGACCGACGAAGCTCGCGCGCACGATCCGGGGCCGAAGCCCTGGGGCTGCGGCCTGCTCGCGGTGGACAAGCCGGAGGGCATGACGTCGCACGACGTGGTCGAGGTGGTACGCCGCCGGTTGCGCGTGCGGCCCGCGGGCCATCTCGGCACGCTCGATCCGGCCGCGGGCGGCCTGCTGCTGGTGGCGCTCGGCGCCGCGACGCGATTCATCCCGGTGTGGCAGGGCGGAGAGAAGACCTACGAGGGCGTAGTTCGCTTCGGCATCGTCACGTCGACGCAGGACCTGCAGGGTGAAGTGCTGGAGCGTCACGATGCGGTTCCCGACCCGGCCGCGATCCTTGAGGCGTCGCTGGCGTTCCTCGGCGAATCGTCGCAGGTGCCGCCCATGGCTTCGGCGCTCAAGGTGGGAGGAGAGAGGCTCTATCGCATGCACCGGCGCGGAGAGGTGGTCGAACGCGAGCCGCGCCGGATCGAGGTGCGCTCCTGGGAGTGGCTTGCGTTCGCGCCGCCCGACGCCACGTTCCGCGTGCGCTGCAGCGGCGGCACCTACATCCGCACGCTCGCGCACGACCTGGGCCGCGCGCTCGGATCGGGAGCGGCGCTGGCGGCGCTTCGCCGCGTGCGCAGCGAGCCGTTCGGGCTGGAACGCAGCGTGAGGCCGAGCCGCGTCGAGAGCGAACCGCAAGATGCGGTGTGGGAAGCGGCCGGCCTCACGCTCGAGCAGGCGGTCGCGCACCTGCCGACTCTGCGGCTCGAGGAATTCGAGGCGAACGAGCTGGGTTACGGACGGCGGCCATCGATCGCGCTCGCTCGCGCCAGAAACCTGCCGCTTTCGGCGGGGCCGCGCTCGGTAGTGATCGCCGGATCATCGGGCACCGTGCTGGGGCTCGGCGAGCTCGCGCCGGTCGCGACCGATGCCGTGAGCGTGCGCCCGCACGTGCTGCTCCCGTGGGCGCTGCGCGAGGGGAGAGCGGGAAGCGGGGACCGGGCGCCGTGACCGCATGAAGGACGCGCTCACCATCGGCGTGTTCGACGGACTTCACCTCGGGCACCGCGACATTCTGGCCCGCGCGCTCGACCGAGCGAAGCAGGGCGGCGGGCGCTGCATCGTCGTGAGTTTCGACCCGCATCCCGACCTGGTGCTGGCCCCATCGTTTTGCGCGCTCGCGCCGCTCACGCCGCTTCCCGAGAAGCGCGAAATGCTGCGCGCGCTCGGCGTGGATGCGCTCGAAGTGCTGCCGTTCACACGCGAGCTCGCCTCGCTCGCCCCCGAGGATTTCGTGGACCGCCATCTGGTCGCGGCGTTTGATCCGGGCTGGCTGGTAGTGGGCGAAAATTTTGCGCTGGGCGCCGGGCGCGCCGGAAACATCCGGCGGCTCGCGGCGATCGGAAGCCTGCGCGGCTTCAAAGTCGACGCGGTGCCGCTGCGGGAGGCCGAGGGATCCGTCGTGAGCAGCTCGCGCATCCGAGAAGCGCTCGATGCGGGGCGCGTGGCCGATGCGGGACGCTGGTTGGGACGGCGTTATGCGCTCGCGGGAACCGTGGTGCGCGGCGAGGCGATCGGGCGCACGCTGGGATCTCCGACCGCGAATCTGCGACTGCTCGAGGAAAAATACGTGCCCGCGCACGGGATCTATGCGGTGTGGGTGCGGATCGCCGACGCGGTCGCGGGCGAGGCGGACGAGGGCGTGGCGGGCGCGAGCCTCGCGGGCGCGATGAGCATCGGGGTTCGCCCCACGTTCGGCGGCCAGGTTCCGACGCTCGAGGTGCATCTTCTCGACTGGAGCGGGGATCTCGTGGGACGCACGCTCACCGTGGAGTTCGTGGACTGGCTGCGGCCCGAGCGAAAGTACGAAAATGCCGCCGCCCTGGCCGAGGCGATCGCGGCGGATGTGGAAGAGACCCGCGTGCGGCTCGCGAACCTGCGCCGGCCCGCGCCATGGGGGCCGCTCGCTCCGGCCGAGTGAGCCGCGATCGGCGACCAACCGGCCTGCGCGGGCCCTCCCGCCGCGCGGCAAATCGCCTTTGCTTGGGGGGGGCCGGGAATGCTACATTCGCGCGTCCCATCGAACATGGGATCACCGGGTCTAACGCTCCGCCCGCCGAGAACTTGCACTCGCGGGCCGGGGCCCATTCCCCACTCACGCCCTGCAGGAGGTGACCGCTGTGACGCTCTCCAAGGAGCAGAAGCAGGGGATCATCGGTAAGTTCAAGACTCACGAAGGTGACTCCGGTTCGCCGGAAGTCCAGATTGCGCTCCTGACCGAGAAGATTCATTACCTGACCGACCACTTCAAGCTGCACAAACGGGACCACGCCTCCCGGCGCGGCCTGCTGCGCATGGTGGGCCAGCGGCGCAAGCTGTTGGATTACCTCAAGTCGACCAAGGTGGATCGCTACCGAAAGGTCGTCAAGGACCTCGGACTGCGCCGCTAGGGCAGGCCGATCACGGGAAGCCCCCCGACTTCGATCGCGGCGCTTCCTTACGCGGGGACCGGGTTCCCGCACACGCGCCGGCGTTTCGCTCCTCCGGCAGGCGTGAAGATGGGCTCGCGGCCTGGGCCGGAGCCAGAGGCGAGAGGACAGGACGGATTGATGGCAGAGCAAAAGGTAACGGTGCAGCTCGGGGAGCAGACGCTCGAAATCAGCACCGGCAGGATGGCCAAGCTGGCGGGTGGCTCGGCGGTGGTTCAACTGGGCGGCACGATCGTGCTGGTGGCGGCGAGCGCCTCCAAGACCCCGAAGCCCGGGCTCGATTTCGTGCCCCTGACGGTGGATTACCGCGAGCGCACGTACGCGGCCGGAAAGATCCCCGGCGGATTCTTCAAACGGGAGGGCAGGCCGACCGAGAAGGAGACGCTGAGTTCGCGTCAGATCGATCGCCCGATTCGGCCGCTGTTCTCGAAGGAATTCCCGTACGAGACGCAGATCATGGCGACGGTGGTCTCGTCCGATCAGGAGAACGATGCCGACGTGCTGGCGCTGATCGGCGCGTCCGCGGCGATGTGCCTGAGCGACATCCCGTTCCCCGAGCCGCTGGCCGGGGTGCGCGTGGGCCGGGTGGCCGGCCAGTTGATCGTCAACCCCACGTTCGCGCAGCTCGATGAGAGCGACATGGACGTGGTGGTGGCCGGCACCGCCGACAACATCATCATGGTCGATGGCGGCTGCCGCGAGGTGCCGGAAGCCGACCTGATCGTTGCGCTTGAGTTCGCGATGGGGCACATCCGTCGCATCGTGGCGGCCCAGCACGAGCTGGTGGGGAACCGCGGCAAGGCCAAGCGGCCGCAGGTCGCCGCGGTGAACACCGCAGAGCTGCGCGCGGCGCTGGTTTCGGGCTATGCCGAGCGCATCCGGCAGGCGGTCCGCATCCCGGGCAAGGAATCGCGCCAGGAAGAGATCGACCTGATCACGGGCGACGCGGTTGCCGCGCTCGGCGAGCGGTTCGCCGAGCAGGCGTCGTGGATCGGCAAGATCCTGCACGACGTCGAGCGCGACGAGTTGCGCAACATGGTGCTCAACGAGGGCGTGCGCGCCGACGGACGCGGCCTCGACGACATCCGCAAGATCACGATTGAGGTCGGCGTGCTGCCCCGCACCCACGGCTCGTGCCTGTTCACGCGCGGCGAGACTCAGGCGCTGGTGGTGGCCACGCTCGGCACCAAGAGCGACGAGCAGCGCGTCGAGGAGCTCGAAGGCCAGTCGTGGAAATCGTACATGCTGCATTACAACTTCCCGCCGTTCAGCGTCGGCGAAGTGCGCCCGATCCGCGGGCCCGGCCGGCGTGAGATCGGACACGGCGCGCTGGCGGAGCGCTCGATCGAGCCGGTGATCCCGGCCGACACGACGTTCCCCTACACCATCCGCATCGTCAGCGACATCCTCGAGTCGAACGGATCGTCGTCGATGGCTTCGGTGTGCGGCGGCTCGATGGCGCTGATGGACGCGGGCTGCCCGATCAAGGCGCCGGTCGCGGGCATCGCGATGGGCCTGATCAAGGAGGGCGACAAAGTCGCGGTGCTGACCGACATCCTGGGCGTCGAGGATCATCTCGGCGACATGGACTTCAAGGTCACCGGCACCACCGACGGCGTGACCGCGTTCCAGATGGACACCAAGATCGGCGGCATCTCGTTCCTGGTCATGATGAGCGCGCTCGAGCGGGCGAAGAAGGGGCGCATGCACATCCTGAACCTGATGCGGCAGGCCCTGCCCGAGGCGCGCGCCGAAATGTCGCCGTACGCGCCGCGCATCATCATCCTGCACATCCACCCGGACAAGATCCGCGAAGTGATCGGCCCGGGCGGCAAGATCATCAAGCGCATCACCGAGGAGACCGGAACGCAGATCGACATCGAGGATACCGGAGAGGTGCGCATCGCCGCCGTCAATGGCGAGGGCGGGAAGCGCGCGGAGGAGATGATCCGCAACATCACCGAGGATCCCGAGGTAGGCAAGATCTACCAGGGCAAGGTGCGCAGCGTGGTGGCGTTCGGCGCGTTCGTCGAGATCGTGCCCGGTCGGGACGGACTGCTGCACATCTCCGAGATCGAGCATCATCGGGTGGAGCGCACCGAGGATGTGTTGAATCTCGGAGACATGGTCATGGTCAAGGTCATCGGCGTGGACCGCGACGGCAAGATCAAGCTGTCGCGCAAAGCGCTGTTGCCGGAACCCGAGGGCGGAGTTCCCGCGGGAGCGGGAGCAGGTTCCGGAGGCCGGGAACGCGGAGAGCGCGATCGCGGAGACCGCGATCGGGGCCGTCGCCGCTAGCCTCGCACCCTCGCATCGTGGCGGACCGAGTGGCAGGGCGACCTGCCACTCGGCGTTTTGCCCCGGAGACCGGATGATCGCAGGCCCATTCCAGAAGACCGTGATGCCCTCCGGGCTCAGCGTGCTGACCGAGGCCATGCCGGACCGGCGCTCGGTGTCGGTCGGCATCTGGGTGCGCAACGGGGCGCGGGACGAGCCCGCCGAGCGGCTCGGAATCTCGCACTTCATCGAACACATGATGTTCAAGGGCACCGAGCGGCGCGACGCGAAGGCGATCGCGCAGAGCCTCGAGTCGCTCGGCGGCCACCTCGATGCGTTCACCGGCCGCGAGCAGGTTTGTTATTACGCCCGCGCGCTCGCGGAGCATCTGCCCGAAGTGGTGGATGTGCTGTTCGATCTGGTGGGGCGTCCGCGCTTCGCCGCGCCCGACGTGGAGCGCGAGAAATCCGTGGTGCGCGAGGAGATCTTCGCGTCCGAGGACAATCCCGAGGACAAGGTGAGCGAGCAGTTGGCCGCGCAGGTCTGGAGCGGGCACGAGCTCGGCCTTCCGATTCTGGGAAGGGTCGAAACCGTGGATGGCCTCGACGTCGCGGCGCTGCGGGCCTATTTCGAGAGCCGCTACCGCGGCGATCAGCTGGTGCTGGCCGCGGCCGGCGCGCTGGAGCACGACGCGCTCCTCGATCTGGTCACGACGCACCACGGCGCGCCGGCCGGGAAGCCGATGCCGCACTCGGGCCTGCCGCCGGCCTACGCGCCCAGCGTGCGGCACGAGGTGAGCGACGACCTCCAGCAGGTGTACCTCTCGCTCGGGACCCGCGGCATGGCCTACCGGGACGAGGAGCGCTTCCCGCTGGTGGTGCTGAACACGCTGCTCGGTGGAGGCATGAGTTCGCGCCTGTTCCAGAGCGTGCGAGAGGAGGCGGGGCTCGCCTACTCGGTGTTCTCGGTTCCCGATTTCCACCGCGACGCGGGAATGCTGTCGATCCACCTCGCTGTTTCACCCGGGCGCGCGCGCGAAGCGCTGAATCGCGTGCGCGACGAATTGCTCAAGCTGGGCGACCGGGGACCGTCCGAAGAAGAGGTCGCGATGGGACGGCAGCAGCTGTGCGGCAGCGTGATGATTGGAGCCGAAAGCGTATCGAACCGCATGTCGCACCTGGCCCAGGAAGAACTCTACTGCGGCCGCAACGTCACGCCCGAGGAGCAGGTGGAGCGCGTGCGCGCCGTCACACGCGATCAGGTGGCCGCGGTCGCGAAACGGCTGCTCGATCCGGGCGCATTCGCGCTCGCGGCGCTGGGGCCGGCGCCGGACGGCCCGCTCACCGCGACCGACTGGCCGGTGGCGGAGTCGCGGTGAAAAATCTCGCGGGCAAGCTGGTCGTCATGCTGGTCGGGCTGGCCGGGGGCCTGCTGCTGCTCGAGGCCATCCTGCGACTGGCCGGCTTCGGCACCTACGAGACGGTGCCGGACCCGACGATCGGCTATCGATACATTCCGCACGCTCATTATCGCTGGATCACCGAGGGGGGCTCGACCGGGCGATTCAATTCCGAAGGGTGGCGTGACGTCGAGCACCCGAAAGCGAAGCCCGCTCACACCACCCGGATCCTCCTGCTGGGGGATTCCTTCGTGGCGGCGTTCCAGGTGCCGCTCGACAGCACGTTCCACCGGCGACTCGAGAGCGCGCTGAACCAGCGCGCGCGGACCGGACAGCGCTTCGAGGTGATCGCGCTCGGGCAGAACGGGAACGGGACCACCACCGAGTATCTGACCTACAAACGCTGGGGCGTGCGCTACGATCCGGACCTGGTGGCCGTCCTCTTCGTCCTCAACGATCCTGCGGACGACTGGCGTCCGTCCGCGCTCCAGCAGGAGCACCCGTTCTTCGTGGAACAGGGAGATTCCCTCGGGCTCGATACCTCGTTCAGGGACACGGCGGCGTTTCTTAAGGGCGAGCGCCTGCTGTGGCTCAAGTCCCGTTCGGTCCTGTGGGCCCAGTTGCGTGGGGCCCTCGCGACCCTTCGCGCCCGGTTCTCGCCTCCCAGGCAGCCGACCGGGGCGACATGGGACGGCTACATTCCGGCCTGGAACTTCGATGCGCGCCTGCCCGCGGATTCGATCCCGGCCTTCCGACTGACCGAGAAAATTCTCGCGCGATTCGCGCGCGAAGTCGCGAGCGACCACCGTCGGTTCATCGTTTTCGCGTCCGGCTTCGCGCCGCAGGAGGACCGGGCGCTGCTGGCCACGTTCGGCCGCGATCCGTTCTTCGATCCGGAAAAGACCCGGCGATGGTTGACGGCGGTGGGAGCGCGCCATGGATTCGACGTGGTGCCGCTCAGCCCCGCCTTTCGAGCCGCCAGCCGCGAACTGGGCGCGCCGCTCTGGTTCGGAAAATCCCCTTTGTACGGGCACTGGAACAGCGCCGGCCACGCCGTCGCCGCGAGCGTGATGGAGCGATACCTCGCGCGAACGCTCGCAGGCCTCGAC
This sequence comes from Candidatus Eiseniibacteriota bacterium, assembly GCA_016178685.1. Classification (GTDB taxonomy): domain Bacteria; phylum Eisenbacteria; class RBG-16-71-46; order RBG-16-71-46; family RBG-16-71-46; genus JACOSU01. Next base: position 61,207 of record JACOSU010000081.1, on the reverse strand, counting down.
ACCACCGGGCTCGGCGTTGAACTCGGCGGGCGCAGTCCGTAGACTGGTCGTCTGAACTCTCCCATGTCGACTTCCCTGCTGGTGCTCGAAGATGGCCGCGCGTTTCGCGGCCGGCGTTTCGGAGCCCCGTCCGATGCCGCGGGCGAGGTGGTGTTCAACACGTCGATGAGCGGCTACCAGGAGATCCTGGGAGACCCGTCCTACGCGGGCCAGATCGTGGTGATGACGCATCCCATGATCGGCAACTACGGCATCGCTGCCGAAGACTTCGAGTCTCGGAAGCCGTTCCTCGCCGCGCTGGTGGTCAAGGAGCCGAGCCGCATCGCGAGCAACTGGCGCCACGAGCGCACGCTCGAAGAATATCTGGCGGCGAGCGGGATCCCCGGGTTCTGCGACTTCGACACCCGCGCGCTGGTGCGCCACCTGCGCACGCATGGCGCGAAGCGCGGCGCGATCGGAAACGAGGGCCACGGTGTGGATGCGCTGGCCGCGCGGGCGCGCGCCGTGACGCCGATGGCGGGATGCGATCTCGCGAGCGCCGTGACCATGATCGAGGAATACCGCTGGGACCGGCGCAGCTGGCTCCCGCCGCACGACGCTCGAACGCGGCTGGGCGGACGCGCGGCAGCCGGTCTGGAGGCGGGGGACCGGGGCGCCGGGCGCGCGTTCCACGTCGCGGTCTACGACTACGGCGTCAAGTGGAACATTCTCCGCCGCATCGTGGATGTCGGCTGCCGCGTGACCGTGGTTCCGGCCACCACAGCCGCGGAGGATCTCCTCAAGCTCGAGCCCGACGGCGTGGTGCTCTCCAATGGCCCCGGCGATCCCGAGCCCGTCGCCTACGCGGTGCGGACAGTGCGCGCGCTGCTCGGACGCGTGCCGATCTTCGGCATCTGTCTCGGGCACCAGATCCTCGGTCTCGCCTGCGGCGGCAGGACCTATAAACTCAAGTTCGGTCACCGCGGCGGCAATCATCCGGTGATGGATCTGACGACCGGAAAAGTCGAAATCACGGCTCACAATCACGGGTTCGCGGTGGATCCCGACTCGCTTCCCGATCGCGAAGTCGAGCGCACCCACATCAACCTGAACGACCAGACGCTGGAAGGCCTGCGCTTGCGCAATGCGCCGGCGTTCGGCGTGCAATACCACCCCGAGGCCTCGCCGGGGCCGCACGACGCGCATTACCTGTTCGAACGGTTTGCCGACCTGATGCGCGCGCACGCGGGCGGGGTGCGCTGATGCCGTGTCGCCGTGATTTGAAGCGGATCCTGACCGTGGGCTCCGGTCCCATCGTGATCGGCCAGGCCTGCGAGTTCGACTACTCCGGCACGCAGGCCATCAAGGCCCTGAAGGCCGAGGGGTTCGAGGTCGTGCTCGTGAATTCGAATCCGGCCACCATCATGACCGACCCTGAACTCGCGGACCGGACCTATGTCGAGCCTCTCACGCCCGAGTACCTCGAGGCGATCATCGCGCGCGAGCGGCCCGACGCCTTGCTGCCCACGGTGGGCGGCCAGACCGCCTTGAACCTCACGCTCGCGATGGCGCAGTGCGGCGCGCTGGAGCGCTACAGCGTCGAGGTGATCGGCGCGAGCATCGAGGCGATCCGCATCGCCGAGGATCGGGACGCGTTCAAGCGCGCGATGCAGCAGATCGGTCTCGAGGTGCCGGTGAGCGTCCTGGTCTCGAGCGTGGACGCCGCCCTCGCGTTCGCCTCAGGCAACGGCTACCCGGTCGTGCTGCGCCCCTCGTTCACCCTGGGCGGCAGCGGCGGCGGCATCGCGTACAACGACGAGGAGTGCGAGACCATCGTACGCCGCGGTCTCGATCTGTCGCCTGCGGGGCAGGTGCTGGTCGAGGAGTCGCTGCTGGGCTGGAAGGAATACGAGCTCGAGGTCATGCGTGATCTCAACGACAACGTGGTCGTCATTTGTTCGATCGAGAACTTCGATCCGATGGGAGTGCACACCGGCGACTCGCTCACCGTGGCGCCCGCCCAGACCCTGACCGACAAGGAATACCAGCGCATGCGCGACGCGGCGACCGCGATCATGCGGGCGGTGCGCGTGGATACCGGCGGGTCCAACGTGCAGTTCGGCGTGAATCCCGAGAACGGCCGGCTGGTGGTGATCGAGATGAATCCGCGCGTCTCGCGCTCATCGGCGCTCGCTTCCAAGGCCACCGGCTTCCCGATCGCCAAGATCGCCGCACGGCTCGCCGTGGGCTACACGCTGGACGAGATTCCCAACGACATCACGCGCAAGACGCCGGCGGCCTTCGAGCCCGCGCTCGACTACGTGGTCACCAAGATTCCGAAATTCGCGTTCGAGAAGTTCCCGGGCGCCGACGTCACACTGGGCACCCAGATGAAGTCGGTCGGGGAGGTCATGGCGATCGGGTGCACGTTCAAGGAATCGCTGTTCAAGGCGCTGCGCTCGCTGGAGGCGGTGCGGCCGTTCCGGCCCGAGATCCGCAACCGGGACGAGCTGGCGCGCATGCTGGGGACCCCCAGCGAAAACCGCCTGCACCTGATCGTGCACGCGCTGGAAGCGGGCTGGAGCGTGGCGGAGCTCAACCTGCTCACCCACGTGGATCCCTGGTTTCTGGACCAGGTGCAACAGTTCGCGGAGCTGCAGCGGGCGATCCGCGGCCGGCCGCTCGAATCCCTGAGCGCCGAGCGGCTTCGCACCGCGAAGCAGTACGGATTCTCGGACCGTCGCATCGCCTACCTGACGGGCGGCGGCGAGGACGCGGTTCGAGCGCAGCGGCACGCCGCCGGCATCCGGCCGGTCTACAAGCGCGTGGACACCTGCGCTGCCGAGTTCGAATCGTTCACTCCGTACCTCTACTCGACGTACGAGGAGGAGGACGAAAGCGACCCGCGCCCGGGTCGCAAGGTGATCATCCTGGGAAGCGGGCCCAACCGCATCGGCCAGGGAATCGAGTTCGACTACTGCTGCTGCCACGCCTCGTTCGCGCTGCGCGATGAGGGCGTGGAGAGCATCATGGTGAACTGCAATCCCGAGACCGTCTCGACCGATTACGACACCAGCGACCGTCTCTATTTCGAGCCGCTCACTCTCGAGGACGTGCTCGAGATCGTGGAGCGCGAGCGTCCGGATGGCGTCATCGTTCAGTTCGGCGGGCAGACGCCGCTGAATCTCACCATGCCGCTCCACCGCGCCGGGGTGCCCATCCTCGGCACGCCGCCCGACTCGGTGGATCTGGCGGAGGACCGCGAGCGCTTCGCCACGTTCCTCGACTCGCTGGGTCTGACGCACCCGGAGCACGCCATCGCTCGCAACCTGGAGGAGGCCGTAGCCGCCGCGGCCGAACTCCGGTTTCCGCTGCTGCTGCGGCCCTCATTCGTGCTGGGCGGTCGCGGCATGGCGATCGTCTATTCCGAGGACGATCTGCGCCATTACATGACGCAGGCGCTCGAGACCGCCCCGCTCGGCGCGATCCTGATCGACCGCTACCTCGAGGACGCCGTCGAGCTGGACGTGGATGCCCTCGCCGACGGACACGACTGCGTGATCGGCGGCATCATGGAGCACATCGAGGAGGCCGGGGTTCACAGCGGAGACTCGTGTTGTGTGCTGCCCACCTACAAGGTCTCGGAGCGCCACCTGGCCGAGATCCGGAGCACGACCCGCACGATCGCGCACGCGCTCAAGGTGGTGGGCCTGATCAATCTCCAGTTCGCGATCGCCGATGGCCGGCTGTACGTGCTCGAAGTGAACCCGCGCGCCTCGCGCACCGTTCCCTACGTTTCCAAGGCGACCGGCGTCCCTCTCGCCAAGATCGCGACGCGGCTCATGCTGGGCAAGACGCTGGCCGGTCTGGGGCTCACGCGCGACCTCACCGTGGACCGCTATTACGTCAAGGCGCCGGTCTTTCCGTTCGTCAAATTTCCGGGAGTGGATCCGAGGCTTTCGCCCGAGATGCGCTCGACCGGCGAAGTCATGGGCGTAGCGCGCACGTTCGGGATGGCGTTCTACAAAGCCCAGCTCGCCGCGGGGACCCGGCTTCCCGCGAGCGGGACCGCCTTCATCACCGTCAACCAGCGCGATCGGACCGCCGTGGCGCCCACCGCGCGCCGGCTCGCGGCCCTGGGTTTCCAGCTCGCCGCCACGCGAGGCACCGCGTCCTCACTGCGCGCAGCGGGGTTGGAGGTCGAAGAGGTGCTCAAGGTCAGCGAGGGCCGCCCGAACGGAGTGGACGCCATTCGCAGCGGGCAGATCCATCTGCTCGTCAACACGCCGCTCGGCGCTTCGTCCTTCCGCGATGGCTGGCGTCTGCGCACTGCGGCACTGCAATACCGCGTGCCCTGCATCCCGACGCTGGCGGGGGCGGCCGCGGCCGCCGATGCGATCGAGGAGCTGCGGGAGGGAGCGATCGAAGTCGTGAGTCTTCAGGAGCTGCAGGCGGAGGCCGCCGCGACGCGCGGGTGAAGCGGTCACCGCGCCCGGAACCGGGCGCCTGCGGCGGGAGCGCTCTCGAGACCTTCGGGTCGCGAGGTGAAGTAGCGGGCCATCACGTCGGACGCGACGGCATGGCCGGCTGAGTTCCAATGCCCGTACCGGTCACCGCTGCCCCACCACAGGCGCCGGCCATCGACCGCACAGACCGAGCGGAAGGTCGGCGTCAGCGGGACCACCTCGAACCCGTTGCGCGCACCCACCGAAACCAGCCATTGCTGCGTCTTGTCCGGGTCGAAATTGGGGTCGCCCGACCTGCGGATGAGACACTCGCGGGCTTCCTGCTCGGCCGCCCCGGCCGCGAACAGCACGAAACGCCGGCCATCCCGCTGAACCTCGCGCGCGAAGCGGGCCAGAATCTTCTCCGTGAGGCCGAATGCCGGGATCGAATCCACCGGCGGAGATTTGTCGAAGTTCCATGTCGTATACCAGCCGTGCGGGCCGCTGAACCCCGCCTGGGCCGGGTCCGGATGGAAGCGCGCACCGAAATCCTGGCGGATCTTGGCCGCGACCGTCACCAGGCTCGAATGCTGCTTGAACGGAGCCATCCGCGCCAGGTACCTGTACTCGGGCGTTTCCGCAAACGACATGTCGAGCCGCAGCGAATCGCCGTCTTCGACGAAGTACGGGCGAAGCATGCCCGGCCCCGGCCAGCGCCAGTTGTCCCCGCAGTCGTTGAGGATGAACAGCACTGCGACCACATCGGGATCGTAGGCCACCCCCCATTTCCGGTAGGTCAGATATTCCTGCGTGGTACCCATGCCGCCCTGGCCGAGTGCGATCACTTCCGTACCGTGTCCGGGAAGCGCGCGCGCGTTGAGCTGGCGCTCGAGTCGCTTGTGAAACGTGCTGTCGAGCGGCACCTCGAGCGCCGCGACGAAGGAATCCCCGAGGAAGAGGATGCGCCTGGTCCCCACCGGCTTCTTCTCGGAGTAATCGCGGTCCCGCCAGCCGGCGGCGTTCATGCGGCCCTGCGAGAAACCCTCCAGCGAATAGCGGTACGGCGCGTGGGCAAGCCAGCGCGGGCCGATCGTGGGGTCGGGGGTCGCGAACGAGGGATAGAAGCCGAGGAGACGCAGCGCTCCCTCGACCAGCAGAAGGGAGAAGAGGATGCTCCCCGCGAGCAGGGCGAGATTCGGGAGCAGGCGTCTCACGGAGTGCGCTCGCGTTCAGCTCTTGCGCACCAGCACATTGCCGACCACCAGCAGGTCCATCTCCGACCGCGTAAACGTGCTGTGCGCATTCGCCGGGGTCGTGACGATCGGCTCGCCCTTGAGATTGAACGAAGTGTTCATCACGACCGGCACGCCGGTGGCGCGGCCGAAGCGCTCGATCAGCCCGTGATAGAGCGGGCTTTCCTCGCGAAACACCGTCTGCAGCCGCCCGGATCCATCCACGTGAGTCGTGGCGGGCAATGTCGCGTGATGTTCCGGCCGCACCGGCGCGACCAGAAGCATGAAGCGCGCGGGGTAATGGCGGGCCGCGTCCGGCAGGTCGAAATATCGTTCAGCGGCCTCGGCGACCACTGAGGGCGCGAACGGCCGGTAGGGCTCGCGGAACTTGATCTTCGTATTGACGATGTCCTTCATGTCCGCGCGCCGCGGATCGGCGAGGATGCTGCGGCAGCCGAGCGCGCGCGGGCCCCACTCGAAGCGGCCCTGATGCCAGCCGACCACCTCGCCGCGCACCAGAGAGTCAACCACCCGGTCGAGCAGCACGTCTTCGCTGTCCACGATCTCGTGCGCGATGTTCTGCGCGCGCAGCCAGTCGAGCGTCTCGCCCTGGCTGTATTCCTTGCCCCAGGCGCCGTGCTTCATGATGAAGCCGCGGGGTTTCCCGAGAAGCTGGTGGTAGGCATAGAACGCGGCGCCGACCGCGCCGCCACCGTCCCCGGCCGCGGGCTGGATATACAGTTCTTCGAACGGCGTTTCGCGCAGGATACGGCCGTTCGCGACGGAGTTGAGCGCGACGCCGCCCGCCATGCACAACTTCTTCATCCCGCTCCGGCGATGGAGCGCGCGCGCCATGTGAAGCAGCACCTCTTCCGTCACCCGCTGGATCGAGGCCGCGATGTCGGCGTAGTGCTGGTTCGTGCGCGCCAGCGCTTCATAGTCGGCGGGTTTCGGGCCGAAGTAGGAGGGATAGCCCGAAGTGGAGGTGAAGAAGTGTATCCCGGGCGGCCGCGGCGGGCCGAACCGCTTGATGAACCGGTGGTTGTACGTGTGCCGGGCGGAGTATTGGAAGCTGAAATATTCCATGTTGAGGCGGAACGATCCGTCGTCGCCGAGCGTGATCAGCTTCCACACGTCGTCGAGATAGCGCGGCTTCCCGTAGGGCGCCATGCCCATCACCTTGTACTCGCCCTCGTTGACTTCGAACCCGAGAAACGCCGTGAACGCGCTGTAGAGCAGGCCGAGCGAGTGCGGGAAGCGGATCTCGTGACTCAGCGAGAGCCGGCTCCCCGTTCCGCTGCCGAACGTCGCGGTGGCCCACTCGCCAACGCCGTCCACGGTCAGGATCGCCGCTTCGTCGAACGGCGACGGATAGAAGGCGCTCGCCGCGTGGGCGGCGTGATGGTCGATGGCGATCACGCGTTTCGCCGGCACTCCGAGCCGGTCGCTGATCAGATTCTGAACCCACAGCTTGTCGGTCAGCCACGCGATCATTCCTTCGCGAAAGACCTCATAGCTGCGAGGAAAGGTCTGCAGGCAACTCGTGAGGATCCGCTCGAACTTGAGGAATGGTTTCTCGTAGTACACGACGTGATCGAGATCCTGTGCGGTGAGGCCGGCCTCAGCGAGGCAGAACGCGATCGCCTGCTCCGGGTAACCGAAGTCGTGCTTGATTCGCGAAAATCGCTCCTCTTCGGCGGCGGCAATCAGCACCCCGTCGCGCACCAGGGCGGCCGCGGAATCGTGATAGAAGCATGAAATTCCGAGTACGTTCATGGAATGGACGTTCAGGCGTCGGGCCTAGAGCCCGAGCCGTGCCTCATCAATGTTCGACGGTGGCGGTGGAAGCGGGATCCAGCGCGCGGGCCGTGGCTTGAGCTGGAGAGGATCCGAGAAAAGCCGCACGCCGATCGCGAACAGCGGCAGGAGGACGACGAACGCGACGCTGGTCACGATGCGGGAGAGGAGATTTCCGATGACGCGCGCGATCGCCTGCCACGCGTGCCACAGGCGCCTGTAGAACGGAGCGTCGGCCGGAAGGGGCGCGATGCGGCGGATGGAGCCCAGCTGCACCGCGGGCGAACTGGTTCTCATCGACTAGAACAGGGTGTAGATGAATGCGCTGATCGCGGAAGACTGTCCGAAGATCACCAGCACACCGAGGATCAGGATGGCTCCCACCAGCGGGATCATCCACCAGATCTTCCGGCGCCAGAAGAACGACAGCAATCCCCCCGCCAGGCCGACGCGGGCGAACAGGTTGCGGAAGAAGCGCTTGACGGTTTTCACGAGTGAAGCTCCCAACGCGGGTACCACATCGTTCACGAGCAAGGGAAATGATTCTATCCAACCGGTTAGCGAGCGGTCAAGGGACGTCCCGCGGCGAGCCGTACCGCAGCGGGCTGCGGCGCAGCGTCCGTCGACCGTGCCCGGGAAGATTCCGCCCCCGGAGTCTCGATGGCCGAAGCGACGAGCGGCTCAGTAGCGAAAGCCCGCGTCCGACATGCGCCGCCCAACCTCGCGCAGCCGATTCTCGGAAACGCACAGCGCCACGCGCACGTAGCCCTCGCCGGCCCGGCCAAAGCCGATTCCGGGCGCGACCACGACCCCGGTCCGATCGAGCAGGTCGCGCGCGAACTCCATGGACGAGCCGTAACGCCGCGGGATGGGAAGCCACACGTAGAGCGTCGCGAGCGGGGGATCGACCGGATAGCCGAGCGGCTGGATCGCGCTGAGGAACGCGTCACGCCGGAAACGGTACGTGTTCGCCGCTTCGCGGCAATAGTCCTGCGGACCGGTCAGCACCGCGAGCGCCGCGCGCTGGATCGCCATGAACACGCCGAAATCCATGTTCGATTTGATCTTCAACAGGTTCGCCATCCCCTCGCGATTTCCGACCGCGAATCCGATGCGCCAGCCCTGCATCGAGTACGACTTCGAGAACGAGTGAAATTCGACGGTTCGCTCGTGGTCGCGGTCGAACTCGAGGAACGATCTCGCGCGGTACGACGGATCGAGGGACAGGTCGCAATACGCGATGTCCGAGATCACGAACAGGTCGTGCCGGCGCGCGAAGCTCAGCAACTCCTGGTAGAACTCGGGCGTCTCGATCGCTCCGGTCGGGTTGTTCGGAAAGTTCACGCAGATGAACTTCGCGCGTTGCGCGTCCTCGGGGTCGATCGCGCCGAGATCGGGCAGGAAGCGGTTGCGCGCGAGCAGCGGGACCTCGACCAGCCGGCTCTGCGTGAGCGCGGCGGCCCCCAGGTAGGCCGGATAGCACGGCGTGCACATCAACACCGTATCGCCGGGGTTCAGGTGCGCGAACAGAAGTTTCGCGATGCCCTCCTTCGAACCGACCAGCGGGAGAGCCTCGCCCTCGGGATCGATCGTCACGCTGAAACGCGTGCGGTACCACTGCGCGATCCCCGCCCGGAACTCGGGCAGGCCGTTGAATGAAGGGTAGCGGTGGTTCTGCACCGAGGGATCGTCGAGCGCCGCCTTCAGCGCCTCGATCGCGAGCGCGGGCGGTCGCAGGTCGGGATTTCCCACGCCCAGATCGATCACGTCCGCACCCTGCCGCACCTTCTCGTCGCGATCCTGAAACACCCTGGCGAGCGCGTAGGGCGCCACGTTCTGGAGCCGATCCGACGCCGCAAGCACAGGTTTGACAGGCGATTGGCTGGATGACATAGTGTCCTCATGAGGGCCCTGTGAAGGGCGGCACTGGAATTGCCTTAAACGCGTTCGAGATGGTGCGTGTCCGTGATTCTAGAGCCGGCGGCGCATTCCCACAATCGGGTTCCCGCTCTCCCGATCCGGAACCGCCGCGTCCGGGTCCGGCAGTGGCCGTGCGGCGGGCCGCGCCGGCCTTCGAGCCATGCGCCCCGGCTACCCAACCTGGCCGCCCCGGCCGCCACCGGATCGCGGCGCTGCTCGCACTCGCGATACTCTGTCTCGCACCGGCTGCGGATTCGCAGGGCCCCGGGTTCGATCCCGACACCGCGACCGCCTCGAGGGGCGGTGGACTGGGCGATGTGCTGCCGGCTGTCGAGCGGCCGTTTCGCCCCGGAGAATCGCTGCGCTTCTCGGTTCAGTACGGGCCAATCCATGCCGGCAGCGCGTGGCTCGAAGTGCACGGCAACGGAAGCTTCGCCGGCCGGCCGGTGGATACTCTGGTGGCGCGCGCCGAGTCCAACGCATTCTTCAGCCTCACGTACAAGGTGCGCAATCGCATTGAGTCGGTGTGGGACTCGCAGGGGCGTTTCAGCCTCAGCTATCGCGAGGATCGACACGAGGGCGGGTCCAGAACGCAGAGCAGGATCGTCTTCGACTCGACGAACGGTGAAGCGCGTTACAGCGACGGCCGCACGTTTCCGGTCCCGCCGCACGTTCAGGATGCGCTATCGTCGTTCTACTTCACGCGAACCCAGGCCCTGCCGGTGGGGGGAAGCGTCGTGTTCGATTACCACGCGAGCCGGCGCAGCCAGCCGCTCGAAGTCCGGATCCTGGGACGCGATCGCGTTCACGTGCCGGCCGGGACGTTCGACTGCGTGGTGGTCGAGCCCATCCTGAAAGCCGGGGGCATCTTCAAACACAACGGCCGGCTGTTGATCTGGCTGACCGCGGACGATCGGCGCATTCCCGTCCTCATGAAGAGCAAGGTCACGATCGGGTCCATCAGCGTCGTGCTGCAGGACGCGAAAGCAGGAGCCTGATGTCGCGCTATCGCGCAGCGGATCTGTCGCGTCTCACCGTGGGCTCGGTCGCGACGCGGCCGACACGCGTCCGGGTCGAGGAATTCGCCCGTCCGCTCGATCCGGCTGCCGCGCGCGCCGTGATCGACGCGCTGCCCGACCAGCTGGCAGCCCGTGCGATCCGCGAGGTGATCCAGCGCGTCGCGGCCGCGCACCGCGGCGGGCGGCCGGTGCTGGCCATGATCGGCGGCCACGTGATCAAGGTCGGCGTCTCGCCGTGCCTGATCGCGCTGATGGAGCGCGGCGTGGTCACCCACCTGGCGATGAACGGCGCGGCCGCGATCCACGACGTCGAGATCGCGCGCATCGGCACGACCTCCGAGGACGTCGAGTCCGCTCTTCACGCCGGGACCTTCGGCATGGTGGATGAGACCGGCGACTTCATGAACGCCGAGATGATCGCAGGACGCGAGCGCGGCGAGGGCCTGGGCGAGGCGTGGGGGCGCGCGCTCGACCGCGAGGGTCCGCCGCACGCCTCGGCCAGCCTGCTGGCCACGGCGTGGCGGCTCGGCGTGCCGGCCACCGTGCACGTCGCGATCGGGACCGACACGATCCATCATCATCCGCGCTGCGATGGAGCGGCGCTCGGGGAGACCACGCTCCGAGACTTCCGGATCCTGGCCGCAACCCTCGAGCGGGCGCAGGGCGCGGTTGCGATCAACTTCGGGTCGGCGGTTCTGATGCCCGAGGTTTTCCTCAAGGCCCTGTCCGTGGCCCGCAATCTGGGTGCCGACCTGTCCGGGCTCACGACCGTGAATCTCGACCAGATCCAGCATTACCGCCCGCGCGTGAATGTGGTGGAAAGACCCACCCGGGCGCCGGGAGCGCGCGGTTTCGCCCTCACCGGACATCACGAAATCATGGTCCCGCTGCTCTCGGCCGCGATTCTGGCCGAGATCGACCGCTGAGAGGCGGGCACACCCTTTGCGTGGTTCTCACTTGTCCACGGTGGGACCAGATGCGAATTGACAGCGGACTTCCCGACTCCCTATACTCGGTCGCGCTCAAGTAGCGCAGCAGCCAGCGGTTCGATCCACAGGGCGGAGGCCAGCCGAGACGCATCTTGTTACTGCTGGGGTCGAAATCAACGGGATTTCGGCCCGGTAATCCGGTTGCCGGTGGGGCCAGAGGGCCGACCGGCACCCCGCGTCCGGTGCCTTCCTTGGCGGTCCCCAACGACTGTCTGGGAACTCCGAAGCGTGGGGGGCCTCGTGATACTTCGTCCTGAGGAGCGATTTTGATTCGAAACGTTCTGCGTCCGTGGTTCGCGGCCGCGCTGCTCGCCGGCGCCCCGCTCGCGTCCACGGCAGCGATTTTCAGCGCATCGCACGCCGAGACGACCCCGGCGCCGCATGCCGATCTGACCCCCGCTTCGTCCTATGGAGACGCCGACTCGCTCGCGCTCGACTGGAGCTCGGTCCCCGAGTACCGGATCGTTCCCGGCGACGAGCTCACGCTCGATTTTGGACCTCGCGCGGATCTGAACGGCGATATCCTGAGAGAAATGGTGGTCCGTCCCGACGGGCGCATCTCTGTGTTCCCGGTCGGCGACGTGATCGCGGCCGGGCGCACGCCTCGCGAGCTCGAAGGCGCGCTGGTCAAACTCCTGGCGGGCGACATCCGGGCTCCGCGGGTGATCGTCGAGCTGTCAAGGCTGGCCGTGAACCAGGTTCACGTGATCGGCGAAGTCGTGAGGGTCGGACCGGTGACCGCGGACCCCTACATGACCGTGGTCCAGGCCATCACCGCGGCGGGGGGATTCAAGGAGGGCGCCGCCCGGAACAACGTTCTCGTGTTCAACCGCAACGGCGCGAATACGGTGCGCGTGGCCGAGGTCCGGGTGGACGACGTTCTCAAGTTCGGCGGCCTGAAGGGTGATCTGCGGCTGTCGCGCTTCGACATCGTGTACGTGCCGCGCTCGACCGTCGGCAACATCGAGGTGTTCACGCGGATGTTCTTCGGCGGCCTGACGAACGTCACCTCGTTCGCCTTCGAGGGCTGGGAGCTGTTCAACCTCGACCGGGTGTTCATCGTCCCGGGTCATAAGTAGCCGATCGCCATGAACGACAACCCCCTGCAGTTTGCCCCCGCCCCCGGCCGCCAGGCGACCGCGCGCGAATTCCTCGCCGTGGTGTTCCGGCGCAAGTGGCTGATCATCGGATTGTTCGCGGTCGCGACCGTCACGGTGGTGGTGATCGCCCTCAGCACGCCGAAGTCCTACGTGTCGAGCGGGCGCATCCTCATCAAGCGCGGTGAACAGCAGAGCGTGCTGGTGCCCGACCGCCGGGTGATGAACGACTGGGAATCCGACCTGGCGACCGAGATGGCGATCGCGCGCAGCGGTCCCGTCCTCGAGCTCGCGAGAAAGATTCTCGAGAAGGAGTCCGCCGGCGCCGTGCCGCGCATCGACGTGCGCCGGGTGGATGCCGAGGTCGTGGGCAAGAGCAACCTGGTGGCGCTCGCCTACGAGGACCGCGATCCCATCATCGCGCAGCAGGTGTGCAGGGCGATGCTGAGCGCCTACATCGATTACCACCAGAACGTCATGACGCTGAGCTATCCCGAGGGCTTCTTCGAGGGCGAGATCCTGGGGGTGCGGAAGGAACTGGAGGACTGGGTGGAGCGCCGGCGTCGCTTCACGAATGAGAATCACATCGCAGACACGGAGGAGCAGACCCGAAGCCTCGTGAACCTGATCGGCGATCTGCAGAAGAAGCGTGACGCTCTCGACGCGGATCTCGCGCAGATGCGTTCGACGGTGGCCGCCATGGAGACCATGCGTGACCGCCAGGACATCGAGTTGCCGGGTCTGGGCGGCCAGGGCTCGAGCGACGCGCTGGTCGATTTCAAACGCAAGGTGCTCGATCAGGAGACCCGGGTCGCGACGCTGCGGGAGCACTACCGCGACGATTCGCCCGAAGTGGTGAACGCGACCGCGACGCTCGATACGCTACGAAATCTTCTGCATCGGGAAGTGGGAACGCGCATGGACATGTCGAACGCGCGCATCCACGCGCTCGAATCCTCGGGCCGGGTCATCGATCGCAACCTCGCCACCTACCAGACCCAGCTGGCCGTCGTGCCCGACCAGCAGGTCAGGCTGGCCGAGATGGACCGCGAGATCGGCGTGCTCAGGACGCGCCTCGAAAACCTGTCCAGGGTCAGCGACCAGGCTCGCGTCACGCAGCACACGACGCCGACGCTGAGCATCGTTCTGATGAGCCCGGCCGGCCGGGCCACCTCGAAGACCACGCACGATTACGTGCGTCTGGCGCTCGCGCCCATGTTCAGCCTGGTGGTGGGCATCGGGCTGGCGTTCTTTCTCGACGGCCTCGACCTGACGGTGAGAACCGCCAGCCAGGCCGAGGAAGCTCTCGAACTTCCGGTGCTGGCGACGCTCAACGAGCGGCGCCGGGCCCGTTGATGTGTCGAGGAGGAAGGCCCCGCACATGAGCCGGATCTTTGACGCCCTGAGAAAAGCCGAGGCCGGGCGCTCCGCGCCACCACCCGCGCTGGCGGCTCCGGCGATGACGCCGCCGCCCGCGTCCGTCACGCCGATTCCTTCGTCGTCCGCCCATTCTGCGGCCCGCGCGCTCGGCTCCGCGGCCCAGGCGACGGTGCTCCATGCGACGGTGCTGGCCGGCCTTCCGGATCAGGTGATGCGCGAGATGACCACGCTGCGCGTAAGCCTCGAGTCGTCGATCGTGGATCGGGAGCCGCGCACCGTGGTCTTCATGAGCGCGCAGGGGGGAGAGGGCACCAGCACCGTCGCCGCGCAGTTCGTGATCGCGCTCGCCAGCGATCCTCGCTCTCGCGTGCTGTTCGTGGATGCCAACGCACAGCGCCCCGCGCTTCGGCCGGGAGAACCGGGCTCGCTGGCGGGCCTGTTCGGCGTCGGGAGCGATGCGCAAGGCGCCCCGGTCGTGGACCTGCTGCCGGTGCCCGAGGCGATTCGCGGTACGGAGATCTACTCGCCGGCCGACCTGGAAGCGCGGCTCGATGCGCTCGGCTCGCGCTACGACTGGATCGTGCTCGACGGCCCGCCGGTGCTCTACGCAGCGGAAGCCTCCTCGCTGGCAGCGGTGGCCGAGTGTGTCGTGATGGTGGTCGAGGCGGGCCGCACCAAGAAGCCCGTGCTCAGCCGCTCGGTGGACCTGCTGCGCAAGGCGGGCGCGCGGGTGCTGGGCAGCGTGCTCAACCGGCGTCTGCTCGAGATTCCGGAGTTCATCTACCGCCGCATCTGACCCCCGCCCGGTCCGCCCGATGATCCCGCTCCAGCACAGTCACGAGGAGCCCGTGCCGTCCCATTCCGATCGCACGGGCTCGTTCGCTTCGGGCCCCCCGGACGCCGTGCTCGAAATCGCGCTCGCGTGGGCGGGCCCGGCCCGGCGCGCGGTGCTGCTCTCGGGCAGCCACGCGACCACCGAGGCGGTGTGGATCGCGTGGGAAGGAAGGCGGGTCAGCCTTTCGGATGTGGATCTCTACGTCGTGCTCGCGGACGAATCCTCCTGCCGCGCCGCCCGGGCCCGGGCACGCGACGCGCGGCCCACGCTGGCCGCGAGGCTGCTCGATGCGGGGCTCGCGGCGCCGCTCGAGGCCGCATTCCTGACGGCCGAGGGCCTCACCCGTCTCTGCGCGCGCCCCGGCACGCTCGAACTGCGACGGCACGGTCGCGTGCTCGAAGGCGAACCGTCGTGGCTCGATCGCGTGCCCGATCACGCACCGGGCGACGTCACGAGCGAAGAGATCACGCTGCTGCTCGAGAATCGCGGTTTCGAGCTGCTCGCCGCGCACGCGTCGCTCGGCCGCTCACCGCTCGATCGCTGGCGCGCGCGGCACGCGACGCTCAAGGTCGCGCTCGACCTCGCCTCGGTCGCGGCGCTCGAGCGCGGCGCGTGGCCCGACGGTGCGGCGGCGCGCGTGGAGTGGGCTCGAACGCACGCGGCCAGGGACGGGTCGGCCACGGCGCTGTGGGATGCCGCTCTGGCGTGGCGCCGCGAACCCACGCTCCTGGCCTCACGCTCCGAGGCCCACGATGAATGGAAGCGCGTGGTGCGCGCGTGGTGCGTTGCATGGCGGCGGCGCGCCCGCGCGATCGCCGGGTCCGCGACGCTCGACGATTTCGCGCTCTCGCTCGCGAGCGCTTCCCGCTCCCGCTTTCGCAGCCGGGTCCGGCAGGCGATAGCGTTCGATACGCGCGGCGCTCTCGGACCATCGGCGTGGAACCGCTGGCGATTCGCGCCGGCCGGAACGCCGCAACATCGCTTGAATGCCTCGGCCGCGATCCTGTTGCTCGCGGCGCTCGAGCCGGGAACCCCGGTGGATCCGCGCGACGCGCCGTTCCCGCGGGAGGCCGCGCTCGCGCCGCGGGCGAATGCCGCGCTCGCCCGGCTGGGCGTGATCCCGGCCGGCGGCGCGGCCGGGTGGAGCGCGGCCGCGGCCATGGCGGTGCGGGCGTGGGATCGCTGGATCCTGGATGGCCAGCGCAGCGAGGAAGCGCGATGAAGCGCCGCATGGTGGTGCTGCTGGTGGACGCTCTGGGCTGGAACCTGGCGTCGGCGGCGCCGGGATTCGCGGCGCCGCTCGAACACCGGCGCAAGCTCGACACCGTGCTGGGTTTCAGTTCTGGCGCCCTGCCCACCCTGTTCACCGGGCGGATGCCGTGCGAACACGGTCGCTTTCTCATGTATCGCCGCCGCTCCGCAGATTCGCCGTTTCGCGGCTTCGGCGCGCTTCGTGCGCTCCCGAAGCGGCTCCAGAGCAGCGGAATGCTGTCCCGCGCCCTCACGCGACTGGTCCGGCGCCGCGGCGTGCGCGGATACTTCAACCTCTACGAGGTCCCGCGCCCGATCCTCGCGGAATTCGATCTCGCGGAGCGCGCCGATGTGTTTTCGCCGGGCGGCCTGCCGCTGCCTTCGCTGTGGGACACGCTCGAAAAGAGCGGCGTCCCCTGGGCTCACCGCGACTGGCGCACGCCGGAGCAGGACAACCTGGCGTGGCTCGAGCGCGAGCTCGAGAGCACTGAATTCCTGTTCGTCTACACCGCGGATCTCGACGCGCAGCTTCATCACGAAGGCAGCCGCGGGAGCGGCGTGCGCGAATCGCTTTCGCGCTACGACGCCGTGGTGGGGCGGCTGACCGAGCGCGCGAAGCGGAGCGG
Source organism: Candidatus Eiseniibacteriota bacterium (assembly GCA_016178685.1). GTDB lineage: Bacteria > Eisenbacteria > RBG-16-71-46 > RBG-16-71-46 > RBG-16-71-46 > JACOSU01. The sequence goes on along the minus strand of JACOSU010000081.1, from coordinate 44,637 downwards.
CGAGGATCTGTGGATCTACCTGCTGTCCGATCACGGCATGGTCGACGTGGCGCGCACGGAGGATGTGATGGCCCGGCTCGCGGGCCTCGCCGTAGGCTGGCCGCGCGATTACGTCGCGTTCTTCGATTCCACCATGGCGCGATTCTGGTGGCGCCGTCGGGCGGCACGCGAATCCGTGCGCGCGGCGCTCGAAGGCGCGCCCGGCCGCTGGCTCGATGCCGGAGATCTCGATCGCGAAGGAACCCGGTTCGCGGACGCGGCGTACGGGGAAGACCTGTTCCTGCTCGATCCCGGCGTTCTGATGGTGCCCTCGTTCATGGGCACGAGTCCGCTCGCGGCCATGCACGGCTACGATCCCTCTCACCCCGACATGGCGGCCCTGCTGTGGTCCAACCGTCCGATCCCGCGAGAGGTCGGGCACCTGCGGGACGTGCGCGGATTTCTCGAGTCGGAGCTCGACGCGCTCACGGGGAGCGCCGCGTGAGGGGGGCGGGGGACGCATGAAGAGCGGAGAAATCGCGCGCAGCGTCTCGCGGGGCGCTTTCTATCTCGCGATCGAAAAGGTCGCGGCGCTGGTCTCGGGCACGATGTATTTCGCGCTCCTGCTGCGCTGGCTGGGCCCCACCAAGTACGGGATCATGACGCTGGCGCTTTCGTTCGCCGGGCTCGCGACCATGGCGACCGGCAACTTCGAAACCTACCTCGAACGATTCGCCGCCGAATACCAGGCGCGAGGCGCGCTGCGGACGCTCAGGCGGGCGCACCTGCTGGCACTCGGATTCAAACTCGCGCTCGGCGCGGTGGCGGGCGCGCTGCTGCTCGTGATCTCGCCGGTGCTCGCGGGCCAGTTTCATACCCCCGATCTCGCGATGCTGCTGCCGCTCCTCACGCTGATGGTGGTGTTCGACGGGTTCTCGACCACCGGGCGCGCGGCGCTCTACGGCATGCAGCGCTTCGGATGGGTATGCCTGCTGGCGGTGGTGTTTCATGTGCTGAAGACGCTGATGGTCGGTCTGCTGTGGTTCACGCGACAGGGTCTTGCGGCTCTGGCGGTCGGGCTCACCGTGCTCACGGTCGTGCAGGGCATCGTGAGCACGCTGGTGCTGCTGTGGCTGCTGCGTCGCGGGGACAACCGGGCGGACGAGCCCGAAGCCGGGCCGCGCGAGTTGATGCGCTCGATCACGGCGTATTGCCTTCCGCTGCTCGGCGCGCGCATCACGTTCCTGTCGGGCCAGAATCTCGGCAAGGTGGTGCTCGGAAAGCTGTTCGATTCGGCGCAGCTCGGCTACTTCTCGTTCGCGTTTCAGACCCTGGAGCGCTTCATCGAACTGGCGCACACGCTTCCCTCCTCGCTGCTGCCCTCGCTCACTCATCTGGTCGCTCGCGAGGAACGCCAGCGACTGCGCAACGTGTTCGACCAGGCGTTCCGGCTGATCCAGGTCGCGGCCTGCGTGCTCTCGTTCGGAGTGTTCGTGTTCGCGCGCGAGCTCACGCTGCTGGTCGGAAGCCCGCTGTTTCTGCCGGCGGTGCCGCTGCTGCGCGTGATGGCGCTGGTTCCGATTGCGCGCACCGCCCAGCAGCCCCTCACCATGCTGTTCCAGGCGATGCGCCGGCCCGGCACCGTGCTGACCCTGGCGCTGATCAAGTTCGGCACCGAGTTCAGCTGTTACTTCGCGCTGGTCCCGACGGTCGGAATGATGGGGGCGGGCTGGGCCAATCTCGCGGGAGCGGTGGTCTCGTACATCGCGGCGCTGGTTCTTCTGTCGCGCATGGTGCGCGAAGGCGCGGCCGACCGCGCGCGCGCGGCCCTGACCGCGATCGCGGTCACCGTGCCGTTGCTGGTGGCGGGCCTGCTGCTCGACCGGCCGCCGATCTTCGGCTGGAGCTTCGCGGCGCGACTCGCTCTGGTGCCGCTCGGCGTGTTCGCGCTGTTCGCGCTGCAGCTCGTGACCGGCTACGACCTCGAGAAACTCTCGTCGTTGCCGGTGCAGGGGGCATGGTTGCGGCGCTCGCGCGATGGGCTGGTGGCGGCCGCGGGCCGCCTGGTGCCCTCGTCCGAGCCGCGGGGGGCGGAATGAGCGGCGCGCGTTGCCTCATCGTGATCCCGGCCCACGACGAAGAGGAGAGTCTGCCGCGCACGATCGCCGAGGTGCGCGACCTCGCGCCCGAGTTCGACCTGCTGGTGGTGGACGACGGTTCGCGCGATGCGACGGGCGCCGTCGCCCGCGCCCTCTGCGTTCCGGTCGTGCGGCACGTCGTGAATCTGGGCGTGGGCGGCGCGCTCCAGACCGGGTTCCGGTACGCGCTCGCGCGAGGCTACCAGGCCGCGGTGCAGCTCGACGCGGACGGCCAGCACGATCCCGCCGATCTCGCGGTGCTGGTCGAGCCGGTGCTGGCCGGTCGTTTCGACGTGTCGATCGGATCGCGCTACCGGACTCCGACCGGGTATCAGGCGCCCGCCACGCGCCGGCTCGGCATGCGGCTGTTCTCGGCGGTCACGGGGCTCGCGATCGGGAACGCGATCGCGGATACCACGTCGGGGTTCCGGGCCTACTCGCGCGGAGTCATGGAAGCGTTCCAGCACGATCTGCCTCACGATTTTCCCGACGCGCCGCTGCTGATCGCGCTGGCGCGCTCCGGGTTCCGGCTGTGCGAAGTGCCGGCCCACATGCGCGAGCGGCGCGCGGGCCGTTCGTTTTACACGCTCGGAAAATCGCTGTATTACCCGTACAAGAACCTGCTCGCGTCGCTCATGGCGATGTTGCGGCGTCCGCAGGCCCGCTGAAGGAGGGTTCCATGCACTTTCTCTCGCGCACCCAGGCGATCTTCGCGTTCGGCGCGGTGGCGCTGGTGCTGATCGTGTTGGAGCTGGTGCGCCGCCGCCGGCTTTCCGAGGAATACTCACTGCTGTGGGTGGTGTCGTCGCTCGCGATGGCAGCGCTCGGGTTCAGTACGCCGCTGCTTCAGGCGATCACGCGGGCCATGGGCATTCTCTACGAAAGCTCGACCGCGTTCGCGTTCGGAGTCACGTTCGGGGTCGTGATGCTGCTCTACATGTCGATCCAGATGTCGCGTCTCGGCCGCGAGAATCGCGTTCTGACCCGCGAACTGGGGCTGCTGCAGAACCAGATCGAATCCCTGCGCGGCCCGGCCGGTGTCCCGCGGGGGAACGCGTGAACCGCCTCGTCCGGCTGCTCGTGGGCCTCACGATCTCGGCGGTGTGCGTCTGGATCTCGATGCGCGACATTCACGTGGGTGAGGTGGGAGCGGCGCTGCGACACGCCAATTACTGGGGCTTCATCGGTGTCATGGCGGTCACGCTCGCGGGATTCTGGATTCGCGCGGTGCGATGGCGTTCGCTGATCACCGCTCCGCGACGGATCGGCACCGGCAGCCTGTTCAGCGCCACCATGATCGGGTTCATGGCGAACAACGTGCTCCCGTTCCGGCTCGGTGAGTTCGTGCGGCCGTGGGCGCTGGCGCGGCGCGAGAGTCTTTCGAAGACCACGCTGCTCGCCACCGTCGTGGTGGAGCGCGCGGTCGACATGCTGACGCTGCTTGCGATTCTCGGCATGGCGCTCGCGGTCTATCCACTGCGCGGCGACACCGAGGCCGGGCGCATGGTGCAGGCCGGCGCCGGCCTGCTGCTGTTGCTGAGCGTGGCGCTCACGGCGTTCGTGGTGGCGCTCGAGCGCCAGCCGCGCCTCGCGCACGCGATGATCGGCTGGACCGCCGGGTTCCTGCCGGCCTCGGCTCGCGAACGCGTGACGCGGGCGCTCGATCACTTTCTGGAAGGTCTCGGGTTGTTCCGCGATCTCAAGCGCCTGTCCTGGGTGTTTTTTCTGTCGTTCGTGATGTTCCTCACTTTCTCCCTGGGGCTCACGATCAGCATGGCAGCGCTGCACATCCAGATCGCGTGGTACGGCGGGCTCATCATGCTGGTGATCACCGCGATCGGGATCATGGTGCCGGCTGCGCCCGGCTACATCGGCACGCTGAATCTGGCGTGCGTGGCGGGGCTCGCGCTGTTCCACGTCGGGAAGGAGGCCGCGGTGCCGTTCTCCTGGTTCTACTTCGCGAGCCAGTGGCTTCCGATCACAGCGGTCGGACTCTGGTACCTGAATCGCGAGGGTCTGTCGCTGCGCTCACTGGGCGAGGCCTCCCGGTGAGCCGGTGCGTTCCGGCGGCGGATCAGGCCCGGAAATGCCGCGCGATCTTGCGAACCGCGGCCACCACGTCGTCGACGTCGCGGTCGGTCATGGCCGGGTAGAGCGGCAGCGTGAGCGCGCGGCGGTAGGCCTCCTCGGCCACCGGAAAGGCGCCGGCCCGGTAGGGAAGCGTGTCGCGGAAATGGGGATGGAAGTGGATCGGAATGAAATGCACGGAAGACCCGATGTTCTCGGCTCGCAGCTCGCGCGCGAAGCGCGCGCGATCGCAGCTCAGGCGTTCGAGCTGGAGCGCGACCGGATACAGGTGCCACGCGTGAGTGGCTCCCTCGCGCGTGATGGGGCGCCGCACCTCGGGCACCTCGGCGAGAGCGGCGTGGTAGCGCACCGCCAGCGCGGAACGGCGCCGCTGCATCTCGGTGAAGCGTTCGAGCTGGCCGAGCCCGATCGCCGCCAGCACATCGCTCAGGTTGTACTTGAATCCCGGCGCGACGACTTCGTAGTACCACGATCCGGTGTCCGCGTAACGCTTCCACGCGTCTCGATTCATGCCGTGCAGCGACAGCACCTGCATGCGCTCGGCCAGCGCTTCGTCGTCCGTGACCGCCGCGCCGCCCTCGCCGGTGGTCAGGTTCTTGGTGGCGTAGAACGAGAACGCGGTGATGTCCGCGAACGAGCCGATCGGACGACCGCGCCACGCCGCTCCCAGCGCATGCGCGGCATCCTCGACCACGCGCAACCCGCGCGAGCGGGCCAGCGCCACGATCTCCTCGATCGCGCACGGATGCCCGGCGTAATCGACCGGGAGGATCACACGGGTGCGCGGCGTGATCGCGGCCTCGACCGCCTGGGGATCGAGCGAAAGGGTGTCGGCCTCGACGTCCACCAGCACCGGGGTCGCGCCGACGTGCTCGATCACGTTGACGCACGCCGCGAACGTGTACGTGGAGGTGATGACCTCGTCGCCCGCGCCCGCGCCGAGCGCCGCGAGCGCGAGGTGGAGGGCGCCGGTCGCCGAATTCACCGCGAGGCCGTGACGCGCGCCGGCCAGCTCCGCGACCCGGGTCGCCAGCTCGTGGGAGCGCGGGCCGGTCGTGATCCAGCCCGACTCCAGCGTCTCGATGACGCGGCGCTTTTCGGATTCGCCGATCGACGGCAGGGCGAGCGGGAGAAACGTGGAACGCACCGGCGTGCCGCCGTCCGAAGCGAGCGTCCCCGGGGTGTTGAGCTTCACGATCGTGAGGGAAAACGGGTCGAATGGATGTGCATGAGTGCTTCAATACTATGCGAGCGAACCGCCGCCCGCCAGGTGTCCCGCCGCGGCCGCGCGGGCTGATCGGAACTCCCCCCATGCACCCACGAAGGTTTCTGCGGGATTCCATCTTCTTCGCGACCTCCCAGTACGTCTTCCGCGTGCTGCTCATGGCGCGCGGGCTGATCGCGGCGCGCCTGCTGGGCCCGGTCACCTACGGGGCGTGGAACGCCATCCAGCTGGTCATGGACTACGGCATGCTCGCCACCGCGGGCACGTTTCAGGGTCTCGACCAGACGCTGCCGCCACGGCTGGTGGACGGCGATGCGGAGGCGATCCGGCGCACCAAGAGTTCGGGATTGTTCAACGTGCTGCTGCTCTCGTCGCTCTACGCGATCGGAACCGTGGTCTATTTCACGTTCTCGAACGGAAAGATCAAGTACTTCTGGGGAATGCGGGGCATGATCGTGGCCGGCGTCTGCGTGGTGCTCAGCAACCTGGGTTCCTACCGCATCAATCTGCTGCGGGCGCACAACAACATGACCGCGGTGAGCGGCTGGTACCTGGTGCAGGGCGTGATCGGAGCGGGCCTCGCGCTGGCCCTGATGCCCCGGTTCGGCATGTGGGCGCTGCTCGGCGGCTGGCTGGTCGGCACCGTGATCGCTTCGATCGTCAGCCAATGGCAGGCGCGGCACATCGCGCCGTTCGCCCCGCAGGCTTCCTCGGAATGCCTGGCGCTGCTGCGCGCCGGCGCCCCGATGTACCTCTACTCGGCGTCCGTCATCCTGCGATCGCTCGACCGCGTCATCATCATCAAGTGTCTCAACACGATTTCGCTCGGCTACTACAGCCTGGCCGTGACCGCCATGACGCTGCTGCTCTACCTTCCGGACTCGGTGAGCTTCGTGCTCTATCCGCAGCTGCTCAAGCGCTACCGGGAGGGCGGGGACCGGCCCGAGGCGGTGCGCTCCCAGGTCGAGCGCACCTACCAGACGCTGGCCGTGATGACGCCGGTGCTGTGCGGCGTGACGTTTCTGTGGTCGCGGGACCTGATGTTCGTGCTGCTGCCGAAGTTCCTCCCGGGGCTCCCGGCGTTGCGTCTGATGTGCTTCGGGGCGGGTGGAATCGCGTTCGTCGGCTTCTCGGCGATCGTGTTGATGACGCTGCGGCGCCAGGCGTTCTTGGTCCCGGTGGCGCTCGCGGGATCCCTGCTCGGCGCCGCGCTCGACCTGGTGGCGGTGCGGCTGGGATCCGGCATCACCGGCGTGGCGTGCGCCACCCTGATCGCGTACGTGCTCAACGGAGTGGTGATGAGCTGGATGGCGTTCGCCGGCCTGCGCGGCACCACGCGGGGCGTGCCGGCGCGTGTGCTCAGGACCTTCATGCCGCTCGCGATCAGCTATGGACTCGCGTTCGGCATCGATCGCCTGGTGCCGTGGCCCGGAGCGGAGAGCCTGACCGCGCACGCCGGGCACATGCTCGTGGAACTCGCGCTGTTCCTGCCGCTCTATTCGGTGCTGGCCTATCCGTTTGGGCGCGGCACCGGGCTGCGGCAGATGATGACGGATCTGCGTCCGGCCTGGATGCGGCGCGCCGACTCCGCGGACGCATGAGAACTCGGTCGACGCTGATCGCGTTGTCGGGCGAGCTGCTGCTCCAGGCCGCGCTCGCGGCCGGGCTGCTGGCATCGTGCCCGCCCGCGCTGCGCGTGGTTCTGACCGGGATCACGCTGCTGCTCGTCCCGGGCTTCGCGTGGCTGAAGCTGCTCCACGCGCGGCCACCGGGCGGCCCGTGGCTCGCCCCGGGCTGGGCGCTGGGTCTCGGCGTGGCATGGAACGCGGTGCTGCTGTCGCTGTGCGCGATCGCGCGCGTTCCCTTCACGCACCTGGCGACCGCCCTCCTGCCCGCGAACGCGCTGCTGTGGGCGGTGGTGCTGGCGCGCCGTTCGGGCGGCGTGGCCCGGGAGGTCGTGACCGCGCTCGAACGGGAGACCGCGCCGCTCGCGGGGGGGCACCGGGAATCCGCCCCGGAAGCGCCGGCGGGTGCGGCCCTCGCGCTCACGATGCTGGCGGCGCTGTGCGCATGCGCGTACGCGGCGCGACTGGGTGCGCCGCTCCACTACGTCTCGGACTCGCCCGATCACGTAGGGACCATCCGCCGCATGCTCGAGCACGGGGTGCTGTTTCCGAACGACGCGTTCTTCCGCGATGCGGGCGGGGCCGGCGTGGATCCGCGAAAGTTCCTGTGGCACGGCGAGGCCGCGCTGATCGCGGTGATCGCGCGAGTCACGCCGCTGGTCGCGTGGCGCGACCTGCCGATCCTGCTCTCGCCGCTCCTGATCCTCAACGTCGCGGCGTTCGGCGCTCTGCTCGCGGGCGGCCCGGGAGCGGCGTTCGCGGCCTGGGCGCTGCTTCTCACTTACGGCGGCTCGCTCGCATCGACCCCGATGCGCGAGACGGTGTACGCCGCCAAGCTCGCCGACCATCTCGCGCTGGCGACCGCGGTCGCGGTGCTCGCGGATCTGGCCCGGCCGTCGCGCGGCACACGGCTAGCCGCGGCCGCTCTCGCGATCGGGGCGGTCGCCGCCCACGTGTTCGCCGCGCTTCAGTTCGCGATCGTGTTCTCGGCGCTCGCAGCGGGGCTCGCGCTGCGCGAGCGTGGGATCGGTCCGTCGCTGCGACGGCTGATCGGCACCGCTCTCGCCGTGGGAGGAGCGGTGGCGCCGTTCGCCCTGTGGCAGCTGCTGCGCACCCCGGCGCCGGTCAACCCCATTCACACCGAGGCCCAGGGTCTGCTGACGCTGTGGGACGGCGTCCGCGTGGTCTCGCCGGGCGTGCTGTGGGATTGGATGGGAAGCGCATGGCTGCTGTTTCCGATGCTCACGCCCCGGCTGTGGCGAGAGGGACGCGGCGATGCGGCCGCGCTGTTCCTGCTCACCACGGCGGCCGCGGTCGGGACGATCCTGTTCGTGCCGCCGGTGGTGAGCGTGCTCCAGCCCCGCGTCGGGTATCTGCTGATGCGCGTGGTGTGGATGACGCCGCTGGCCGCCCTTGTGGCCTGGGCGCTGCCCCGACTGATCGCCGATCTGCGTTCCGGCGCGCCGCGCGCGCGCGGGATGGCCGCCGCGCAGCTCGGCGCCGTCGCGTTGCTGCTCGCTCCCGCCCTGCTCGATGCGGCGCGGGTCGCGCGGCACTCCGGTGAGATCGCGGCCGACGAACGGCGCCTGAGCCCTCTGGTCTGGCGCGCCGATCTCGAGTGGATGGATGCCCACCTGCCGCGCGGGAGCGTCGTGCTGTCGGATCCCCTGACCAGCTACGCGGTCCCCATGATGACGCACGACTACGTGGTCACCCTGCTCGATCAGCACAGCTCGCCGAGCGACCCCCAGGCGCTCCGCCGCCTGCTCGATGCGCGCGACGCGCTCGACCCATTCGGAGACTGGGCCCGCATGCGCGCCCTGCTGGCACGCTACGGCGTGGACGCGATCGCGCTCAACCGGCGCTTTGCAGAGGTGCCGGCGCTCGACTACTGGACCCCGCGGCCGGAGTGGTTCGTTGAGGAACGGGGGCGGCTCGATCGCTTCCCTTCGGCGTTCGAGCGCGTGTACGACCGCGGCGACTTCGTGGTGTATTGGGTCCATCGTGCCGCGCTCGACACGCTGCGCACCCCCGTCGCGTCGCGCCCGTTCGTGAACCGCTACCGGCCCGGGACGGACGGCATCGCGCGGCGCGTGGCGCCCGGGGCCCCGGCGCTGCTCGGTTTCGCTCTCTCCCCCCGCGTCGCGGCCCCCGGGGACACGGTGCGCGGCGTGATCGTGTGGCGGGCCATCGAGCGCCTGCCGGCCGGCTCCTACCAGATCGCAGTGCGATTCGATCGCCCGCTGCCGGGCGGATTCACGCCGCCCGCGTGCATTTCGAAGCCGCTTCGCAAGCTGATCGAGCGCCTTCATCACGAGCGCTATCGTTTCCGCGCCGATCATCTGCCGGTCGGCGGCGAATACGGCGTGGACCTCTGGACGCCGGATCAGGCGGTGCGCGACTCGTTTTCTCTGGTCGTGCCGCTCGACGTCGCGAACGGCGACTACCAGGTCCAGGCGCGCATGATCCGCCAGCCGCACTATGCGAACCTGCGGCTCAGCGACTATTTCTTCGACAACGATTACTTCTCGGGACTGCCGGTCGGATTCTTCCGGGTCGCCCGCCGGAGCGTGGCGCGCCGCGACGTCTCCGAGCCGCGATGCTATGCTGCGGTGCTGAGTGCGGCGGGCGCGTCGATGCACCCGCCGCGCGTGGAAAAACCGCGGCCCCGGGCCGCGAGCGAGGGGGAGGAGCGGTGATCAATCCTGGTGTGCACACGCTGGCGCGTCACGCAATGCGTCCCGACATGTGGACGGCCGTCACGCTGCGGGATGTCCTGCGCCGGTTCGGGCCACACGGTGACGCGCGCTGCATTCCGGTGGCAGAATACCGGGAGGCCTGCCGGTCCGGAAACGCCGAGATTCAGCACGAGTTCTTCCAGAGCCTGGTGCTGCGCAACGGCGTGTACAAGGCCACGCTCCCGAACCGCATGAACGACCTGTTTCCGATGCTGGTCCGCCTCGCGAGCGACCTCGAGCGCCTCCCGCTGCGCGTTCTCGACGTGGCCTGTTCCTCGGGAATCTCGACCGTCGAGATGCATAGAGCCTTCAGTGCGGCTGGAATCCCGTGCGAGGCGTGGGGCACGGACCTGATGATCTCCGCCCGCCATGTCCGTCGTGTCGATGGTTGCAATCTGCTGTTCGACGCCGACCAGCAGGTGATTCAGATCGAGGTCGGCGGCTGGGCATCTCCGTGGAGGTTCCGGCCTCGCGATCTGGTGCTGCGCCCGCATTTCTATGCGCTCGCGCGGCGGCTGATGCGGGAAGACGTGAGGCGCTTCCGTGTCGCGCTGCACGAGCCGCTCGCCGGCTATGCGTTGTCCAGCGTATCGCTGATCTCGCCGGAGGCTGAAGATGTCCCGGGCGTTCACTTTCACGAAGAGGACATCCTGCGGCCCACGCTCACCGGCTCCTTCGCGATCATCCGCGCCGCAAACATCCTGAATCTCGGATACTTTGGCTCCGACACGATCCGCCGCATGGTGCAGGCCCTGAGCGCGCGTCTGATCGAAGGGGGCCTCCTGCTCGTGACCCGCACCGGAAGCGACCGGCCGACGAATCGCGGAACCATGTTCCGCCGGGTCGGGAATCAGCTGCGGGTGGAGCAGCACGCCGGCGGCGGCAGCGAAATCACGGACCTGGTGACGTGAACGATTCGATCCGACCGCTCCACATCGCGATCCTGATCGGGCGTTTTCCACCCGGCGCGCTGGGCGGAGCCGAGCATCAGGCCGAGTGCTGGGCGCGCCGCCTCTCGGACCGCCATCGCGTGACCGTAGTGACGCGGCGGGAGCCGCCCGCGCCGCCCGGCACCGAGCGACGCGACGGATTCACCGTGATGCGCCTGCCGCTCTCGGGAGTGCCGCTGTGGCGCGCGGTGCGGGACCTCTCGGCGATCACGCGCGCGGTGACGGCGCTCAAGCCGCGGCCCGATGTCGTGCTGTGCTTCCAGACCTTCATCAGCGGCTATGCCGGCGTGCGACTCAAGAGACGGCTCGGTATCCCGGCGGTGGTCTGGATCCGCGGCGAGGGGGAGTATCGCTTGGAGGATTCCCGGTGGGCGCGCTGGGTCGGCCCGCGCGTCTGGCGGGAGGCGGACGGCGTGCTGGTGCAGAGCGAGGAGAACCGGGCCGCCCTGCTGCGCGAGATGGAGCGCTTCGCGCCCGGGACGCGGCGAACGGTCGAAGCGCATCTCGAGGTGGTGCCGAACGGGCTCGATCTTCCCCGGGCAGACACGCTCGCTCGCCGGGGCTCATGCGTGCTCGCGGTCGGGAGGCTGATCCGCGACAAGGGCATGGACACCGTGATCGATGCCTCGGCCGGACTCGCGTTCCCGCTGGTGGTGGCCGGCACCGGGCCGGAGCGCGCGCGGCTCGAGGCGCTGGCTCGAGCGCGCGGCGTGCCCGCGCGCTTCGAAGGATTCGTGGAGCGTGAGCGCCTGGCGACTCTCTATCGGGAGAGCGCCTTCGTGGTGCTGGCGGCGCGCAAGGGCGAGGGGCTGCCGAACGTGCTGCTCGAAGCGATGGCGTTCGGCCGGCCGGTGATCGCGACGCCGGTCGCGGGGGTTCGCGACCTGGTGCGCCACGAGGAGAACGGACTCCTGATCCCGCCCGATGATCCCGCCGCGCTCAAGGCGGCGTTTCAGCGGCTGATCCGGGATCCGGAGCTCGCGGACCGGCTCGCGGCAGGCGGACGACGCACCGCCCTGGAGTACGCGTGGGAGCAGGTGCGCCCGCGACTCGAAGCCGCGCTCGAGCGGTGGGCTTCGTGAGCGGGCGGGGCCGCATCTGTTTCAACTGCGAGTACCTGTTCCCGCTGCTCGGGAGCGGCCCGCGGGTCGAATTCGCGGGCGGCGCGGAAACCCAGCAGCTGAAGCTGGCGCGCGGGCTCCAGGCGCGCGGCTTCGACGTGAGCATCGTGACGTGCGATTTCGGACAACCCGAGCGCCTCGTGATCGACGGCATCCTCGTGCTGCGCTCGTTCCGGCTCGTGAGCCCAATCCCGGTGGTGCGGTTCTTCCACCCGCGGCTGACTCGTTCGATTGCGGCTCTGCGTCGCGCCGACGCCGAGGTGTATTACGTGAACGGCTCCGGAGTGCCGTCCGGGATCACGTTCGACATGGCGCGCTCCCGCCGCGCGGGATTCGTGCTGCACGTCGCGAGCGACTACGAGGTGATCGCGAGTCTGCCCCGGCAGCCGAGCATCCTCGATCGCGTGTGGTACCGGCGGGCGCTGAAACAGGCCGATCTGCGGATCGCCCAGACCGAAGCGCAGGGCCGGAGTCTGCGCCTCGAGTTCGGACTCGACAGCCAGGTGTTGCACAACGTGGTCGAAATTCCCGCGCACGCGGTCGATTCCGGGCAGGACGGCACGGTGGTGTGGCTCGGCACGTACAAGGACATCAAGCGACCGCAGTGGTTCACCGATCTTGCGCGCGAGTTCCCGGATCGCCGCTTCGTGATGGCGGGCGTGATCCCACCGCCGCCACTCACGCGGGAGCACTGGGGCCGAGCGCAGGAGGCCGCGAATCGAACCCCGAATCTCTCGGTGCGCGGTTTCGTCGATCCCACCGGGATCGCGGAGCTGTTCGCGGGAGCGTCGCTGCTGGTGCACACTTCGCCGGTCGAAGGTTTTTCGAACGTGATGCTCGAGGCGTGGTCGTGCGGGCTGCCCACCGTGTCCGCGGTGGATCCGGACGCGCTCGTCACGCGGCAGGGCCTGGGAGCCCTGGTCTCGGAGTACCCGCAACTCGTGCGCGAAGTCGGCCGGCTGCTCTCGGACCCCGAGGCGCGCCGCGCCGCGGGAGCGCGCGCTCGCTCCTACGTGACCTCGAATCATGCGCCCGATATGATCTACGATCGGCTGAGCGAGATCCTCGACCGCGTGGTCGCGCATGTGCGGAAGCAGCGGGCCGGTCGGCGCCTATCCGCGCGCGAGCCGCGCGCGGTCGATTTTCCCGGTTGAAGTCTTCGGAAGCTCGTCGAGCAGATTGAAGCTCTCCGGCACCATGTAGCGCGGCAGTCTCTCGAGGCAGTAGTCGCGCAGGAATCCGGCGTTCAGCTCCCGGCCGTCGGTGCCCGCCACGAAAGCCAGGATTCGGTTCCCGCTCAACTCGTCCGGGACCGCGACCACCGCCGCCTCCCGGATCGAAGGATGCGCGTTGAGGATGATCTCGATCTCGTCCAGCTCGATGCGGTAGCCGCGGCTCTTGATCATGCGATCGCGGCGGCCCAGCAGCCGGTAGTTCCCGTCGGTCCCGAGCGACACGATGTCCCCGGTGCGATAGACGCGCTCCGCGAAATCCATCTGATGCGGGTTCTGCAGGAAACCGCGAGCGGTTTTCTCAGGGTCGCCCCAGTAACCCAGCGCCACCGTCGTGCCGCGCGCGAACAGCTCGCCCGTCACGCCCGGCTCCGTGACCACCTTCCCATCCTCGCCGACCACGAATACGTCGCCGTTCGCGCACGGCCGCCCGATCGGGATCGGTTCGCCCTGCTCCCCGCGGGCGGCCGGCACCCGATAGAACGTGATGACGTTGGTCTCGGTCGGGCCGTAAAGGTTGACGAACTCCGCGTGCGGCACCGCGCGCATCGCGGCGGCCAGGTACTTGTTCGGGAACACTTCGCCCGCGAACAGCACATGGCGCAGGGAGGAGAGATCCAGCCGGTCGAGCCGGCCCTTCAGCAGCAGCAGGGTCAGGATCGAGGGGACCGAATACCAGATCGTGATCTGGTTCTTCTCGATCCACTGGCCGAGCCGGATCGGGAACGTCGAGGTACCATCCGGCACCAGCGCCACGCTCGCTCCGGCCTTCATCGCCACGAACAGGTCGAGAATCGAAAGGTCGAAATGAAACGGCGCGTGGCTCGAGAGCCGGTCGGCCTTCGTGACGCCGAACTCCGCGGCGGCCCAGTGGACGCACGTGAGCGAGTTGAGGTGCGAAATCATCACTCCCTTGGGAGTGCCGGTGGAACCCGAGGTATAAAGGATGTAGGCGAGATCGGTCGCGATCGACGCGATCACGGGCGGCCCCACCTCCGCGCCGCCGAGCACGCGCGCCCACGGCACCGTCTGAATCCCGAGGTCTCCGAGGCCCGCATCACCTCCATCGTCGGTGAACACCGCCGTCCGCACCCGCGCGCCCCCCTCGACCATGGTGCGGATCGCGGCGGCTTTCGCGCTGGCCGCGACGACGCATCGCACGCCGCAGTCCTCCAGGATGTAGGCGAGCCTCTGGACCGGGGCGCCGGGATCGAGCGGCACGTAGACGCCTCCGGCCTTGAGAATGCCATGGATCGCGATCAGCGAGGCCGTGGACTTCGGCAGGTAGATCGCGACCCGGTCGCCGCGCCGCACGTCGTGCGCGGCGAGCGCGTGGGCCAGCCGATCGGAGAGCCGGTCGAGCTCGCCGTAGCTCAGCGTCTCCTCTTCGAAGCGGACCGCCGCCGCATCCGGCGCGCGCCGGGCGGCGTCCATCAGCAGGTGCTGGAGCAGGAAGCTCGTCACGTCCCTAGGTCCCTGGCGTCACAATCCAAGCTGCGCGGCGATGATGTTCCGCTGGATTTCGGAGGTTCCCGAATAGATCCGGCCGGCGATCGCATCGCGCAGGTCACGTTCCAGTTCGAACTCGGTCGTGTAGCCGTAGCCTCCGTGAATCTGGATCGCGTCCAGACACGACTGGACCCACGACTCGCTCAAGTGGAGTTTCGCGATCGCGGCGTCGATCACGGCCTCTCCGCCGGCCGACTTGAGCCACGCGAGCTTGTAAAGAAGGAGACGCGACGTCTCGAGACGCACCTTCATGTCCACGATCTTGTTCGCGACCGACTGGAACTTGCCGATCGGGCGGTTGAATTGCCGGCGGTTCGTGGCGTAATCGACGCAGGTCTCGAGCTGGCGCTCCATGGCGCCCAGGGAACTCGCGAGCAGGCAGCCGCGCTCCCACTCCATGGAGGAACTGAACACCCGCGTGCCGCCGCCCTCCTCTCCGAGCAGGGCGTCGAGCGGGAGCTCGCAGTCTTCGAAGACGAGCTCCGCCATCGGCGAGGTCTTGAGGCCCATTTTTTCGATCGGTTTGCCCACGTGAAAGCCGGGGGCGCCCTTCTCCACCACGAAGCCGGTCACGCCCATGAAGCCCCGCGCTCGGTCGGTGGTGGCGAACACCACGAACACGTCGGCGATCGGCGCGTTCGTCACGAAGGTCTTGGTTCCGTTCAGAATCCAGCGGTGTCCGCGTCGGACCGCGGTGGTCGCGAGCGCCGACGAATCGGAACCCGAGCCCGGCTCCGTCATGCCGTGGGCGCCGATCCATTCGCCGCCGCACAGGCGGGGCAGGTACCTGCGCTTCTGCTCCTCGGTGCCGAAGTTGAGGATCGGCATCTGCACGGCCCACATCTGGGCGTTGATCGCGAAGATCAGCCCGCTGTCCCGGCAGCCGTAGCCCAGCCCCTCCATCGCCAGCATCGTGGTCAGGACGTCGGCCCCCGACCCGCCATGCTCGCGCGGAAACGGCAGACCATGGATTCCCATCGCGGCGCACTTGTCCCAGCCCTCGCGTGAGAACGCCTGCTGGTGGTCGCGCTCGACGAGCCCGGCGTTCAGCTCCTTGCGGGCGAACTTGACGACTTCGCCGCGCAGGGCGAGCTGCTCGGGCGTGAACGAGAGATCCATCGTCAGGGCTTCCTCTTCCTCTCCACGAAATCCCGGATCATCTCGAGCGTCGAGAAATTCTCGGGGACCAGGTCGTCATCGGCGGCCTCGAACCCGAATCGCTGCTCGAGAAACGTCACGAGCTTGAGAATGCCGAGCGAATCGACGATCCCCTGGGCCAGAAGATTCTCATCGGGAGCGACCGATGCCCGCTCCGGCGCGAACTCCATCCGCACGTAGTCGTGGATCTCCGTCATGGTATCCGAGGCCAAGACTCATTCCCCCCTGGATCCGGTCTCCGGGAGCCCGAAGTGGCGCCGCAGAACCTTTTCCTTGTCCTTCGCTGGAAGGTACTTGGTGTCGAGCCGGTGCTTGTGATTCACGAGCAGCTGTTTCATCAATGAAGTCTTCATGATGACCCGGGCTGGATTCCCGAACACGACGGAATCGTCGGGAATGACCCCGCGCACCACCGAGCCCGACCCGATGATGCAATTCGAACCGATCTGCGTGCCGGGCAGCACCGTGCAGCTGGTGCCGAAAAACGTGTTGTTCCCCACGTGGATGCGTCCGAAGACATCCATCTTGGGGTGCTCCCTGAAGACCCAGCCCGAGGCGTCATGCGTGACGAAGCTGGTCCCCGAGGAGATCGCGACGTGGTCGCCGATCTCGACCAGATACGGCTCGGTCGAGAACAGTGTGGTGTAGATCAGACAATCCTCGCCGATGCGGACGCCGTGCTGCCGCAACACGCGAATCCGGCCCTCGTTCGGCATCATCATCAGCAGCTTCCACCGAATCCGGGCGAACAATTCGACCAATGCCCCCCGAAAGTGGGGAAGCTTCTGCTTCACCGTCTCCTCCATCTCGATGGCCGGGGCCGCCGCCGCCGCCAGCGTGGCGCGTTCGAAACGCACCCTACGTTAGCCGGGGCCGAATGCAGCCGCAAGGCGTCGCTGCCGACCGGAGGCGCCGGCGGGCGAGGTGCTCGGGGCCGCCTCGTCCAGGCGCCCACGATCTAGCGCACCCGCTCGTAGATCCGCAGATCCGGACCGCCATACTGAACCGCGGAACGCGGGGGACGAAGCGCGGCGAGCAGTTTCCACGGGTTCGCGGGGGCCGGGGCGGGGTCGAATCGTGCGCAGAGCGCATACCCGGCGCTGCCGTCCGCGAGCGTCGCGTCGTACTCGGGCGCGGCGGTCTCACTCGCGTGGGAAGGTCGCGCACGAATCTGTGACCACGCATCCGACGTGACGATCCAGCGCGGCCGCTCGGCGAGGAGCATCATCGGGTCCTTCCACTTGACGTTCTCGAACGACAGCCGGCGGTGCCCTCCATACCATTCGGGCCACACCGGATCCCATCCCCACGTCGCATTCTCGTCGTACACCGTGCGCGGCGGGCTGCCCCACCCGTTCCAGCGCACGTGCGTGAGCCGATCCGGAACGAACGCGCCCAGATCGGCGAGGATCGAATCTCCGGCCGCGGCGTGAGCATCCATCCATTGCCCCGCGGAGATCCGGGTGTCGGCCACGCGCGCGGTCAGGGCGCGGGCCGCGGCGTACCCGCCGTTCGAGAGCAGGCCGGCGATCAGGGCCGCCGCCACCGCGGAGGCGCGAAGGACCGGGGAGCCGAACCGGCCGCGAGGGCCCGCCAGCGCAACGCCTGCGAGAATCGCCAGGAACGGAATCCACAGATCGATGTAGGAGGGCAGCTTCACGAACACCAGGATCAGCAGTGCGCCATAGGCCAGAGCCCATCCAAGCACCAGAAGAAGTCCGCGTTCGGCGCGAGTTGCTTCCCACCGCGCGAGCCGCGCGAGCGCCGCGAGCAGGCCCAGCCCTGCGAACAGAGCGCCGAGCGGCCCCAGCGATTGGATGGCGAACGCCAGCGGCGTCCAGATCGAAACCGCGCGCTGGTGGACCGACTGAGCGGTGAAGGTCTGCGCGAGGCCGAAGCCAAATTCGCGCGGCGATAGAATGGAGAACGGCACCATGGCGAGAAACAGAACGACGAACGTGGCGACCGGAAGAGCGACCTGCCACGGCGCGACCGGCGCGCGGAGACCGGCCCGCAGCGTGTCGAGCAGGCGGCGGAGACCGCGCGGCGCCGTCGAGGGAGAGGACAGCAGCGGCGCGAGCGCGAGAGGCGCGAGCGCGAGCGCGCCAAGCCACTTGCTGGCGGTGGCGAAGGCCAGCAGCGCGGCTGCGAAAGACGCGGTCGAGACGCGCGGCCTGTGGGCCAGCGAGAGAAATGCGAGAAACGCCGCGAGCACGAAGAAGACCTGCGCGGCGTTGGGCTTGGCCAGTGTCGAGATGTCGATCATGGTGCGGTCGAACAGAATCAGCGCCGCCGCGAGCAGCCCGGCCAGATCCCCGGCCAGCCGTCGGGCCAGCAGCGCGACGTTCCAGATGATGCCGAGGCCGAACAGGAGGGAGAGCCCCCGCACGCCGACCAGATACGCGCGCCACGCGTCGTGACTTGGGGCCCGCAGCGGCGCTTCGACGATCAAGCTCAGGTAGTAGAACAGGCTCGGATATTCGAAGGCGTGGGGATTCGGGTCGTGCTTGTGCAGCATGCCGGTCGAGAGCCGGATGTTTTCGACTTCCTCGATGTTGAACGACTCGGTCAGCCGGTAGGAGTCCGCGGCCAGGGCGACGAGCGGGATCCGGAGCGCGGCGCCGATTGCCACGATCAATGCGAGGGACACGAAAAAGCGTCTTCCGCCCGTACTCACGAACGCCTCCTCGAGCAGCACTTCCGATCCCGCCCAAGGTGGCGCAACACGCCGCCGCGCGCAACCGCCGGATTGCGTCGGGCGGGGCGTGCACGGGGTGGGGCCCGGGCTTCGCGTTGATGTGGCCCCGCAGGGAGCCTGCGGGCTCTCCATTCTACCATTTGCGCGCCCGAACCCGCCTCGCCGCGCGGTGGAACTGGCGCACGCGCACGTGATAAACTCAACCGACGTGCGCCCGCCGCCGACCCCACGTTCGCCTTCCACGGCCCCCCGGCCGAGGCGCCCTCACCCCCAGAACTCGAGGCTTCATTGAAGCAGATCCGCCAGTACCTCCGAGACGGCCGGCTGGAAGCGGGCGACGTTCCGCTGCCGAACGTCGGCCCCGGTGACGTGCTGGTGCGCACGCATTATTCGTTCGTGAGCGTCGGGACCGAAAAGATGAAGGTCACTCAGGCGCGCATGAACCTGGCCGAAAAAGCCAGGGAGCGCCCCGACCAGGTGCGCCACGTGATCGAGACGCTGCGCGACCAGGGGCTGATGCCCACCGTGCGAAAGGTGCAGGAGCGTCTCAAGGCTCCGACCACGCTGGGCTACAGCTGCGCGGGAACGGTGAGTTCGGTGGGATCGCAGGTCGACGAGTTCCGGGTCGGCGACCGCGTGGCGTGCATCGGCGAAGGCCTCGCGACCCATGCCGAGTACAACGCGGTGCCGCGCAATCTGGTGGTGGCGGTGCCGGCGGGCGTGAGCCTCGAGGCCGCGAGTTCGAGCGCGATCGGCGCAATCGCGCTCCAGTCGGTGCGCCAGGCCCGGCTCGAACTCGGCGAGAGCGTCGCGATCATCGGGCTCGGGCTGCTCGGCCAGTTCCTGGTGCAGCTATGCCGCGCGAACGGCTGCCGCGTGATGGGCGTGGACCTCGATGCCTCCAAGTGCGCGCTCGCGATCGCGAACGGAGCCGAGGCGGCGTGCGCGTCATCGGCGGACGAAGCGCTGCCCCATGCGCTCCGCATGACGGCCGGCGCAGGCGTGGACGCGGTGCTGCTCACCACCTCGACGCGCAGCAACCAGCCGGTCGAGATGGCGGCGCAGCTGGTGCGCGACCGCGGGCGCGTGGTGTGCCTGGGCAACACGCAGATCGAGCTCGAATGGCGCACCTGGTTCGGCAAGGAGATCGATTTCCGGTTCAGCCGCGCGATGGGAGCGGGCATGTTCGACGCCGAGTATCTGGCGCGCGGCAGGGACTACCCGATCGGATACGTGCGCTGGACCGCGAATCGCAACATGGCGGCGTTCCTCGATCTGATCGCGCAGGGCCGGCTCGACCTCGCGCGCCTGATCACGCATCGCTTTCCGTTCGGCGAGGCGATAGGCGTGTTTGACCGAATTGCGGGCGGGGAGCTGGCCTCGGCGGTCGGGATCGTGTTCGAGTATCCCGAAGCCGAAGCCGCGGCGCCCGGGACTGAGACGCGCACCGTACGCTTCGAGAGCACGAGAGCGCGCGCAACGGTCCGGCTCGGCATGATCGGCGCCGGCAATTACGCGAAGTCGATGATTCTGCCGCACCTCGCCGCGCTCGACGGCCTGAGCCTCGAAGCGATCTGCACCACGAAGGGCATGAACGCCGAAACGCTCGCGAAGCGCTACGGGTTCCGCATCGCCACCACCGACGCCGGCGAGCTGATGCGCGATCCCGAGATCACCGCGATCGCGATCGCCACGCGCCACGACAGTCACGCGCGCCTGACGTGCGAGGCGCTCGCAGCCGGCAAGCACGTGTACGTCGAGAAACCGCTCGCGCTCTCGGGCGAACAGCTCGATCCCATCCTGCCCCTGCTCGCGCGCCATGCCGAAGGCGGACCCACGCTGTGGCTGGGGCACAACCGCCGCTTCGCGCCGCTCAGCCGCCGCGCGCTCGTTCACTTCGAGGGCGTGCCGGTGCGGCAGGTGACGTGCACCGTGCGCGCCGCCGGGATTCCGTCCGACAGCTGGTACCAGGATCCGTCGGTTGGAGGCGGCATCCTGTTCGGCGACGTGTGCCACTTCATCGATCTCGCGATTCATTTTCAGCAGAGCCTGCCGGTCGAAATGCACGCGCTCGCGACCCCCGATCCCGGGCATCGCGAAGAAAGCTGGGCGATCCAGATGCGTTTCGCGAACGGCGGCCTGGGCGCGGTGCATTACGTGTGCGGCAGCCAGCGGGGCTGGGAGCGCGAAACCATCGACATCCAGGGCGGCGGCCGTTCGGCGCGCATCTCGGGATTCCGCTCGCTCACGCTGCGCGGCGGCGCATCGGACGGAAAAACCTCGAAGCTTCAGCCGGATCTGGGGCAGAAGGCGATGCTCGAAGCGATGGCCGCCCAGTTCTCGCGAGCGGGCGGCGCCCCGGATCACACCGAGAGCTTCGTGGTCGCGGCGCAGGCGCTGATCGCGGCGCGGCGTTCGATCGCCGAGCGCCGCGTGGTGCTCATGGACACGCACTTCCCGTTCGCTTCGACCTGAGCTCGGGACCCGTGACCGAGTCGCCGCTTTCCGCTCGCCTCACCGATTTGGGGAGCGCGGGGCCGGCCGGATCCGCGCGAGCGGCGAACGGGAAGGCCGCACGCCCCCGGGTCCTGATGATCGGGCCGCTTCCGCCGCCGCTCGGCGGCGTTCAGATCGTCAACCGCATGCTGGTGGAATCGAGCCTCGCGCGCGACTTCGAGATCCACACCGTGGACACTTCGAAAGGCGCGTTGCGCTGGGCGGTCGAAAAACAGGACTGGACCTCGCCACTCTACTTCGTCCGCAACGTGTGGCGGCTGATCCTGGCGCTGGCCCGCGTGCGGCCCCGGGTCTACCACGGCACGCTGCACACCGCGTTCCCCTCGCCGCGCACGCCGTTCGGACGATGGGCGGGTCGCGTCATGATGCGGACCGCCCACCGCGTGATCGTGCTGGGCCCGACGTTTCAAAGGGAGATGTCGCGGGCCTGGCGGCACGACGGCGTGACCTGGTCGCCGAATCCGGTGGAGGTCGCGCGCTTCGAGGCCGCGAAGCCGGGCGCGGCGGCGCCGTGGCTTCAGCCGGGCGAGCGCTCGGTGCTGTTCGTCGGACGGCTGTCAGCGCCCAAGGGTTTCGGCGATCTCATCGAGGCGGCGCCGGCCGTGCTCGCGAAGCATCCCGAGACCCGGTTCGTCCTCTGTGGCGTCGCGGAGAGCGCCGCCCTGGAGCCGCGGCTGCGCGATGAGGTCGAGCGCCGCGCTCTCGCCCCGCACGTGACGTTTCTCGGATCGCTCGAAGACGCCGATCTCGCGCGGGCCTATGTCTCGTCGCACGTGTTCGTTTCGCCGTCCTGGACCGAAGCGTTTCCGCTCGTCATTCCCGAAGCGATGGCGGCCGGCCTTCCGATGGTCGTTACTTCGGTGGGCGCGATTCCCGACTTCATCCGGGACGGCGAGGACGGATTCCTGGTGCCGCCCCACGAACCGGCGCAGCTCGCGGACCGGATCATCCGACTGCTCGACGACGAACCGTTGCGGCGGCGCATGTCGGCACACGTTCGCGCTCGCGCGGCGCGCGAATTCGCGATCGAGATCGGGGTCGAGCGTGTGCGCCAGGTGCTGCGAGACGCGATCGGCTGAATCACTTCGCCCGAAACGGTGAAGCTGAGGTCAGGCTGCAAGGGCGTACTCCTCCCCGGTCGAGAACCGCGTCTCGAGCCGGCGGAGGAGGTCGGCCAGCAGCGCTCGCATGGTCCGGCAGCGGTAGTTGAGGTAGCCTGCTCCCCGAATGCGTCATGGCTGGCGCCGAGCAGGGGGCCACGGACCTCACCGACGAACCGTGGAATATCCTCGAGCCGATGATTCCGAAGCCCTCGCGTCGCTCCGACGGGCGGGGTGGCCGTGGTGCGACGTTCGACAGGCGCTGAACGAAATCCTCCGGGTCCTGCGTACCCGGACCTCGTCCAGCCCGGCTGCATCGTCAACTTGCCACGCAGGTGCGTGTAAGGCCGTTTCTACACCTGAGGGGAGACTGCTGTGCACCATCGGTGGCTGCGTTTCGTCGGGTGGTTCCTCATCCTCGTTGGGATCCTCTGCAACCCGTGGCTGCTCGCCCGCGCGTTCAGCCCGGACGGCAGGTTGAGCCAGTCGACCACGACGCTCATCTGGGTTTTCGAGACAGCCGCGATCACTCTCGGCACGATCTTTCTCCTCGCGAGGCGTCGCGCGCCGCCGCTCGCGGGGGCCGGGAACCTCTACGTGGCGGTGGCGCTTTCGACCTTTAATACGCTTCTCCTCTTCGGTCTCGCGAATCTCGCCGCCTTCGTGCTGCGTTCACCGCGTGCCGCGCCTGCTTCAAACTTCGTGTCGGTCGAGGAGATGCACGCGAGGCACCCCGGCCAGTTCCGCGCCCTGATGGGGGGGCACACCGACGAGGAAATCCAGTTGCTGCTCCAACCCCCAAACCTCACCTGGCACCCGACGCTTGAGTTCATGGAGGGCCCGGTGACGTCCCGGTTCTACAACGTGGGTCTGGAAAACATGCGATACACGCGCTTCGTGAATGCTCGCAACGCGCGGGAGAAGATCGACGGTGCGACCTGGGTGATGGGAGGCTCGACCGCGTTTGGCCACGCGGTCACCGATGACGAGACCATCGCGGCGTATCTCAACGAGCTGGACTCCGGGGCGACCTACCTCAACTTCGCGGTGGAGGCCTACCACCAGAACCTTGAGATTGACAAGCTGCTGCTGCTGCTCAAGAAGGGATACCGGCCGTCTCGGGTGATCTTCGTTGATGGTCTCAACGACTTTACCCGAATGCATGAGGTGCCCTTCGCGCCTGCGGAGTCGCCGTCCCGTCTCTCCAACGCCTATGGCTGGGGCTTCAACATCTCGAGCGCGCAGCACCCGCCCGCCTCCTTCATCGTGAGGCGCCTGCCGCTGCTCGATGCGCTTCTCACGGGGATCGAGAGCGGACGGGAGCGGCGGATTCCAAACTCGGAGCTCGACCGCGATGCGGATCTCGACGTGCCTTCCGCCCTCTACCATGTGGACCCGCTATTGCACTATCGCGCCCACGCGCGGCTGGCCCCCGATTTCGATGGTGCGGCCAGGGACGTCCACCGGTATCAGACCAAGATCCTGGCCTACTACTCGATGAACGGCCGTTTCCTCGACCGGATTGCTGCGGCGTACGGATTCGACTTCGAAGTGTTTCTGCAGCCGCTCGGGCCGCTCTCGCCCTCTAACGCGTTTCATCGCGATCCCGTGCACTATGACCGGGATCCCATGTACCGCTACTTCGCCGCGATGCGCGACACCGTGCGCGCCGCGATCGCCGCCGGTGAACTGCCGCATTTCTACGACATTTCGGACGCGGACCGGGGCTGTAACTCCTGCTACGTGGACTTCACGCACTACAGTCCTCGGCTGTGCCGAGAGATTGCCGTGGCGATCCTGAAGGATCTGCCGCGTTCCCGGCGCGCGGTCCGGGCGGGGAGGTCTGCTTCACCGATGCGGGAGAAGTGATTTAGACTCGATGGCCGCGACGGCGGATCGTCGCCGAACCCGGACTCTCTCTCATGCCGTCCCGCGAGGTCGCGCGATGGGTCTCTCGTGGATCAATTACCCGTTTCTCGCCCGACTGCTGGCCGCGACCGCGCTCGCCGCGTGGGGTTTCCGGGCCGCGCTTTCGCCGAGCGGGAGGGGATGGACCGCGGTCATCGCCGCGTGCGCGCTGTTGCTCGTGCAGGCCTCGCTCTACTGGCGTTTCACGGTGGACGACGCGTTCATCGCATTCCAGTTCGCCCGCAACTGGGCGAACGGGCTGGGGCCGATCTACCAGCCGGGAGACCACGTGGAGGGCTACACGTGCTTCCTCTGGATCTCGTTGCTCTCGCTCGCCCGGCATCTCGGAATTCAGATCGAACTCGCGGCGAAGGTGCTGGGAATCTCGTCGGCGATCGCCACGCTCCCGGCGGTCCATCAGCTGGTCCGGTCGATGGGGCTCGGAGAGCGGGCGGCGAAGCTCGCCCCGCTGCTGCTCGCCCTGAGCCCGCTCTACGCGGCGTGGGCGGTGGCCGGCATGGATGCGCCGCTGTTCGCTGCGATCCTGAGCTGGGCGGCACTCGCGTTTGCCGCCGAAGATCGCGCGCATCATGCCCGACCGGTGAGCGCCCTTCTCTTCGGGCTGCTGATCCTCGCGCGACCCGAAGGGATTCTGTTCGCGGCGATCGCCTGGACCGCGCTGCTGGTTGCACCGTCGCGGGGCGCCAGCCGGCTTCAGAGACCGATGGCGTGGGCCGCCGTCTGCGGGGTGCTTGCGGTTCCCTACTGGATCTGGCGCTGGAGCTACTACGGGGACTTTCTTCCGAACACGTTCTACGCCAAGACCGCGCTGAACGCGCCCCGGATTTACCGGGGCCTGGCCTCGATCGGGGACTTCGCCGCGGATGCGGGCGTTCTCGTCGTGCTGCTGGTTCTGCTGGCGCTCGCCGTCACGCGCGCGCGCACGACACCCCTGCGATTTCTGTTCGGCGCCGTGGCGTCGTTTCTGGCTTACGTCGTGCTCGCGGGCGGGGACGTGCTTCGTCTGCGCTTCTACGTTCACATCCTGCCCCTATGGGTGGCATGTGTCGCGACCGGACTGAATTCACTGTGGGAGGCGCTCCTGCCCCGCCGGGAATTCCGTGCGGGTCGTGGGGCGATCGCTCTCGGTGTGGTCTGGGCGGGACTCGCGTTCCATGAAAACGCGCGCGCTCTATCCCCTCACGATCAGTGCGGGCCGGCCTACGTCGTTGACAACTCGAACAACATTCACCGGGCGCACATGCCGCTCGGGGACTGGCTGCGCGTCCAGGCGCCGCCGGGGAGCCGTCTGGCCGCGAATGACATCGGAGGACTCGGCTATCAGTCGGAGCTGCCGATCATCGATCTGTTCGGCCTCACCGACCGCTTGCTCGCGCGCCTGTACCACCGCGGGGCGGGCTATGCGCTGCTGGCTGCCGAGGTTCGTCGGCGAAACCCGGAACTGATCGCTCTCTACGGCAGCTCGAAAGGAGCCTGGCTGGGCCTGCTCTCGGCGGAGCGACCGTGGTTCGAGCGCAGCTACCGGGTCCATTCCTTCTGGCCCGATTCTCCTCACGACAGGGGGCTCGTGCTGCTGGTGCGAAACGACGTGCGGCTTCCCGCCGCCTCTCCGCCCGGAATTGACTTCGCCGCGCGCCCCGGGGCGGGTACGCGCATGCTCGATCCTTGAGACCCGCACGGCGAAGCTTCGCTAGGCTCTCTCTCTCTTTCGGTCGCTCTCCATCGTCAGCAGCCGCGCCACCGACTCGCGCAGCGGCAGCGGCGTGATCCCGAGCGCGGCGAGGTCGAGTGCAAGGTCGTACGCGCGCAGGCACTTGATGCCGAGCACGTTCTCGCTGTTGATTCCGAACGGGATGCGCAACGCCTCGAGCACGGCGACGCCGGCTCCGACCAGCGCGAGCGGCACGGGAACCAGCGTTCGCTTGACGCCGAGGCCCGCGATCACGGTTTCGTAGAGTTCGCGCATGGTGGTGACCTCGGCGGTCGCGAGAGCGTACCCGCCGGCGATGCCACGTGTGGCGACCCGCTCGAACACATCGAGCAGGTCCTCCATCCACAGCGTCTGGATGGGCTGCTTTCCGCCATCGGGCAGCGGAATGAACGACGCGCTGCGGATCATGCCGACCATGTTGCCGAACAGCCCGCCCTGTCCGAGCACCAGCCCCAGACGCAGAATGCAGTCCCGATCGGGATCGAACAGCCGCTCGAGCTCGAGCTTGTTCCGGCCGTAGTGCGACCGGGCGTCCGCGTGGGCCGAGAGCGTGGAGAGAAAGATCACGCGGATGCCGTGGCGGCGCGCGATCTCGATCACGCGTTCCGCGCCGGCGCGGTTCGTCGCATCGGCGTCGCGATGCGCGGGGCCGTACTCGACCAGCGCGCCATGGATCAGAACGTCGAGGCCTTCGAATTCGCGGCTCTCGATCGCGCCCGGCATCTCGAAGCGATGAACGGCAACCTTCGCGCGCGGAGAATCGCGCCACGGCATGGCTGCCGATGAAGCCGGAGGCGCCGGTGATGCCGATCCGCAACCGGTGATCAGTCGCCATCGTTCCTCGCACACAGGCCCTTCGCCACGAGATGGGCGTTCGCCATCAGGGTGAGCGTGAGACCGTTCGACGGAAGGTAGCGGAAGCCGGAGCCGTCGGCCACGAACACGCGCAGGGTGCCGGCCAGGCGCCCGTCCGTCCCGAGTGTGAACGGACGTTCGCCGTCGCCGAACGGCAGCGTGCCGGCGTAGTGAACGGTCGAACCCGGCTTCATGCTCTGGCGCTTGAGCGCGGGCGCGCCGAGTTTTCGCATCGCGCTCAGGATCGCGCGTTCGGCGCGATCGTTGTCGTGCCGCTCGTCCGCCGTGGGGGCGAAGTCCACGCGCAGCGCGTCCCCGGTCGGCGACCGGTCGTCCGGCAGGCGCCGCACGAGCTTGCCGGGCGCGGCGTGGTCGGGGTGATTGATGGTGGCGAGCACGATCGCGCTCGAGAGCGCGTGCATCAGCGCGAGGCCGTCCCCGAGCGCGAGCGGCACCTCGCGCACCAGCTTGAACAGCAGCAGCGAGCGATAGGTGTAGAGCGACACCATGCGCACATCCAGTCCGCCACGGCCCGGATCGAAGAACATCTCGAGCTGGCCGAGGCTGGTGCGGCGCCGCTCGAGCGCGCGGCCCAGCCGGCGCAGGTGGAGACAGGGAGCGATGCAGTAGCCGTTCGAGAGCAGCGGCAGCGAGGGGACGCCGGGCATCGAACGCAGCACGATGCGCGCGGTGCCGAGCGTGCCGGCGCCGAGCACCAGGCGCCTCCCGCGAAAGGTCTCGAGCGCGCCGTCCTCGAGGCGCATCGCTTCGATTTCGATGGCATCGGAGCGTTCGCGAAACGCGGTCACCAGCAACCCGCCGCGGTATTCGAAGCGCGGCGCGGCACGCAGGGATTCGACCGTCATCCACGGCCGGTACACGGAATGCCCGTGATCGGCCCAGAACTCCATGTCGGTGTAGGCGGTGCCGCGCCGATCTTCGAGATCGGAGGTGAGCACCGCCATCGGCACCTTGCCCATCACGATGCCGCGTGCGTTGAGCTGGTTCCGTCGGCGCCGGTAGGCGGCGTGGATCGCGGCGATGCTGCCGTCCATGTGCAGCGGCGCCTGCGTGTCCTCGAGCCCCTCGCCGCACAGCGCCGTGGCATCGTCGCTCTCGGCGGCGAGACCGATGCGCCGCGCGATCTCGCGGTAGGCGGGCGCGAGCGATGCCGCGTCGAGTCCCATCGCGGACAGCTCGGGCCGGGTGTAGACCGCGGCGCCCGCGCCCCAGCCGGCGCCGAGCCCGCCGTAGGCGAGGCTCTCCATGCGCTGAAACGTTTCCGTGACGAGCGGCAGCCAGCGTGCGGCGCCCTCGACGATGTGCTGCCGCGGGGGGGTGAGCGTGTGTTCGGTCTCACCCCACGGCACCCCTTCGAATCGATCGCCCAGGAAGTAGCGATGCTGCTCCGGGTCGGTTTCTCGCGCCGAGATGAAATCGGTCTCGGGCGGCTGCGCCTCCCCGGGTCGCGGCCGCACGCCCGCATCCACCATCAGCACGTCACGCCCGGCGTCGACCAGCGTCCGTGCCGCGTGGGCGCCGGTCATGCCCGAGCCCACCACGATGAATTCGCGGGTGGTCACGGCCGCATCCCGGGCGAGGGCGGCACGCCGCGCTTCGCAAGCTTCAGCGCATGCCGGATCGCTTCCGTCATCGCCAGATCCACGCCGTGGCCCGCACCAGCACGACGCCGAGCGTCGCGCTCAAGACGGCAAGGACCATGCGCCCGCCGAGCGCGATCAACGCGAAGCGTGAAGTATCGCACGGCAGGAAGCGCCGGGTGTGATGGGGGGAGGCTTCGAGCACCACCAGCATCAGGTAGTGGCGGTGGCGCACCGGGGAATGCGGGTCCGAAAGCGCGAGACCCGCATCCACCATGCTCGTGAGCCATGGCGCCGAGCGCAGCAGGCTCCACAGCCTCCGGTCGCGCTCGCGCGTGAGCGCCGCGCCGTGCGCGCGCACCGCGTCTCGCCAGCGTGCGATCTCTTCGGGTCGCGGCTCCTCGCGGATCAGGAAACGCGCCACGCGCCGCGCCGTGGCGTCGTCCGTGGCCTCGGCGACGTCGGCAGCCGCGATGTCGGCCGCCGCACCGTGAGTCGCGGCGCCGCGAGTTTCCGCGTGGCCGGGCGTGTTCACGTCGTGCGGCCCCGCGCCTCGAGAGCGCGGCGCAGCTCACGTACCTCGGCGCTCAGGATGCCGAGGTCCTGCGTGAGGCTCTTGTTCTGCTCGCGCAGGTTCGAGATCACGGTCGAGAAGTGGAACTGCAGGATCAGCACCATCAGGATCGCGATCAGGAACAGAAACGCGGGCGGATAGTAGATTCCCACCACGTGCGCCAGCCGGTCCACCGAGCGGATGAACACCGCGCTCAGCACCAGCACCACCGCCGACAAAATCCACAGCAGCGAGTATTGCTCGCGCAGCT
The DNA here is from genome assembly GCA_016178685.1 of Candidatus Eiseniibacteriota bacterium. Taxonomy (GTDB): domain Bacteria; phylum Eisenbacteria; class RBG-16-71-46; order RBG-16-71-46; family RBG-16-71-46; genus JACOSU01. The sequence continues at coordinate 15,639 of JACOSU010000081.1, read as the reverse complement.
GCTTGCGTCTCACGAGATTCAGGATGAACAGCAGCATCGCGATCCCGACCGCCACCACGAACAGCTGGGTGCGAAGCTGGATCCCGGTGTACATCACGGCGGATGGCATCGAGGGTCCTCCGTTTCACGCGGCCGGCGCGAGCGGCGCGTACCGCTCGAGGATGCCGGACATGGTCATGAACGCGTAACGCCCGAGCAGCGCATCGAGCTTGCGCATCACGGTGCCGAGATTGCAGTAGGTGACGAACGCATCGGCGGGAGCGAGCCGCACGCGCGGCAGGTCCGGCGCGCATTCCCAGGGGTGAAGGTAGAGCGCGAACGGGCGCCGACGCGCGATGCGATCGAGCGTGGTCTGAATCAGCGCGAGCGGCAGCGCGCGCAGGTAGAATCCACCCGCGACCGGAAGCCGCAGCGGCCCCAGAGCGCCGACCGCGACCGGGAATTCCACCAGAGCGCCGCGCGGATCGTGGCGCGCGAGGTTCGACCGGGAGGGTCGATAGATGCCGAGTGGCGCGCCCGGGACCCCATAAAGGCCAACGCGCAGCGGGAACACGCTCGAGTCCCACCTGAAGCCCTCTTCACTCAGCACATCGAGCGCCCACGCGGTCGATCGGTCGAGGCTGAACGTGGGGGCGCGGAATCCCACCGCGCGGTCGTGCCCGAGCGCCGCGCGAATCGCGGCGCGAAAGTCGCGCAGCTCGCCGCGGAAACTTTCCCGATCGAGATTCCAGAGCGGCCGGTGCGTCATGCCGTGGCAGGCGATTTCGTGCCCGCCCGCTTCGATCGCGCGCACCAGATCGGGGTGGCGTCGCGCGACGTCGCCCAGCACGAAGAATGTGGCCGGGACCCGGCGACGCTCGAGCAGGAGGAGGATCGCGTGGGTGCCTTGGCGCACCACGCTGCGCGAATCGTCCGGCGCGACGTGACCGCGGAGCAGTTCGGGGTGGAACCAGTCCTCGATGTCGAACGAGACCGCCGCAGGATGAAATCCAGAGCCGGTCATGGTGCCGAGGCGCGCAGCCGCCGGTGACGCAGAAGCACCATCAGGATCGACAGCGTCATCTTCGAAACGTAGTAGATCGCCTTCAGGTTCGAGTGCATCGAGGCGCCGGCGACGCGCGCCTGCATCGTGACCGGCACCTCGCTCACGCGGAATCCGGCGAGCGCGAGCAGGATGATGGTGTCGGCGTCCGGAAAATCGCTCGGGTAATTGTCGCGCGCGAAGAATTCCATCACGCGGCGGTTCATGGCCTGGTAGCCCGACGTGGGGTCCGAGAAGCTGCGGCGCGTCACGAACGTGACGATCGCTCCGAACACGCTCATGCCGAACCGGCGAAAAGCCGGAATGCGGTACCGGACGCTGCCGAGAAAACGCGAGCCGATCGCCACGTCGGTGGTGCCGGCCAGCACCGGAGCGAGCAGGTCGCGCGCGCTCGCGGGATCGTGCTGGCCGTCGGCGTCCATCTGAATCACAAAGTCGTAATCGTGCGCGAGCGCGTACTTGAATCCGGCCTGCACCGCGCCGCCGTAGCCGAGATTCCACGGCAGCTCGACCACATGCGCGCCGAGCCCTTCTGCGACCCGGGTGGTCGCGTCGCTCGAGTAATCGTTGATCACGACCGCGTCCGCCTCCGGCAGGTGCCGGCGGATTTCGGCGAGGGTCGCGCCGATGCTGTCCTCTTCGTTGTGCGCCGGCATCAGCACCAGCACTCGCGGAGGGCCCCCGCGCGCCGGTCGCGCTACACCGGACGCCACGGGCTGCGTCGCCAGGGTGCCTGCGGTTCGAACTGGCGGTCGATCGCTCATGGGCGTGCGGCTCCGGATGTCGAGGACGGTGTCGCGACAGCATAGAGCACGAAGCCGTCGTGGTCGTACCAGCGCCGGAACAGGTCAGGCCGCCTCTCGAGCGCCGCGCCCGGCCGCGCGCCCGCCGGAACGTCCTGCGATCGGAACACCACGCATGCCGGACGGCCGAGCTGCGCAAGAGAGGCGACATCGCGATCCAGATCGCGCGCCGGGCCATAGAGGTCCGCCATCACGGCTCGGCGCTCGATGACCTGTGCGAGCGGGAAGGCGGCGCGCTCGGGGCCCGAAGCCGAGCCCAGGTACATCTGCCGCCGCGCGCGCACCATGATCAGATCGCGGTAGTGATCGTCCACGAACACCATTCCGCGAGGCGTCTGCGCCCGGATCCGGTCGTAGAGCGCCGTCTCACCCGGGGCCGGGTGGAGCGCCGGATAGGTGTTCCGCTCGCGATCGAGCGTGAAGCCCACCAGCGTCAGCACATGCGGCGCCGCGAGCAGCACGGCCAGCGCGACGATCCCCGGCGCGCCCGCGCGCGCGCGGATCCGTCCCGCCCACGCCGTGAACACGGGCCCGCCAAACAACGCGAGCGGCACGAATGCCTCGAACGCGAACTTGGCCTCGTTCTGGTTCGGCAGCGCGATCAGAAGCGAAAACACGTACATCCCAACCGCATAGGCCACGAGCGGCGCGGCGTCCCCGCGGCGCCCGCGCAGCGTGGAGACCATCGGTTTCCATGCCAGCGCCGCCGCCAGCGCGCACGACGTGACCAGCGTGATCGTCACGATCGGATCCAGATGGAGCGGCGAGACGTGGAGCCCGGTCTGTTTCGCGTCCCACCCACGCGAGATGGACAGGGTGTAACCGGTCACCGCGAAAAATCCGACCGCCGTCGCGGCCGCAAAATCCAGCAGGCGCGAAGCGGGCGGGAGCCATCTCCACCCGGAACGGAGCGCGAGCGTGAGGACCAGGGTGCAGGCCGCGACCGGAACCACCGAGAGGCCCACGACGCCATGCCACAACTGCATTCCGGCCGCGGCCAGCGCGGCGATCAGCCACACGCCGCCGGCGCGCCCGCGCATCAGGCGGACGAGGGCCCACAGGAACAGGATCATCATCAGCCATGCATAGTTGATCGACGTGCCGACGATGAACTTGTCGAAGAAATTCTCGATCCAGGAATGCGGGGCGCCCAGGTCGTTGAGGACGCGCGAGGAGTCGAGGTGGAGCGCCGGAAGCGTCCAGGTGGGCCCCCCCCCGCCATTCGGCAGCCCCGACATCCCGCGCAGTCCTCGCAACGGCCATGTCAGGTACATGAACGCGTTGAATCCGAAACAGGTGAGCAGCGCCGCGCCGAGCGCCCCCTCGCAACGGCGCCACAGCATCCATCCCGCGAGGTAGGCGAGCCACGCGATGAGCGCCACGTCGGCGACATTGAGTGTGCTCATGAACACGAACGGATCGCCGTCGTGGACGCTCGACAGGAGCCCCACGAATAGATTGAAGAACCACACGTAGTTCAGGTGAAGTCCGGCGAAGCGCGGATCCTCGGGCGGCATGCCGCGCTCGAGAATCTGATACACGATCCCGCAGTGATTCCAGGCGTCGGACTTGACCAGCATCCACGGATTGATGAAATGGGGAATCGCGATCGCGAGTGAGAGGCCAAGGCTGAGCGCCCACACCGCGCCGCTCGTCGGCGTCCGGTCGCCGGGATCGGGGTTCGCATCCGGGGCTCCCGGCGATCCGGTCGCGGCCGCGCGGGCGACGTCTCTCGCGCGCGCGGCATCGCGGGGCGAGGATTCCGCCCGCTCGCGCGCGAGCTGAACCGCCCACAACGCCCACGCCACCCAGCCGATCGCCCGCGCCGCGGCGGCGGCGTGGATTCCCGCGGCCAGCAGCGCCCAGCCCGCGATCGAGCTCGCGAGCGGCGCCAGCACCAGCCCCACCACCCAGCGCGTGGTGGAGGACGCGCGCGGCAGCAGCGCCCAGCCGAGCGCGAGTCCGGGGAATGCGCCGAGCAGCGGGTAGAGCGCGATCTCGCCGGGGACGCCGCGCAGAAATTCCGAGAGGATCACGATCAGCGCGAGCGCGCACGCGGTCGCGACTCCGCGGATCGCGCGCGATGGTTGCGTCATCCGTCGGTTTCCTTGATCGTGCGCGCCGGGACGCCCGCCACCACCTGGTGCGGTGGCACGTCGCGCGTCACAACCGCGCCGGCCGCGACCACCGCGCCTTCGCCCACCGTGATGCCGGGCAGGATCAGCGCTCCGGCGCCGATATAGCAGCCGCGCCTGAACCGCACCGGGGCGACGGTTCCCTCAAGCTGGCCGGGAATGACGCCGCTCATGCGGCGCGCGTCATCGTGCACCACGACCGTGACGCGGAACGAGATCGTCACGTCGTCCTCGATCTCGATCAGCTCCGGGAACTGGCAGCCGAGGTAAGTGTCGAGGCCCACGAAAACGCCGTGGCCGATGCGGATCCCCATCGCGCGATAGATCGCGAGGCGCGCCCCGAGCGGAATCGTGACGCGCGCCAGGATGTGCAGCTGCTTCTGCCACAGAATGCGCAGCAGGCTGCGTGGCGCGATGCGGCGCTCGTACTCCTGCCGGTCGGTGCGGCCCTCGATCCGCTTCATAACGCCTCCGGGAAACGCCGCCGCGCTACCGGTCCCAGCGCGCCGGCCGCGGCGAGCGGGAGACGCTGCCACAGCCACACGGCGAGCGCGAACGCCCGTTTCTGATCATCAAGGCTGGGCACGCGCTTCGCGGTGCCGAGCACGTACTGATAGTAGAGCGGCGCGGGCTCGGTGCCCCAGCCCCGCTTGAATTCGAACGTGTTGCTGTTCCACTGGCTGCGCCCGAAATCGAACCACTTGAGACCCTGGCCGATCGCCCGCTGGATCGCGTCCCAGTAGAGCATGTGATTGGGGCAGCGGTCGCGTTCGGAACGCAGCGAAGACGACCACGGGTTCGCGCATCCGTCGGCATGGCGCACCGCGGCCAGCGCGCCGATCGTGCGGCCCCCGCATTCCAGCACTTCGATCTCGATGTCCGGGCCGTAGGCATCCAGCACCGCGCGAAAGTAGCCGGCGCCGGGCAGCGGGGTGCCGAGGTCGCGCAGGTTCTCGAGCATCACGCGGTGCCACGCCGGGAGATGCTCCGGTCCCCAGCGCGTCGTGAGATCGCTTTTCTGAGCCTTGCGGATCTTGTTGCGGAGCTTGAAGCCGAATGCCTTCCATTGCGCGTCCACGTCCGCCTCGAGCCGCAGGATCATGGTGCAATGCTCCTCGCTGGTCTCGAGTCCGTCCCAGCGCCGGCGTTGATCGCGCAGCTCGATCAGCTCGAGCTTCTCGCTCCGGACGCGCTCGCGCGCCGGAGACAGCAGCTCGGCCGCGGCCTCCTCGTCGTCGGCGAGCAGGCCGCCGGGCGCCGAGAACAGCATGCGCGCCCTTCCGCCTGCGGGCTTCTCGAACAGCGGCAGCACGCCCACCACGCGTCCGTCGCGCTCGGCGTAGCGCCAGTCGGACCGGCAGCCGAACTGACTCTCGACCACGCCCTTCCACCCGCTGCGCGATGCGAAGTTCGACCCGGGTGCGCGCTGGATGTAGTCGTCCCACCGCGCGAAGCCGGCGGGCTCGAGCGCCTTCACGTTCACGCTCACGCGCCGCGCTCCGGAGCCGCGGCGCGGCGCATCACGCATGGCGTCTTCCCGATCCCGGGCCGCGGATCCGGCGCCGCGATGGGCCGTGGCGCAGAGGTGCGGCTCATGCCGCGAACGGCAATGGCCGCGTGATCTTCGCGCGAACAGTTTCGGACTGAGCCACGCGGGAGGCGGCGACCATCATCGCGAACATCACCCACACTTCGAACTGGTAGATCGTGTTGCGCAGGTAGTCGATCTTGATCTGATCGACGATGAAGACCACGAGCTGAACGTTCGCGACCAGCAGGAACGCGCGCGCGTAATCCGGATCGTGAAGATCCTCGCTCGACCGGTTCGTGATTCTGAAGAGCGTGATCAGCAGCGCGAAGTAGAACGTCAGGCCGAACAGGCCGAACAGATTCGCAATGTACAGATATCCGTTGTGCGGCCAGTACCAGATGTGCGATCCGGTTTGCGACGAGTAGTAGGGGCCATGGCCGATCAAGGGATGTTCGAGAAAACGGTCCCAGGCGCCGGCCCACGCCTGCACGCGGCTGTCGGGCACCAGGCCCACGAAATGCGTCCCCCGGAGCCGGGCCCCCACATCGCCCGAGCGCGTGAAGTGGGAGACGAAGAAATTCATTCCGGTCGCCAACCCCGCGATCGCGCCCGCCACCAGCGTGAGCGGGACCACGCGCACGCGCCGCCGCACCCGGAACAGCAGGTACAGCAGGCCCACGCCGAGCGAGATCATCGCGCCGCGCGTGACGGTCGCGAACAGCACGAAGATGTCGAGCAGGAGCAGCGCCGCGAGCGCGGCGCGGCCATAGATCGAGCGCGCGCGCAGATACAGGAACGCCACGAGCAGGCTGCTCACCGCACAGAACTCCGAGAGCAGTTCGAAGTCGAAGAACGGACCGCCCACCCGCACGTTCTTCAAGTTGAATTCGCCGCCCGACGTGTTCGTGAAGATGATCCATCCCGGAATCAGGGTTCCGTTCGGATGGTTCAGCTCGTAGACGGCGATCAGCAGGATGGTGGCGAGCGAGACCGCCTGGAACGCCTGTATGCGCTGTAGATCGGCCACGGTCCGGATGTTGCTGACCAGCAGATAGAAGAGCAGAAGACATACGATGAACTGCTCCGTACTCTGCATGGCGTAGCCCAGGTCCTCCGCGTTCGCGACATTGTAAAACGAGATCGCGTAGGCCAGCACCCACCCGGCGATCGGGATGTCCAGCGGCGTCGCACGCGGCCGAGGACTCATGCGCTGCGCGACGCGCAGCAGCCAGATCAGCAGCAGTAACAGGATGAATGCGAAGTTCGTGCCCCCGAACACGGTGGGGCGCGGATAGGGCAATGCGATGATCAGAAGGCCGAGTCCGGTCAGGGTGTCGAGGCGCCATGCGATTCCGAACACGAGGGCCCCCGCCGCCACCGAGAGCATGCGCTTGTCGGGCGTCATGTACTGCGTCCCGATCACGATGCCGAGCGCCACCACGGCGAGAATTTGAATCACCCGCATCAGAGGATCGCGATCGGCGTGCCACCAGTGCTTGAGCCGAACCGACATCGCCATCACACCGCTCCCAAACGTTTCCGCACCAGGAATGCGAGATTCTCCCAGCCGTCGCGCCACTTCTGAAGTTTCACCTCGCCGATGCGCTCTCCGTACGGAATGTGACCCTCTCCGAACTTGAGGCCCCGCAGCAGGGCCTCGAGCTTGATCTCCTCGCTGAACGCCATGCCGTCGGACGTGAGGCGCATGCGATCGAGCACGCTGCGGTGGAACACCCACATCCCCGACTGGCTGTCGCGGATCGGCTTGAAGAACAACACCGCCGTCGCCACCGTCAGCACCCCGTTGCCGAGCCGGTTCGTGAACTGCATGGCGTTCGGGTCGGTGAGCGGAAAGCGGCTCGCCGAAAGGAAGTCCCAGCCATGGTCCACGAGTTCCTCCACCAGCCGCGGGATCTCTTCGGGCGGGTAGGTGCCGTCGCCGTCGAGCGTGATGACGACGTCCCCCGAGGCGGCGCGCAATCCGGCCTTGTAGGCCGCACCGTAGCCCGGTGTGGTCTCGGTCACCACCCGCGCCCCCAGGCCGCGCGCCACCTCGGCCGTGCGGTCGGTGCAGTTGTTGTCGACGACGACGACTTCATCCACCGCCTTCGGCATGCGCCCGATGACTTCGCGCACGCCATCTTCTTCATTATAGCAGGGGATGACGACGCTGAGCTTCAGATCGCGGTGCATTCGGGAGGGTGAAAGGTGCGTTGCGGGGTTCGTCCATCCGGAGACACCCGGATGGAACCGGATGAAAAGTCTATCAGCGGGGTCCGGCCGCGGGCAAGGAATCGCGCGTCGTCGCGCCACGCCCACGATTCGAAAACGGAACCTCGCACTCCACGGCGCGGGCGGGCGGGCTCTTCGCAATCCATCGTGCGAATCGCATCGGCCGCGGCGCCCTCATCGAGTGGCATGGCCGCCCTCGGCACCGGCCGGATCCTCGATCCGGAACACCGTCACATCGCGCGCGGAATCCGCGTGATCGAACACCAGCGAGCGCGGCAGGCGTCCCGATGGCGACCGGGCGGCCAGCTTCGGCAACAGGCTGGTGGGCAGCGCCGCGTAACGCACCCGAAGGCGCCGGATCACTTCCATGAAACGCGGCTCGTCCGCGAGCGTGAAGCTCACGGCCGGGTGGTCGGTGAACCAGGCCCAGTACGACGTCTTCATCACCATCACGGATTCGCCGGGCGCCAGGTGCGCGCGCAGGAACGGAGCCTCGTGCAGCGTTGCGGCAAGTTCCGGGTCGTGGTAAGCGCGCACATCGCGGCGCGCGACGCCGACCTGAAGCAGAAGCGTCACGGCGAGCGTCGCGAACAACAGGGCACCCCCGGTGACCGGTCCAGCCAGCGGCACATCGCCGATCCGATCGGCGATCCAGCCCGCGCCGATCGCGGTGAACAGGCAGGCGATCGGCGTCAGGCTGCAGAAATAATAGGGCGCCCACCACACGGCGGCGATGAAGGCGACGGTCACCGCACCGTAGAGATACGCGAAGCCGAGTGCTCGTCGCTGCCCGAGTCCGAGCAGCAACCCCGCGACGAACTGCAGCATCCAGACCGGATGACCGAGGATGTTGTGCGGGAACGTGGACAGCGCCAGGCCTTGCAGGCTCGAGGCGACGCGCGCGGCCACCTGCGCGGGGTGGGCGAGCGCGTAGGGAATCGCTGCCGGGGGCAGGTCGATCGAGTTGTAGACCACGAACTGGTCCAGGTACGGCAGGATGCCGAGCCGCACCACGTCGCTGTGGAGCGGCTCGCCGAACTGCCGGAGATTTCGCAGCAGCAGGGGCGAAGCGAGCACCACGGCGGCGGAGAACGCGAGCGCCACGCTCTGAAGCCGCGACCTCAGGGTAGGGCGTCCGAGCCACAGCACGAGGAGCGCGGGGACCGCGAGCATCACCTGGGCCCGCGTCAGGTAGGCGAGACCGAAGCAGGCTCCGGTGGCGAGGTCGAACACCGACCTGCGCACGGCTCCGGTCGCGCGCGCTCCCTCGCAGGCCGCGAGAAACATGGCGGTCGTGAGCGCGGCGAACAGCGTGTCGGCCGTCACCACCACGGAATGCTGAATCAAGAGCGGACTGCACGCCGCGAGCAGCCCCGCGAGCAGCGCCACTCTGCGTTCCGGATGGATGGCGCGCGCGAGCGCGTAGGTCAGCCATGGGATCAGAATGCCCGCCAAGAGCGCGATCATCCGGCCGGTGGCGAACGGATCGCAGCCGAGGCGCGCCCCCGCAGCGATCAGCCACGAATAGGCCGGCTCCTTGAACGTCTCGGGGCTCGGAAGTCGCGCCGGGTGCATCCACGACGGCCACGCTTCGACATTCGAGAAACCCTGGCCGCGGACGAAGCAGCGGGCGACATTGAGAAAATGGGCGGAGTCGGGCCCCAGAGTTTCGGGCCCCGATCCGGGCAACGCGAAGAGCCGCGCGCCCAGCGCCGCGAGCCCGATTGTGAACACGTCACCGAACGGCACTCGCTTGCGCGCGCCGGCGGCGTTGCCGGTCGGCGGCGCGTCACGATGGAGGCTCATCTCGACGCTCCGGTCGATGCCTGGCAGGGCGGACCCGGCGAGCCGCGGCGGTCCCTCACTCGATCATCCTCGAACATCCTCTGAACCTCACGCCACGCGCGGCAGCGGTCGCGAGCGGATGCGGCGGATCAGCGCGAAATAGCGCGAGATGGTGCGCATCATCTTCATCTTGCTGGCGCCCTCCTTGAGGTCGTAGCGCAGCACCAGAGGCGATTCGGCCACGCGCGCGCCGCCGCGCCCGAGCTTGAGCAGCAGTTCCGCCATGCACGTGAAGCCCGCCTCCTCGATCAGGGCGTCATCCCAGGCCCGGGCCGCGCGCCGGAGCGTCGAGGCGCGATAGAGCCGGAAGCCGCACGTGTAATCGCGAGCGCCCGCGACCGGAGTCATGACCGTGAGGAGGAAGCTCGCGCCGCGCGAGAGCACCCTTCTCAGCGAGGTCAGCCCCACTTCCGCGCCGCCCGGCGCGTAGCGCGACGCGATCACCACGTCGGCGCTCTTTTCGCGCATGCGCCGGTGCAGCTCGGGAATCAGCGCCGGATCGTGCGTGTTATCGGCGTCCATGGTCGCGATCAGGTCGTCGTCCGAGGCGCGCTCGAGCGCCGCTGCGATCCCGGTTCTGAGCGCAGCGCCCAGGCCGCGGTTGACGACGTGCGGCACCACCTCGATCCCGAGCCGGCCTTCGAAGGTTCGCGCCGCCGCGATGGTCCCGTCCCGGCTGCCGTCATCCACCACCAGCACGCGAAGCCGCTCTCCCATCGCATCAAGGTCTCGCGCGAGCGGTACGCAGCGCTCGAGCAGCGCGGGGAGCGAACGTTCCTCGTTGTAGGCGGGAAGAGTGAGCCAGAACGTCACCAATCTTCCTCCGAGAACATCGTGGGCGGGGGCAAAGCACCCGGCGAGCCGAGCCGAGCCGCGCGGCGCGTCCACGCGCGCTCGCGCTGCGGGCGGACGATGCGATGGGCGAAAGAGAATAGCACAGGAATGCGCTCGCGCGGACCTCGCGACGGGGACCTCGAGAGAGCATGCGCCTCACGGAGCCTCACCCCGGATCCGCCAGCCCGAGTTTCTCAAGCTTTCCGCCCCGGCCGCGGTGAACCGCTCGGCGTAGATGCGCCGCCCGTCGCTCGATTGCAGCGCGACCCCGGAAGCGCTGAACGAAGACCATCCGGCGGCACCGACCTCGAGGCCGCCACCCAGCGCGATCAGCCGGTGGATGCCGAAGCGCCCGATCGTGTACGCGGTGGGTGCCGTGGGGCGCGCGGCAAGCTGGGAGTTCGACCGGTCGAGCAGGGCGTGCCGCTCGGCCAGCTCGACGAACAGGTCGCCCGGAGCAAGACGACGATCGGCAAACTCGAACGACAGGAGGGACTGAAGCGCCATCGCGATCGCGACCACCGCCGTCCAGGGCCGCGGCAGTGCACGAGCGGCCGTGATCAGAATCAGCGGCAGCACGGGCAGCAAGTACGCCGGTTCATACGGGATGACGAGAAAGAAGCCAGCGACCGCGACCGCGGCGAGCACCTCGAACGCGAACGCCGCGCGATCGGGCGGTGCTTCCGCGGGCCGCGAACCTCGCATGCGCCGCGCCGCGGCGAGCGGAACCGCGATCGCGAACGCAGCCGCCGCCCATTTGCCGATCAGGAACACCACCGACCCCCGCAGCAGCGGGATCAGCGTCGAGCCCGTGGCGTGATGCGCGGCGTGGCGCGCGAGATGACCCGCGAGGTCGCGCGTTTCGGGAGCGAACAGCACCGGGGCTTCGACCACGAGCACGGCCGGCGCGAATCCGACCGCGAATGAAACGACGGCGGCGAGCCGGCCGCGCATCCAGAGAAACGTCGCCGCGGGGACCAGCAGCAGGCCATAGCTCGGACGGCAGCCGACGGCGAGCGCCAGCATCACGCCTGCCCACGTGAATTGTCGCGAGAGCAGTGCCGCGTAGGCGGCGAGAAAAAACGCGAGCCCGAACGCGTAATCCATGGTCTGCGTGGCATGCACCCACAGCGCCGCACCGAACGCGAACGCGATCAGCGGCCACAGCCTCTCGCGCACGCCGCGTCGTGCGAGCACCATCGCGAACGCTGCGATCGCACCGAGCTCGGCGATCACCGCCGCGAGATTGGTCGCGATCCATCCGCAGGGAACGAGCAGCGCCATCAGCCCTTCGAAAACGGGGAATCCAGGGGGCCGCGATGGGATGTAGCGGCCCGCGGCCCTCATGTGAAGCGCGGCCACCGCGTTCCGCCACGCGTCCGGATCGGATCCGTAACCATGAGAAATGAGGGGTGCGCGCGAGGCCACGAACGCGGCTGCGAGAGCGAGCCAGATCGCGATCGAGATCCGGGCCGAACCCGCGTCTGCCGGGCGCGGGCCAGGTTCCGCGACCCGTGCCGGAAGGGGAGAATGCGCCGCGAGCGGGGTGGATTGCCCCAGGCCCGCCGCGGGCGCGCGATCCAGGCCGCCGTTCACCCGGGCTTCGCCCGCCCCGGCCGAACCGCGGCGCGGGCTTGATTTCAGCCGCACTGGACGCGCATTTTCAATGCCTGCCACGGCGCTCCCCGGGGTTGTTCCATCGACCCGACGGCCCCTATCGCCGCAGGGGGCCGAATCTTGCTGGAAGTCTGACGACGCTCATTCTATGCCGATTTCGTGCCGCGATGCCGCCCCCCGACCGGGGACCCTGGAGAGGCCTTCCCGTGGCCCCTCTTTGGTACTTGATTCGCTGTCAGGCCTTTGCTAACGTAACTTCTGTCCGCAGCAGAAGAGAATCTCACCACCGGAGGGGACAGCGCGGATCCATTGCTAACTGGGTTCGTCGTTGAAGAGCGAGCCACACAACCGGGCCCGTGAAGTTGCCCGGCTGCCTGGCAAGTAGCCAGGACATGCATCCGAGGTTCGACATCTTGTTGTTTCCCCCGTCGCTCGCACTCGACCAGTCCAGGACTCTGTCCGAACGGATGAAGCGGGAGCTTTGACCGAGGGGTTTTCTATCCCCCCGGTTTTTTTGTGCGGGCGGCACAACATCAGAGCGGCATCATGGAGCCCGACGTCCTCGCTACCCCCAGCGAACCGATGGCCCGCGAACCCGAGTGGTCCGCGCGGGTCCAGCCTACCGCGTCCAGCCTCCCGGTGGAGAGTCTCAGCATGACAGCCGCGCCGGCCTACACTTCGACGGCTCCTCATCCGCATGCCACCAACGGCGTCGCGCGCGCTGCTCACTCCAACGGCGTTGAGCATGCCGCGGAGGCGCGCCTGTGGGTCACGGTCGGAGCCTCCGTCTCGCTGGCTTCGGTGCCGCAGGGAGTGGCCCATCTGGCCCTCGAGCGCGAGCAAGGGTTCTACTCCCGAGCCGGAAAGCGCGTTCTCGATCTGTTCGGCGCCACGGTCGCGCTGGTGCTGACATCGCCGGTGCTGCTGCTCGCCGCGCTCGCGATCAAGCTGGAGTCGCGAGGCCCGGTATTCTACAAGTCCACGCGCATCGGCCGGGGTGGCCGGCCGTTTACGTTCTACAAGCTGCGCTCGATGGTGAACGGAGCGGATCGTCACCGCCACCACCTCACGCACTTGAACGAAGCGGACGGACCGGTCTTCAAGATCAGCAACGATCCGCGCATCACACGCATTGGCCGCTTCCTGCGCAGCACCAGCATCGACGAGATCCCGCAATTCTTCCACGTGCTCGCCGGCGAGATGTCACTGGTGGGCCCGCGGCCGCCGATTCCCGAGGAGGTGGCGCAGTACGAGCCATGGCAGCTGCACCGCCTCGATGTGCGCCCCGGCCTCACGTGCCTGTGGCAGATCAGCGGTCGCAGCCGCATCGGGTTTCAGGAGTGGATGCGGCTCGACCTCGAATACATCCGGCAGCAGTCCCCGATGCTCGACCTCAAGATCCTCCTGCGCACCATCCCCGCCGTGCTGTCCCGGGAGGGCGCATACTGACGGGAATGAACCAGAAGTCCGAGCCTCTCGATTCCCGGTCGTCTCCGCCCTTCGCGCCTTTCGTCCCGTCTCCGGCCTTCGCCTGGTCCGTGCTCGCCGCAACCGTCGTGGCGGCGGCGCTGCGCTTCTATCGTCTCGGCGCGCAGAGCCTGTGGATCGACGAGGTGCTCACCTGGTACAGCGCGAACGTGGGAAGCGCGTTCGGCGTGCGGGACCTGACCGGCAACGTGCACGGTCCGCTTTACGCGCTTCTGGTGCACGCGGTGGCCTCGCTCCGCGGTTCAGACGAGTGGACGCTGCGCCTGCCGTCGGCGCTGTGCGGCGTCGCCACGGTGCCGGCGATGGCGTGGGTGGCCGCGCGCTGGCTGGGCCGGCGAGAGGCCGAGTGGGCGGCGTGGCTGGCCGCGGTTTCGCCGTTTCTGGTGTGGTATTCGCAGGAGGCCAGGCCCTACGCGATGCTGATCCTGTTCACATGCGTGAGCGGCGCCCTGATGCTGGAGCTGTCGCGCGCGGCGCGCGCCCGCACCGCGTTCGCGTGGACCACGGCCTCGATCGTGGGCCTGCTCGCGAATCCGTCGTTCGCGTTCGTGCTTCCGCTTCACCTGCGCTGGTGGCTCGCCGATTCCGGCGCCCGCGCCCGTCGCATGCGCTTTGCGGCGATCGCCGGGGTCGCGCTGGCGGCGCTCGCGCTGCCGTGGGCGCCGCAGGCGCTTCGCACGTGGGACTGGCAGCGGCTGCATCCGGGTCGTGAGCGGGCGGCGAGCGAGGAGCGGCTGCGCGGCGCCGCCACGTTTCACGCCGCGGCGCTGCCGTTCGCGATCCACAGTTTCGCGGTCGGCTACACGCTGGGACCCTCGCTGCGCGAGCTGATCGCCGATTCGTCGGCCTGCACCCTCGCGCGCCACGCCCTGGAGATCGCCGCGACCGCCCTGGTGTTCGCAGGGCTGGGGTTCGCGGGGCTGGCGGCGCTCCGCCGGCGGCGGCGGCTCGGTGATGCGGCTCTGTGGCTGGCGGCTCCGGCCGCGGTCGTGAGCTGGTTCGCGCTCTCCAACTTCAAGGCGTTCCGTCCGCGTTATCTCGCCGCGTCGTATCCGGCGTTCTTGCTCCTGATCGCGGCGGCGCTGGTCGACCTGAAGCCCCGAGCGCGCTGGATCATGGCGGGCGCGGTGGCGGTGCTGTGGGCGGCTTCGCTTTCGCACCACTACTTCGACCCGCGCTACGGCAAGGACGATCATCGCGGAGCGGCCGCACTGGTGGCCGCGCGCGCGGTGGCCGGAGAGAAAGTGCTGGCGGTCAACTCGATCGATCCCATGATCTACTACTATCGGGGCCCGCTTCCGCTCGTGCCGTTCTGGCTGGGCTTCGCCTCGGATCCGCCGCGGCTCGATCCGAGGCTCGATCAGGCGATGTCGGGGGCGAGCGGAGTCTGGGTGGTGCTGAGCCGGCCCGAGGATCTGGATCCCGCGGGGCGCTTCGCGCGCCGGATGGATTCGCGCTACCCGGGCGCCGAGCGCTTTGCGTTCGAAGGCGTGCGGGTCTGGCATGTGAAATTCGACGTGGCGCCGGGCACGGCGGCCGCGGGCAACTGATCGAAATGCAGGGACGGCCCCCCGGGGCCGTCGTGCGAGGAGAGCGCATGCGCGTCGTAGTCGTGGGGTTGGGGTACGTGGGTTCGGTGTGCTCGGCCTGCCTCGCGAGCCGCGGACACACCGTGGTCGGAGTCGACACCAGCGCGTTCAAGGTGGACTCGATCACGCGCGGTGAAAGCCCGATCGTCGAAACCGGCCTCGCGGCCATGATCGCCGACGCGCGCAAGGCCGGCACGCTCTGCGCGACCACGCGCATCGCCGACGCGATGCGCGGCGCCGAGGTCGTGATGATCTGCGTGGGCACGCCGAGCGCCGCGGACGGCAGCCTCGATCTCGATCACGTGAAGCGCGCGTGCGCGGAGGTGGGAGCGGCGCTGCGCGACTCGGGCACCTTCACGACCGTCGTCATGCGCAGCACCATGCTGCCGGGCAGCGTCGAGGGCGAGCTCCAGCCGGTGCTCGAATCCGCCTCGGGCCTCACGGCCGGGCGCGACTTCGGGGTGGCGTACAACCCGGAGTTCCTGCGCGAGGGCACCGCGGTCGCGGAGTTCTTTGGCGGCGA
>JACOSU010000080.1 GCA_016178685.1 Candidatus Eiseniibacteriota bacterium | reverse complement strand
TTGAGCGGACGTTCGCCTGGCTTCAGAACTTCCGCCGGCTGGTGAACCGCTGGGAGTCCGATGTCCTCAACTTCCTCGGCTTCGTTCACCTCGGTTGCATCCTCATCTTGCTGCGCCGCTGTTTATGAGACAGGCTCTAGTATGAAACCAACCTCGGTCATTCAATATTGTCTGAGGGTCGTAAGGTCTCTCAGCGCGCGAACGCCATTTCGGGCCCGAGCACTCCCAGATCCATCCACAGAATGCTGAATCCGTCGGCGCTCTCGAAACGCCGCACCTTGACCACGTTCCACTCGGCGTGGTGAAGCGCGTCGACCGGATGCTCGACCACCTGCGCCCATTCCGGCCAGGCGTGCGCCGCGTCGCGGAACACCAGCAGCACGTGGCGAAAGTCCATCTTGCGCCGGCAGGCGGTGATGAGATCGGGCGAGAGCGCAAGATGGATCACCGGCCGGCGCGATTCCCAGGCCAGCGTGGGCCCAAGATTGCTCATCACGGCTTCTCCCACCGGGATCTCGCGGCTCATCAGCGAGGCGATCTGAAGCAGCGTGAGCGCCGACGGCACGCCGCGCTCGGTCGCGGTGCGCCGCGCCTCGGCATTGACCAGCAGCGTCTGATAGACGCCCCAGGTCAGAACCAGCACGGCGCACAACGCCGCGATAGTTCGCCGCGCCGCGGGCGAGAGCGGCTCGGCCCTCGCGACCAGGCCCCATAGCGCGAGCAGGCCGGCGGCTTCGAGCAACGCGCGGTTCGGAAACAGGTAGCGCAGCTGCGGCACGCTGATCGAGGTCGCGATCGCGTTGACCAGCGTGAGCGCGATCACCGTGATCGCGGCGGCGCGCAGCGCGCGGGGCGCCTCACGCGCCGTGAACCACCAGAGCGCGAGCGCGCCGGCCAGCAGCGGGAGCGGTCCGGTTGCGAGCGAGAGCAGCACGTCGGGCAGGTTGTGGAACAGTTTCTTCGCGAGCAACGCCACCGCTTCGCTTCCATGCGGAAAATTGGCGATCTCGGGCAGGTGGAAGATCGAGAACCAGGTCCGGCCCTGGACCCCGTCCCACACCGAGAGCGCCGACAGGTCCCAGAGCGGGGTCCCGAACGCGTGCCACTTGTAGAGCCACCAGGGAGCGAGCGGCAGCGCGTAGCCCGCGAGCGTCAGCAAGAGAACGCGCAGGCGCCGGCCGGACGGCGCGGCCGCGACGCTCCCCAACACGAAGCACGGCATCAACCACAACATGGTGCCGCGGAACGATCCGGTCGCCCCCAGTTCGAGCCCGAACAGGAACGGCAACCTGGGTGCGATCCGCAGCGCCAGCGCCGCCGCCGCGCCCACCAGTCCCAGCGTGAACGGCAGCTCGGTAAACCCGCCGACCGCGAAGTGCTGGGCTTCGGGATCGAGCAGGAACGCGAGACCCGTCACGGTTCCCGCGAGCGCGCGTGTCCCGATGCCGACGCTGGAATGATAGCGGCGCAGGATGTGCGAAACCGCGAGCCCCAGTCCCACCGCGACCACGATGAAACTCACGAACGGAATCACCAGCACGATCCATTCGAGCTGATCGGGCCGCGTGGCCTCGAACGGGAAGCCGCGGATCATGTGGATCTCGGGAGGGAAGATGCGGAACAGCGCCGCCTCGGCCACCACCAGTCCGGGCTGAACCAACGCGAGCGGCCACGGCGGCGCCGGGTGGCGGGCAAGCTCGATCGGAAGCGCGAACGTGGTGGCGAGCCGGCCCCGGAACGCCAGCTCGCGCGCGGCGACCGCGTACTGCGCGGCGTCGTAACTCAATACCGGCGAGCGCCGCCCCAGATCCCACGCCTTCGCGTGATGGAGCCACAGCCAGCCTCCGGCCGCGGCGAGCATGAGAAACATGGCGAAGTGCGAGAGGAACCGGGGCATCGAGCGCATTCGCGCGAGACTAATCGCTCGGAGTGCGGCGCACAATCGCATGCGACTCGAAGCTAGACCACCTCGAGCCGCGGCACCTCGTGGATCAAGCCGGCGCGGTGCGCGCGAGCGTAGAGCGTCTCGAGCGCCCGGCGTCCGAGTTCACCCATGTCGAGCGTCATCGGATTGACGTACATGCGCACGAAGCGGCGCCCCTGTCCGGTGTCGAGCCCGCGTCCGAACTGGAGCGCGTAGGCGAGCGCTTCATCCTCGTGCGCGTGCGCCGCCTCGATGCTGGCGCGAAATCCCTCGCTCACCGCGCGCATCAGCGCCGCTCCCAGGTCGCGGCGCACCACGTCGAGCCCGAGCGGGACCGGCAGGCCGTCGCGCTGGAGCCACAGTTCGCCAAAGTCCAGCACCTTGACCAGGCCCTTGTCGCGGTACGTCAACTGGCTCTCGTGGATGATCACCCCGGCCTCGACTTCGCCGCTGAGGACGGCTTCAGGAATGTGGTCGAACATCACTTCGACCGGCTCGCATTCCGGGCACTCGAGCTTCAGCAGCAGCGCCGCGGTGGTGAGCGGCCCCGGAATCGCGACGCGTCGGCCGCGCAGCGAGTCGAGCGTGCGCGGTTCCCGCGAAACGAGCACCGGGCCATAGCCAACGCCCATCGAGGCGCCGCACGCGAGCGCGGCGTAGCGATCCATCAGGTGCGCGTACGCGTGGGCCGATACGGCGGTGATCTCGAGATCGCCGCGCTCGAGCGCCCGGCGGTTCAAGCTCTGAATGTCCTCGAGTACGTGTTCCACGCGGCAGCCGTCGATCGCCGCCATGCCAGCGTGGAATCCGTAGAACATGTAGGCGTCGTCGGCGTCGGGGCTGTGGCCGAAGCGCAGCGTGCGCAGCGCGGGGGAAGCGGAGGTCATGCGGAGTCCGGTTCGTGGATCGGGGTCAGATAACGCTCGCGCGGTTCACGCTGCTCCCGCCGCGCCCGCCCGCTGCGCTGATTCCTGCCACAGGAACTCACGCAGCGCATCGAGCCCTTCCCCCTTGAGCGCCGAGACCACGAACGAGCCGGGATTCGCGGCGCGAAGCCCCTCGGCCAGCTCGGAAGATGCGAGGCGGTCGGCCTGGTTGAAGACCAGCACGGTCGGGCGCGGCTGATCGAGAATGCTCTCGAGCACGCCCTCGACCGCCACGATCTGGCGTGCGCGGTCGGGATCGCCGGCGTTCACGACGTGCAGCAGGAGGTCGGCCTCGGTGGCTTCGGTGAGCGTGCTTCGAAACGAGGCGACCAGATGATGCGGCAGCTTGCGGATAAAGCCCACGGTGTCGGTCATCAGCACCACGCGCCGCTCGGGGCTCACCATCTTGCGCGTGGTGGCATCGAGCGTCGCGAACAGACGATCCTCGACGAACACGTCGGCGCGCGTGAGGGCGTTGAACAGCGTGCTCTTTCCGGCGTTGGTGTAGCCCACCAGCGCGGCGCGGAACTCGCGGCGGCGCCGGCTGCGCTGCGTCTCGCGCTCGCGCTCGACCGCTTCCAACTGGCGCTTGAGCGCGGCGATCCGCTCGCGCACCTTGCGGCGGTCCACTTCAAGCTGGGTCTCGCCGGGGCCGCGCGTTCCGATCCCGCCGGCCTGGCGCTCGAGATGCTTCCACATGCCGGTCAGGCGCGGGAGCGTGTACTGAAGCTGGGCGAGCTCGACCTGGAGCCGAGACTCGCGGGTGCGGGCGCGGCGCGCGAAGATGTCGAGGATCAGCTCGGAGCGGTCCACCACCTTGACGCCGGTCGCCGCTTCGAGATTGCGGACCTGGGATGGCGAGAGATCGTCGTTGAAGATCGCGACGTCGGCCTTCACCGCCGCAGCGAGCGCCTTCAACTCTTCCATCTTGCCCTTGCCGATGTAGTGCGCGCGATGAACCGTGCCGCGTTTCTGGATGAGCGTCGCGGCGGGGCGCGCCCCGGCCGTGTCGGCGAGGCGGCCGAGCTCTTCGAGCGAGCGATCGAGGCCCGCCCCCTCTCGACCGACGTGCGCGACCAGCACGGCGCGCTCGCAGCGCGGTGGGCGGACCACTTCCTGGAGCGCTCTCAACCGCGCGGCTCGATCTCGAGGTCGTACGCCGCGGGCGTCAGGTTCTCGAACGTCCCGTCGGAGCGCACCAGCACCAGATCCTCGATGCGCACGCCCAACCCCTGCGAGGGGTAGTAGAGACCCGGCTCGACCGTGATCACCATACCGGGCGCGAGCGTCTGCGCATTGCTCGGGGGACCGCCCAATCTCGGCGCTTCGTGCACCGCGAGCCCCACGCCGTGGCCGAGGCCATGCACGTAACCCTCCTCGGTGATCTCGCTGGTGCGCAGCGTGGCGTGGCCGCGCTGCTCGTACAGGTCGCACACGCGCTCCTGATACGAGCGACACGGCGCGCCGACCTTGAGATCGTCCATGACGGCGCGGAACGCATCGCGGCAGTCGCCGTACAATTTCTTGAGCGGCTCGGGAGCGGGCCCCAGGCAGAACGTGCGCGTGAGATCGCTGTGATAACCGCCGCCGGCCTCGCCGGGAAAGATGTCGATCAGGATCGGCGTGGCAGCCTTGAGCGGCTCGTCGTCGTTGCCGCGATTGTGCGGCACGCCCGCATCGCGCCCCTGCGACACGATGCTTTCTCCGTCTTCGGTCAACCCGTGCTCGAGGTAGACGCCCTGGATCAGCCGTCTCAGGTCGCCGAGCGTGGCGGGCCGGGATCCGTTCATGCCGAAGCGGTCGCCGTCGCGCCGCAGCTTCGAGAGCCACGCACGCACGCGCGCGATCGCATCCACCGCGCCGGCGGCGGCGCGACGGATCGCGGCGATTTCGGCTTCGTCCTTGGTGGTGCGCACGACCGACAGCAGATCGGGCAGCGCAACGTCCACCGACAGCGTGGGATTCACGGTGCGCGCCCGCTCCAGGATCTGCCAGGCGCTGCCGAGCGCGCTGTCGCCGTAGAACGCGACCGTGCCCTGGATGCCGAGCGTGGCGCAGGTCTGGCCGATCAGCCGCCCCAGTCCGCGCGCCGCGCTCTTCTCTTCCTCGATCAACCGGTTGAGCCCCTGCTGAGGAAAGGTCGAGACGTCGCAGCCCGCACGGGCCGCCTGATCGCGCTCCATGGGATTGACGATCAGGTGCGCGCGACCGTCGGCGCCGCGAAAGTAGACGCCATGCGTGATCTTCTCGCCGGTCACGTAGTACATCGCCGGGCTGTAGCGGTCGTCGGCCAGCACCACCATTCCGGCCAGGCCGCGCTCCTTCATCAGGCGTTCGAGATCGCTGCGCACAGTACCTCCGGATCGGATGGGATCGAAACCCCGCGCGCGACGCAGGCCGACGATGCTAGACCATCCGGGCGGGCCTGAAAAGCGTGCCGCGCCCCGCCGCGCGCAACACCGCGAAGCCGAACGCGAAGCCGCCGATGTGCGCCCACCAGGCGACCCCGCCGCTCAAGCCGGCCGCGAGCGCCAGCGTTCCGCTCGCGAACTGCATCAGGAACCAGAAACCCAGCACCAGCAGCGCGGGAAGCTCCACGACCTGGAAGAACGGGAACAGCGGGAGCAACGTGCTGACGCGCGTTCGCGGGAACGCGGCGGCGTAGGCGCCCAGCACGCCGGCGATCGCACCGCTCGCGCCCACGGTGGGCAGCGACGAGGCTGGATTCGTGAGCGTGTGGAGAACGCCCGCGAACGCGCCGGCCACCACATAGAACAGCAGGAAGCGCGCGTGGCCGAAGCGGTCCTCGATGTTGTCGCCGAAGATCCACAGGTACCACATGTTGCCGATCACGTGGGTCCATCCGCCGTGCAGGAACATCGAGGTGAGGAGCGTGAGCGCCACCGGCGCGAGTGGCGCGCCTCCATGCGCCGCGTTCGTGAGCTGGCCCGGCACCAGCGCGAACGCACCGTAAAATCCACGCAGCCGCGGTCCCAGCGACAGCTCGAAGACGAACACCGCGAGGTTGATCGCAATCAGCGATCGCGTGACCAGCGGCGTCACGCGGGTGGGATTGTGGTCGCGCAGCGGAAACATTCCGGATTCGTCTCGAATGGGTTGGGGTGGTGCGAATCGCAGCTGGGAACCGGCCGCTGAGCGGCCACGCGGCTTGACGACTTCCGGATGCCTTCCTATGCTGCCGAGGTTCGAGGAATCACGAACGCAACGATCCGCCCCGAGTGGCATCCGAAGAGCGTTGCCATTTCAGATCCGCATTCTAGAGGGCCGAGGGGGGGTTGGACATGGGAAACGCAGCTGCCGTGACGGGCGCGAACTTCGACACCGAGGTGCTGGGCTCGAACGTGCCCGTCCTCGTGGATTTCTGGGCCGCCTGGTGCGGCCCGTGCCGGGCCATCGCTCCCGCGATCGATGAAATCGCCGCCGAGTACGCCGGCCAGCTCAAGGTGGTCAAGCTCGACACCGACGCGGAGCACGACGTGGCGATCCACTACCAGGTGATGAGCATCCCGACGCTCATGCTGTTCAAGCAGGGCAAGGTCGTGGAACGCGTGATGGGGGCGATGCCGAAGGGCGTCCTGCTCTCGAAGATCACGCCGCACCTGTAGAACGCCCGCCGCGGAATGTTCGGCCCGCGTCTGCGAAGGCGCGGATCAACTTGTTTTGCGGGCGCGCCGTGGCCGCCATGTTTTTCGGGGCGCCGCAGGTCCGGGAGGTGAGCGCGAGCCATTCCCGATGACTCTCGAGACCCGCCGGAGCCAGGATGGCGGAGGTGGGTCTCGAGCAGCGTGGTTGCGGCTGGAGCCGCAACCGAGCGGGTCATCGGGAATGGCTCGCGCTCACCTCCCGGACTTCTCGGATGTTCACGAATCCCGGCGGCTCGCGAGTGCGGCGTCGCGGTGCTTCGCGAGCTCGAACAATGCGTTGGGCAGAAGTTCGGCGAGATCGCCGGCTGCGATTCCCTGCTGGCCGATCTGCTGGGCCCTCAGGTCTCCAGCCATTCCGTGGATGTAGGCGCCGAGGCACGCCGCTTCGTAGGGCTCGAGGCCCTGGGCCACCAGTGCGGCGATGGCTCCGGCCAGAACGTCGCCGGCGCCGGCAGTGGCCATGCCGGGATTGCCGCTCGGATTCACGGTGGCCCGGCCGTCGGGCGCGGCGGTCACGGTGGGTGCGCCCTTCAGGAGCACGACCACGTTCCACTCGCGCGCCCACCTCCGCGCGGCGTCGATGCGATCGAGATCGAGCGCGGCCGCATCGAGGCCGGTCAACCGCGACATCTCGCCCAGATGCGGCGTCACGATTCTCGCCCCCGCGGGATCTCGCAGGGCGAGGGGCTCGTCCACGAACGCGAACAGCGCATCGGCGTCCACGATCATCGGCTTCGCGATCTCGCGCGTGAGCCTGCGCACCAGCTCAAGTGATTCGCCCTCGCGCGAGAGGCCCGGGCCCAGCACCACGGCGTCCGCGGCGGCAGCCTTCTCGAGCGCGATCGCGCTCGCGGCACCGGCGAGGGTGCGGGCCGGCGTCTCGGGCGCGGCAAGCGTCATCTCTTCGGTGAGCTTCGCTTCGAGAAGGTCCGCGAGGCTCGCGGGCACCAGCATCTGCACGTAGCCCGCGCCGGCCCGGGTCGCGGCCCTCGCGGCGAGAGCGACCGCCCCGGTCAGGCCCGCCGAGCCGCCGATCACGAGCACGCGCCCCACCGATCCCTTGTGCGCGCGCGGATCTCGAACCGCGACGCCGGGCGCGAGCCCCTCGTGCGTCGCGACCTCGACCGCGTAGTCGGGATCCCCGGCGGGCGGATCGGCGAGTCCGATGTCGACCACCTCGAGCGCACCGGTGAACGCGCGGCCCGGGTAGAGAAAATGCCCGCGCTTGGGCGCGCCAAACGTGACCGTGAGATCGGCGCGGACCGCCCGTCGCGCGATCGCTCCGCTGTCGGCCGAAACACCGGTCGGCAAATCCACCGCCACCACGCGCGTGCCGAGCTCATCGAGCGTGCGCAGCACTTCGACGCCCGTGGCCATCAGGCCTTCTGGCTCCCCGCGCGAGCCGGTGCCGAGCAGCGCGTCGAGCGCGAAGTCCCACGCATCGAACGCGGCCGCCTCGCGCTCGACGTCGGTCCCGCAGGTGGCGATCGCCACGTCGCCGCATTCGGCCTCGTAGCGCCCGAGGTGGATGAGCGCATCGCCCCGGACCGCAGCGCGCGGCGCAAGCAGCACGACGCAGACACGTGCGCCGCGCTCCGCGAGATGACGCGCCGCAACGAACCCGTCGCCGCCGTTGTTCCCCACACCGCACAATGCCAGCACGCGGAGCCCCAGCATCGGTCCGTAGCGACGCTCCATCGCCCGCGCGACGCCCAGGCCGGCCCGCTCCATGAGCGTCTCACCGCTCGCGCGGCCGCTTTCGATGGTCGCGCGGTCGAGCGCTCGCATGGCCTGGGAGGTGAGCAGTCGCATGGTCAGTTCCGCGCGAACACCAGCCGGATCACGATCCGGAACCGCGTGACGCGCCCCGCGACCACGAGCGGCTCGAAGCGACAGGCACGCACCGTGTCGAGCGCGGCATCATTGAGCTCGGGAACGCCGTGCAGAAGCTCGGCCGAGAGGACGCGGCCGGTGGTGTCCACGGTCGCGAGCACGCGCACCACGCCCTGGACTCCCGCGCGCCGCGCCGCTGCCGGATAGACCGGCGCAAGAGCATCCATCATTACCGGCTGAATCTCGCTGCCGCCCGCATGAGGTCCGGCGAGCGCCAGCGTGTCGGGCAGCATCGGCGCCTCGCGCGGTGCGGTTTCCTCGGGTGGCGCGGGTGGCGACAGGATCGGCGCGGCCCCGGCTTCGGCGGTCAGGACCCCGGGTTTCCAGGTCACGTGGAGCACCGCCCGGCCGGTCCACGCGCAATCGTGGCTCGTGTCATCGAATTTTTCGCAACTGCGGCGCAGTCCCATCAGGCGCAGCTGATCTTCGACGTAATCCCGTGAA
This sequence comes from Candidatus Eiseniibacteriota bacterium, assembly GCA_016178685.1. Lineage (GTDB taxonomy): Bacteria > Eisenbacteria > RBG-16-71-46 > RBG-16-71-46 > RBG-16-71-46 > JACOSU01. The sequence continues at coordinate 8,074 of JACOSU010000080.1, read as the reverse complement.
TGAGTCGAGATGCCGTTTACGACGAATCGGACGTGCGCCAGACGGCCGTCCGCGAAATCGGCCTGGGTCTCGGCCTCGAGGCCGAAGAAGCGCAGAGTGCCGCGGCGCCGATCGAGCTCGGGCCCGGACAGCGGCCAGCCGGGCGCACGGAGCGAGTCCACGCGCGAGATCGGCGCGCCGATCCGCAACGCCGAGCCAGGAATCGGAATCTCGGGCCCGGCTCCAGCCGCCACGGCCGCGAGGAGCGCCACCGCCATCAGCACGCGTTCTCCGGTCTCAGCGCTTGCGCGCCCGGTTGCGGGCCTCGGACGTCAGGTCGCGCAGCAGTCGTGCGCGGTAGTCGGAATCGCGCTCGAGCCTCGCGATCAGGTCCGGGTCGTGCGAGATGAAGGGCAGGTCGAACAACTCGGGATCCGCCTCCTGCTCGGCATAGACCCGCTCCTGCTCGTGACGCTGATACGCCGCGGCCTTCTCGGCGGTGTCGAACGTGCGGCCGGGCAGGAACGTCCGGTTGAAGACATCGAACGTGTACACGTGAAAATGCGCGTCCGCGCCGGCGGAATCCGGCGGCTCGTGGACCTTGATCTTGGCTGCCTTGATCTTGCTTGCCGACATGCGGCCTCCCGGGAATGGGGTTGGATGGGGCGGGTCAGCGGGGTTCCACCGGTGCGCCGGCGGGATCCGCGTCGCGATCGACGCGGCCGTTGATGCGGTCCACGATGCCCACCAGTTCGTGAATGTCGTCGATATCGAAGTCGGCGCCCGACTCCTGGGTGTCGAACGTGTCGCCGTAGCGCGCGAACGCGGTGCGCATGCCGAGGCTGCGACCGCCCACCACGTCGCGCTCCGCCCAGTCGCCGACCATCAGCGCTTCGGCCGGCGAAACGCCGAGCCTCGAGAGCACTTCGCGAAACGGCGCCGGGCTGGGCTTGCGCTCCCCGGTGTCGTCGAACGTGACCACCGCGTCGAACGTGTGCTGGAGCGACAGTTCGCTCACACGCAGCCACACCTGCATGCGCGGCGCGTCCGAAACCACGCCCAGCCGGATGCCCCGGCGCACCAGTTCGAGCAGCGTCATCTGGGTGTGCGGGTAGAGCGTCAGGGCCGAAGCGCGCGCGCGGCGGTACGCGAGGATGCCCGAGGCCAGGATGCGGGGATCGATCTGGCCAAATTCGCGCTCGAGCATCACGTCGAACACCTGTTGAAACTCGAGCCCGCGCTCCTGGTAGATCGCGTCGATGCGCTCGCGCACCAGCTCGCGCGGCAGCGACAGGCCGGCATCGACCATGCCCTCGATCGCCGCGTTCACGGCGTCGCCCTTCATGCGCATGAAATCGACCAGCGTGTTGTCGAGATCGAAGACGATGGCGCGGATCACGCACGCGCTCCCGCAGGTCGCGTTTTCCGGGGAGGACGCATGCTCACTTGGTCGACAGCCCGATCGGGCGTCCCAGCGTGATCTCTCCGTTGTCGATCCGGATGTTGAAGCCGCAGGCCGGATTGCTGCACACCCACGCCTTGTAGGTGATCGGAGCCCCGTCGCGACCGTAGTCGGACAGCGGCAGCAGCACGCCGTCCTCGCATTTGCGGCATTCGGGGAATTGAGTGTCCATTCCATCCTCCTCCCGCGCGAGGGATCTCGCGCGACGGCGCCATTCTAGGCGAGTCGTGGCGCGTGCCGCCAACCGATTTGACCGGCGCCACCCGCGCGGCCGCGCCGCACGCGGGACGTTCCGCCCGCTCAGCGACCGCGAATGCCGGCCGCGAGCGGCCACACCGTGACGTTTCCGACCGAGACATGATCGGGCGCGCCGCAGATCCAGGCCACCAGATCGGCGATCTCGCGAGGCTCGAGATTCTGGTCGCGCTCCTCGGAATCGGGCGCGATCGCGCGGCCCGCTGAGTTGATGTTGTGCGGCGAGACGATGCTCACGCGGACGCGATCCTTCTTGAGTTCGAGCGCGGCGGATTCCAGCAGGCCGCGCAGCCCCCACTTGCTGGCAGCGTACGCGGCCGAGCCCGGCTGGCCCACCCAACCGCCGAGCGAGCTGATGCCCACGATGGTGCCGTGTCGCTGGGCGGTGAGCCACGGGGCGGCGTACTTGAGCGTGAGAAACGCTCCCTTGAGGTTGAGATCGATCAGCCGGTCCCACATCTCTTCGGTGGTGTCCCGGATCGGCGTGCCCTGCCAGGTGCCGGCGTTCAGCACCACGATGTCGAGCCGGCCCCAGGTCTCGATCACGTCGCGGAACGCAGCGTCGACCTGCTCCGCGACCGTGACGTCGGCGGCCGCCGCGACCGCCCGCGCGCCGCCTGCGGAAAGCTGCGCGACCGCGGCGTCGAGCTCGGCGCCGGGCCGCGCCATGCACGCCACCGAGGCGCCCTCGGCCGCGAGCGCGTGCGCGATCGCGAGGCCCAGCCCGCGACTCGCGCCCGTGATGAGAGCGGTCTGACCTTCGAGCTTCATCCATCCTCCGAAGGGGATTCCGCGTCCGCGAGCAGAGGACTGAAATCCTGAAATGGCGTGACGCACGGCCGCCCTTCCGCGTGACGATACGATGTTTCGCCTGCCGCGAGCCACACCAGCGCCGCCGACACCGTCGCCATGCGGCCTTCGTGAAGGCACACCGCGGGCTCCCCGTGACGCGAAAGCAGTCCACAGAGTCGCGCTTCGGCGGCGGCGCGCGAGCGGGGCGCGAAGCCCGCGAGCGATTCCAGAAGTGAGGCGGTGCGCGGCTCGGTGGGATCGTCCATCTCGGCGTGCGTCAGCACGTGCCAGCCCGGAGTTGCGATCGTGATTCGGGTGGCGCGCCCATCCCACGTCAGCACCCAGGCCTTGTCCGGCGTCGCGCACAGGAGCGTGAACGGCGCGTAGCGATCCCGCGCAACCAAGCCTCGCGCGGCCGCGGCCTCGGGGGCGCGCGCCACGTCGAGCGTCAGCAGTCCTCTCGATCGCCTGGGGGCAGCGCCGGCTTCGCCCCGGCGATTGAGCATCGCGACCACGGCGCCAGGCCCTCGGAGCGCGAGCCAGGTGCCGCCCGCCACCCGGTCGCGGCCGCCGACGATGAGCGGGCGATGCGACAGGATCACCGGCGGGTCCGAAGGCCGCGCCGGATCTTCATCGCGGTTCGCCGCCAGCACCACGGTGCGGGGGGCCACCACGCCGAGGCCGAGAATGAGCGTGCACACGCAGGTTGAATCTAGACGTCCGGCCGATGCCCGGCAAACGGAGCGGGGGTCGACCGGGCGGGCGCGGGCGCGCTATCATGGGAGGAACACCCCGACCTTCCCCGAGGAGCCTCAACGCCCGATTTGAACGCACCGACCTCGCGCTACCTCGCATGCGTGCTGGCCGCGGCCGCTCTCGTGATGCTGCCGGGGAAGGCGGCCGCCGTGCTCGACATCAATGACCGCGGTCCGCTGCTCGATCCGGGTGGTTATCGCATGCGCATCACGAACGCCGGCATCCTCGGCAATGCGTTCTACAACGTGGGGCTCTCGAACGACCCGTCGTTCGAATTCCCGGCTCATTCGGGACATGAGTGCCTGAACCATGCCGAACTGTGGGTGGGCGCCACGGATGATCTGGGCCATGCGCGCGTCTCGGGCGGGCCGGCGCTGGAATGGCGGCCGACGCTCGATCCGGAAGACCGCGTGCGGATCGCGCGGGTAGGGCAGCTGGGCGTGCAGCGCTTCATCGACGACGACGGGGATGGGAAGATCGATGAAGAGATTTTGAACGGCAAGGACGATGACGGCGACGGAGAGGTGGACGAGGACCTCGGCATCATCGGCCAGACCGTGGCCGCGGCGGATTACGTGGACGACCGGCCGGAGGCGGTGAACTACGGTTATTCGACCGGAGAAACGCACCAGCCGTGGGGCCTCACGGTTCATCAGGAGGCCTACGGGTGGGCGACGCCGGGTTTTGACGGGGTGGCCGGCGTGCGATTCGTGATTGCGAATCACAGCCGTGAAATTCTGCACGGCCTCGAGGTCGGGGTGCTGGCTGATCTTGATTCACGCGCGCTCACCGATCGTGGCGGACATCTCAACGACCGCATCGTGGAGCAGACCTGGTCGCAGGCCATCAGCGACGGTGGCTCGAGCACGCGGTACTATGGATACCCGTTCGGCAAGTCGTGCGTGAAGACCTTGAGTGAAACGGTTCCGGTGTTGACCGACGGCGTCGAGAATTCGGGCCTGCCGGTGGTGGCGCTGATGGGCCTCGGCCACACCACGGACGGCCTCGCGCTGCTCGCGAATGGAAGCCCCTACGCGCGAGCGCCCGGGAGCGTGGCGTTCCGCTACACGCTGTACTCGAACTCGCGGCCTCCCGGAAACGGCGGGGTTCCCACGCTCGACCAGGGCCGCTACGACGCGATGGCCGGGCTCGATCCCGGAACCATCAGCGACACGCGCGACGACTATCAGGTGCTGCTCTCCTGTGGCCCTTTCAATTTTCTACGGCCCGGGCAGAGCATCACGCTGGACATCGCGTTGATGGCGGCCGAGGGCCTCGACAGCCTGAAGGTCGAAGCTCAGAATGCGCTCTACCTCTATCATGGCTACCGTCTCGATTTGCTCCCCGATTCGACGGGGACCAACGCGCGCAACTGGGACGTCGGCCGCAGCGGTCTCAACGGCCACGAGGCTTGCCTGGAGCCGCCGCCGGGCGTCAGTTTCCTCGATGATCCCGACTGCAACGCCAAATTCGACACCCTCGAGCTCAATCTGCCTCCGCGCCTCCAGCTGTATTCTTCCGGTCATTGCGTATGGACCGACGCCGATTGCGATCTGTGCACCGGATTCGGCGGCAAGGAGACCATCGAGCCGTGGCTGGATCCCGGCACGCTGCCGGCGCCGCCCAACTTTCGCGTCACGCCGGGGGATCATCGCGTGACCATCGAGTGGGACAACCTGCCGGAGATCGAGATCCAGGCCGGTCTCGAGGGCACGCCACGCTCGAAATTCGTGGGCTACCGGCTGTACCGGCTCGGCGACTGGCGCAGTCGCGAATCGCTGCTGCCGCCGCTTCAGAACTGGGCGCTGGTCCACGCCTACGGGTTCGATCAGCTGAACAGCGAGAAGCTGCTCTCGAGCATCACCGACACCACGATCGATTACGAGCGCATTCTGTACGAGCGGAAGCATTATCCGGTGGGGCGCTATCGCGACGTGGACTCGACGGCGCTGAATGGCTTCGACTACCTGTACGTGGTGAGCACCGTGATGGATTTCTCGTACATCAGCCGCACTGGCCTGCCGCAGTTGCGCCGGATCGAGAGTCCGATCGTGGCGGCGTTCGATCAGCGCGTGGTTCCTCACCGCAGCGCGCTCTCGACCGGGAACGGAGTGTGGGTGGTTCCGAACCCGTTTCGCGCCCACGCCGGATGGGACCGGCCGGTGGTGCCGGGCGATCCGCTCACGCGCCACATCGATTTCATGGGCCTGCCGCGCGCTCAAGCCACGATTCGCATCTACACCGTGGCCGGCGACCTGGTGGCACAGTTGCAGCACGACGGCAGCCGTGGCGACGGCGAGGCGTCGTGGGATCTGATCTCGCGCAACGGGCAGGAGACCGAATCGGGCATCTACCTGTTCACCGTGGAATCCAACCTCGGCCGTGAGATCGGGCACTTCGTGGTGATCCGATGAGCGCGCGCGGACCGATCGAGGCCGCCCGTTGCACGCATCGCGGCCGCGACCACCGCCCCGCCCGCGCGCTGGTGTTCGTGGCGCCGGTATTCGTGGCGTTTGCGCTCGCGTGCTCTCCCAGGCACCCGGCGCCCACCGCGCCGGTCGCTCTTCCGCCGCATCTGTCCGCGGAATTCCCGAGCTCGCGCAGCGTCCACATCCAGAGCGACACCCCGATCTGGGCCGAGTTCGATCGGTCGCTCGATCCTTCGACCGTGGATCCGCGTCACGTGTTCCTCAAGGTGGACACGCGCCGCCTGCCGGTCACGGTGAGTTACGACGACACGCGCCATCGCGTCACCATCGTCCCCCAGGTCCAGCTCGCGCTGCTCACCACGCACACCGTCGAGTTTTCGCCGTCGCTCAAGTCGGCGAACGGCGACACGCTCGGGTCGGGCGTGTTCTGGCAGTTCACGATCAGCAGCCTGCGCCGCCTGCGCGCGCCCTACCCGCCCGACAGCGCGACCGGCGAATCGCCTTATGCGCGCCTGTCGTGGGGCGGAACCGAGGAATTCCCGGGCTCCGTGGTGTACGACGTCTATGCCGGCGTCGACTCGGCGGCCGTGGCCGCCCGCTCGGCGCCCGCGATCGGACACACGATCGACACGTTCGTCCTGCCGCCCGCCCGCTGGCCGCAGGACGGACCTCTGTTCTGGTCGGTGCACGAGCGCCACGCCGGAACCGGCGAAGAGCTCGATGGTCCGGTCTGGCAGTTCACGCCGCTGCCTGCCTCCACTCCGATCGATTCCATCACGGTGCCCGCGAGCGACTGGTTCTACGGCACGATCTACGTCAGTCCGTACGGCGGCGTGACCTACAGCGCGGGCTGCAAGCGGGACAGCATCCTCGTGGCCCCGGGTTACGACAACGCGGTGCGGTTCAATTTTTCGGGGGTCAGCCCCGGGATCCGGCTGGCGGGCGCGGCCTATCAGGTGACGCCATTGCCCAATTATCAATCGAACCTGCCGCGCGGGATCTCGATCATCACCATCACGAATGTCTACTCGTCGTGCGTGAGTTCGAACGCGCTCTCGAACGTGACGCTCCCCAGGCGCGGCACGTCGCTCGCCACCGGCGTCGCGGCCAATCCGCGCATCCGGTTCTCGTCGGACACCTTCTCGGCGTATCTCGAATCCGAAGTGCGCCACGGCGGCCTTCACCAGATCGCATACCAGTCGGGGCAACGTTCCGCTCTTTACACGCCGAGCGTGGCGCTGGTGCTGGCCAGCTCCGTGCCGGTTCTCAAGCTCTACGTCTATCGCCCGGGACCGGCGCCGGTGTCCGCGCCGGCGAGGCTCGCTCACCGGTGAGCGCGGCGCGCCCATCGATCATCGCGGCACGCGAGCCCCGGCCGGGCCAGGCGGCCGAGCACGCGCGCCGCGACGCACGTCATGGGCGGATCGCGGTCGTCGCGCTCGCAATCGGCGCGCCCGCGACCGTCGCGCTGGTGGTCGTCTCGCTCGTGATCGGTGCGATCACCGATTGGTTCCCGGCCGCGGCGCGGGCGGCATCCGTGACGCAGCCTGCAGGGTCATCGCCGCTCGTCAAGCCGTGGACGCCGCCGCCCGCGGACTCGGTGGTCTCGTGGGCGGGCGAGGCTCGCGCCGGGTTTCAGGCCAACACCGGGGACAGCGTGGGTGGCGAGAATTTCCCCGCCTATCAGCGCGTGGCGCTGATCGGACGTCGCATGCTCGAGAGCCTGACCCGCGCTCACATGAGCCAGGCGTCCGCGATCGAGCCCGCGATCCGCGCGCTCGGACTCACGATCGATGTGGAGCGGGATCCCGCGCAGCCGACGTTCCTGCTGCTCATGGTTCGCAATCCGTACCGGCTCTCCGCGGGCTCGGTGGGATTCTTCTACTGGTGGCAGGGCGACAAGCTGCGCTATCAGGGCGCGCGATTCCGCCCCGGCTGCGAGGTTCGCATGCGCGTGTGGTGGACCGCTCATGCCGAGGCGCCCTACCTGTGCGGGATCGTCGAACGTTCGCGCGATCGCGAGCACACGTTGAGCCTGATGCTTCTGCGCATGAGCCCCGATGCGCAATACTGGGACGTCGTACAATTCCCGGGCGACGGTCCCGATCTCTCGCCGGGCGGCGTCGCGGACTGGCAGGACGTGAACGACGACGGGGTGCCGGAGCTGGTGGCGTGGCTGCGCGCGCCGTCCGATTCGCTGTTCGCCGACTGCCCGGGCTGTCCGCAGCTTTATGCCGGACGCGTGTTCACGCTGCACGCGACCGGCTTCGAGGTCGAGGACGAGCGTCCGCTCTCCACGCTCACCGCCACGTTCCAGTCGTTCATCCGGCGGCTCACGGATCATCATCGCGCGGCCGCGCTCGAACTCGTGGCGCGCGGGACGCTGGTGGACTCGGCGATC
>JACOSU010000054.1 GCA_016178685.1 Candidatus Eiseniibacteriota bacterium | reverse complement strand
GTGTTGGACCGGCGTGCCGACCGAGAGATACGTGTCAGCGATCCATTCCAGCCGCTCGACCGCTTGCGCGCGCAACGCGGCCGGTCCGTTGATCGCGATCCAGCCCAGCTTCATCTGCGGCAGACCGCACACTTTCGAGAGCCCGCTCAGCACGAACGTGGGCACGCGCCGCTCTCCCACCAGACTCGGAAGTCCAGGCTCTCGGCCATCCCACGCGAAGTCGCCGAACACTTCGTCGGCGATGATCGCGGCGCCATGACGCTCGCACGACCGCTCCAGCGCCGCGATCTCACGCGCATCGAGACAGGTGCCGGTCGGATGATTCGGCTGCACCACGATCACGGCGCGCGTTCCCGCTTCGAACGCGCGCTCGAGCGCGGACCCGTCGAAATGCCAGCGTCCGTCCCACGCCAGCGGCCACGGTCGAACCGTCACGCCCTCGAGCGCGGCGATCGGCCCGAACAGCGGATAGCTCGGCGAGGGCGCCAGCACCGACTGGCCGGGATCGAGCAGCAGGCGGAACAGGTGCGCATACGCCTCGCTGGTTCCGGCGGTCAGGATCAATTGATCCGGATCAGCGTCGAGTCCACGCGAGGCGTAGTAGGCGGCAATCGCACGGCGCGCGTCCGTGAGCCCGCGCGGATCGGGATCGTAGGTGCCCGCCGCCGCGGCCGCGGCGAGCGCCGCCGAACCCGCCACCCCCGGGCCCCCGAGTCCCACGCGCGCGGGGTTCGCCTCGGTGAGATCCACCGTTGCTTCGCCCGAAGCGCGCAGTTGCGACCGCATCGCGGACCACCGATTCGGGCTCAGTTCTCGGGGGATGCGGTTCGATCGCATGGCGGCGAACGTAGAAGAGCGTGCCCCGGGCACGCAAGGGGCGGCCCCCCCCGCGTGAGGACGCGATCGAGCGACCGCCTGCGCACGAGGGCGCGATCGTGCGGCCGCGCGCGCCACGAAGACCTCCGGAGAGTGCCTTCGAAACGCCGCGGGCCCCGGGCTCGAGGAGCCGGGGCCCGCGCGACACCACGGCGGTCGAAGATCTACGTTCCTTCGCTCCAGGTGCTCAGGTATTTCTCCTGCTCCGCGGTCAGGACGTCGATGCCGATTTCCATGCTGCGCAGCTTGAGCCGCGCGACCTCGCGGTCGATGTTTCCGGGCACGACGTAGACGTCCTTCTTGAGCGTCTTCGCCTTCTTCCGCAGGTACTCGACGCTGAGCGCCTGGTTCGCGAACGACATGTCCATGACCATCGCCGGGTGGCCTTCCGCGGCGGCGAGATTGATCAGCCGTCCCTCCCCCAGCAGGTAGACCCTCTTGCCGCCCTTGATGCGGAATTCCTCGACGAACGGGCGCACCGTGCGGCGGGTCTCCGACATCCGCTCCAGCGCCGGAATGTCGATCTCCACGTTGAAGTGCCCGCTGTTCGCGACGATCGCGCCGTCCTTCATGGCCGCGAAATGTTCGCGTCGAAGCACGGACTTGTTGCCCGTCACCGTCACGAACAGATCCCCTCGCGGCGCCGCGTCCGCCATCGCCGCGACCTGGTAGCCGTCCATCGCGGCCTCCAGCGCCCGCAGCGGATCGATCTCGGTCACCAGCACCGTCGCGCCCATGCCCTTGGCGCGCGCCGCCAGCCCGCGCCCGCACCAGCCGTAGCCGGCGATCACGACGGTGGCGCCCGCGATCAGCATGTTCGTCGAACGGATGATGCCGTCCATCGTGCTCTGGCCGGTGCCATAGCGATTGTCGAACAGGTGCTTGGTGTCGGCGTCGTTGATCGCCACCACCGGATAGCGCAGCACCTTGCCGGCCGCCATGGCCCGCAGGCGCGTGACCCCGGTCGAGGTCTCCTCAGTGCCCGCGAACACGTCCCGCAGATAATTCTTCTTCTTGGTGTGCAGCACGGTCACCAGGTCGCAGCCGTCGTCCATCGTGATGTGGGGCCGCGCCTCGATGCACGAGACGATGTGCGAGTAGTAGGTCTTGTGGTCTTCACCCTTGATCGCGAACGTCGCAATGCCGTAGTGCGCGACCAGCGAGGCGGCGACGTCGTCCTGCGTGCTGAGCGGATTCGAGCCGCACAGGAACACTTCCGCGCCGCCCGCCTTCAGCGTTCGCGCGAGATTCGCGGTCTCGGTCGTCACGTGCAGGCAGGCCGCGATGCGCACGCCCTTGAGTGGTCGCTCCTTCGCGAAGCGCGCGCGGATCGCGCGCAGCACCGGCATGTTGCGCTCGGACCACTCGATCCGCTGGCGGCCCGCCTTCGCGAGGCCAGCATCCTTGACGTGTCCGGCGACCGGACTACCGTTCGCGCCGTTACCGGCGGCCTTCTTGCTGCGAGGTGACATGGAATCTCCAGAGAAGTGGTGAACGACGAGACCCGCGGCGGCTCGGCCGGCGGATGGAGCGGACGAGGAACCAGAAGTGTGCCCGATTCGAAGCCCGCATCTCAATCGAAAAATGCGCTCGTGTCTTCGCTCGGCAATAAGCTATGCTTACACATATGAAACGGACGACGCTTATCCTCGACGCCGCGCTCCACGGCGAACTCAAGCGTCAGGCCCACTCCGAAGGTTGCACGCTCACCGAGCGCATCGAGCGCGCGCTGCGGCTGGGGCTGGCGGCCGAGACCGGCGGCCGGCGCTCTCGCGTGATCCTGCCCTCCTACGACCTCGGCCCCTACTTGATCGATCCCCACGATCGCGCGAGCTGGGACGGAGGAGCGGCGTACCGGGGGCCGCGCGAATGAGGGCGCTCGATACCGGCATCCTGATGTGCGCGGTCAACCGCTACGTGCCCGGGCACGCGCGCGCCGCCGCGGTGGTCGAGACCCTCGCGAATGGCGAGAAGCCGTGGGCACTGCCGGTGAGCGTCGTGCATGAATTCATGCGGCTCGTCACGCATCCGCACGCGACGGCCCGCTCTCTCGATCCGGCGGACGCGTTCGGCTGGATCGACCAGCTGCTGGGTTCGTCCACCGCTCGCCTGCTCACGCCGGGCGCGGCGCACGCCGCCGTGATTCGCGACGTGCTGGGGCTGGTTTCGATTGAGCGCGGTCTCCCCGACGGCTTCCAGACCGCCGTGCTGTGCCGCGAACACGACGTGCGCGAACTGCTGTCCGCCGATCCGGGCATGCGGCGCTACGCGTTCCTCGCGGTGCGCGATCCGCTGCACGGTGCGCCGTGGTCGCCCGACCAGCCGCCGGCGCGCCGCTATCGGAAGTTGAGTCCGCGCCGCCCGGTCGGCGTCCGCGGCGCCGTCACCGAAAGGAGGTCCACGTGAGCACTTCGAACCCGGCCCCGCCGCTCGCCCTGCCGCCCGCTTCACCCCACTGGGCGGTGATCTTCACGTCGCAGAGAACACAGGTCGATGAGCCGGGCTATGCGCAGGCCGCCGGCGAGATGATGCGGCTCGCGCAGCTTCAGCCCGGATTCCTGGGCGCCGAGAGCGCGCGCGGCAGCGACGGGCTCGGCATCACGGTTTCCTACTGGAGGAGCGAGGAGGCGATCCGCGCTTGGAAGGGCGTGGCGGACCACCTGGCCGTCCAGCGGATGGGTCGCGAACGCTGGTATTCGGCCTACACGCTGCGCGTGGCGCGGGTCGAAAGATCGTACACGCTCGAAACCAGCCCGCGGACGGGGCTCGAGGAGGGGCGTTAGCCGGCGTGCCAGGTTCGCGGCCGGGCGCTAGCCGGGGCGCTCGGTTCGCGGACGAACGTCAGCCGGAACGCGCGGCCCACGCTTCGAGCAGCTCGCACTCGCGCTCGATCGAAAGGCTGTTCGGCTGGGGCGTCGCCGCGGTGGCCGCGAACGGCTCGCCTCGCCCGCGGCTCCAGGCGAACGTGTCGAGAACGGTCGCGTCGAGCGAACGCAGCGCCAGTCCGCTCGCGAGCGCGCGGTCGATGGCGACGCTCAGGAATCCGTCGCCGCCGCCGGTCCAAAGCGGAAGCTCGCTCCACGGCTCGACCCGCCGCTCGCGCAGAAACGACTCGGAGACCGGCACGAAGCGCGCATCGCTCCCCAGAGCGGCGCGGCAGGCGCCGAAAAATTCCCCGAGCGACAAGGCCCGCGCGGGGCCGGTGAGGTTGTACGTCCCGCCCGCGCGCGCCTCGGCCATGCGCACCAGCCACGCCGCGGCGTCGCGTACGTCGATCAGTTGCAGCGGCTGGAGGGGCGCATCGGGCACCATCACGTCGCCGCCGCGCGCGAGGCGCTTCACCCAGTACGGGAACCGGTCCGTGGTGTCATTCGGTCCGACCAGCAGCCCGGCCCGCGCGATCAGCGCGCGATTCCCGAATGCGGCCGAGATTTCGCGCTCGCACAGCGCCTTGAGCGCGCCGTAGGTTTCGCCCGTCACGTCTTCGCGGGAGGGGTCCGCGAGCGTCGCGAGCGGAGCGTCCTCGCCGGCCCCGATCGCGAGCGGCTCGGCGTAGGCCGAGATGCTCGAGATGAATGCGTAATGCGAGGCACTGTCCGCCAGCCGCACCGCCGCGGCCCGCACCACGCGCGGCACGAAGCCGCAGGTGTCGAACACGGCGTCGAAGGTCAGGGCGCCAAGCCGGTCGAGATCGCTCCCGCGGTCGCCGAGGATACGCTCGCATTCGGGCAGCAGCCGGGCACCGGTCTGCCCGCGATGAAACAGCGTGACGCGATGACCGCGCTCAAGCGCGGCCTCGGCCAGCGCGCGCCCCAGGAACCGCGTGCCGCCCAGGATCAGCACGTTCATCCGGCGCTCCCGTCCGAGCGCAGGCGGCGGCTCACGCGATCGCCCGCTCGATCATCCGAGCGCCCGCTCTCTCAATAAACTCCGGGCAGCAGCCGGCGGGTGCGCCGGCAATACTGCTCGTACTCCGTGCCCAGCGCTTCGCGAAGCGCCTGCTCCTCGATGCGGATGCGCGTGAGCAACGCCATCGTGATGGGGAGCATCAGCACCATCGCGCTGATCGCGTTTCGGGACAGCAGCGCCATGCCGAGAAGCGCGAGCAGCGCTCCGGCGTAGGACGGATGCCGAAGCCACCGGTAGGGTCCCTCGCGCACCACGCGGTGTCCGGCGTGCACCGCCACGTCGACCGTGAAGAATCTGCCGAGCGTCATGATCGAGGCGATGCGCAGCGCCAGTCCCGGCACGATCAGCCCGAGCGCTGCCAGAGCGGCGGCCCGCTCCGGAATCGGGATGCGGCCCGCCGGGACGCGCTGGGCGAAGATCGCTGCCGTCACGCTGAGCGTAATGACGATCCAGAGCAGGCCGAGCGTGCCACGATCGCGAGTCTGGGCCCCGGCCCCATGCGCGCGGTGGCGCAGCCCGAACGCCATCTCCGCGACCGGCCACAGCGCTATCGTCCACGACACCACGGCCGTGAGGCTCATGACTCGCGTTCCCTAAACGCTTCGCGCCAGGGTCCGCGCCCGGTCGGTCTTCTCCCACGTAAACGTGGACTCGGTGCGGCCGAAATGACCGTAGGCCGCGGTCGCCCGATAGATCGGACGCCGCAGGCGCAGATGCTGGATGAGCCCCTGCGGCGTGAGATCGAAGTGCTTGCGCACCAGGCTCGTGAGCTTCTCGTCGCTCACCTTTCCGGTGCCCTCGCTGTCCACCATGATGCTGACCGGTTCGCGCACGCCGATCGCGTATGCGATCTGCACCTCGCAGCGGTCGCAGAGCCCCGAAGCCACCAGGTTCTTGGCCACGTAGCGCGCGCCGTAGCAGGCGGAGCGATCCACCTTGCTGGGATCCTTGCCCGACAGCGCGCCGCCGCCGTGGCTGCCGACGCCGCCGTACGTGTCCACGATGATCTTGCGGCCGGTCAATCCGGTGTCGGCCATCGGCCCGCCCTTGACGAAATTCCCGGTCGGGTTGATGTGAAACTTGATGGGTTGCTCGCGACGCACCAGGCGTTTGGGCAGCAGCGGCATCACGACGTGCCGGATGATGTCACGCTCGATCCTCGCGTGCGCGATGCCCTCGGCGTGCTGGCTCGACACCACGACGGTGTCGATTCGCACCGGGCGGCCATTCGCGTATTCGATCGTGACCTGCGACTTGCCGTCGGGACGCAGATAGGGAATGCGCCGGTTGCGCCGCACCTGCGCCAGCCGGCGCGCGATGCGGTGCGCGAGCATGATCGGCAGCGGCATCAGCTCGGGGGTTTCGCGGCAGGCGAATCCGAACATCAGTCCCTGGTCCCCGGCGCCCCCGGTGTCCACGCCCATCGCGATGTCGGGCGACTGGTTGTCGATCGTGGTCACGACGGCGCAAGTGTGGCTGTCGAAGCCGTACTCGGCGTGGTCGTAGCCGATCTCACCGATCACCCGGCGCACCAGCTCGGGAATCTCGACGTATCCGCGGCTCGAGATCTCGCCCGCCACCACCGCCAGGCCGGTCGTGACCAGCGTCTCGCACGCCACCCGGCTCTGCGGATCCTGCGCGATCAGCGCGTCCAGCACCGCGTCCGAGATCTGGTCGGCGATCTTGTCGGGGTGGCCTTCGGTCACGGATTCGGAAGTGAAGAGATGACGGGATGCCATGCTGGCTCCTCCAGGGGTGGGGCGTCAGGTGATGCTCACTTCGCTCGAGTCGCCGACGTTGACGCGTCGGAATCCTCCGCGGACCAGGGCGTTGCCGCCCACCACCGAGCCCTCGATCAGGACATCCTCGACCGTGGCGTTCTCGTTGATGATCGAGTCGCGCACCACGGCATTCTTGAGCCGGGCCCCCGACGCCACCGACACGTGGGGACCCACGATACAATTTTCGATCACGGCTCCCGCCCCGATCACGACCGGGGCGTGGATCACGCTGCCCGGCACCCCCGGGGCGCCGCCGCGCTTGTCGAGCAGGGCGCGGTTGGTCTCGAGCAGGGTCTCGGTCTTGCCGCAGTCGTACCACCCGTCGACCGGGAACGTGGTCAGCTCGCCGCCGCGTTCCACCCAAAGCTGCATGGCGTCGGTCAGCTGGAACTCACCCTGGGTACGCACATTCTTCCTCTGCAGTTCGTGCAGTGCGTCCATCAGCGGCCGGGCATGCGTGAAGTAATAGACGCCGGTGATGGCGAGATTTGAAGTCGGGTTCGCGGGTTTCTCGATCAGCCGGATCACGCGTCCGCCGGGGTCGGTCTCGACGATGCCGAAGCGCCTCGGATCCGCGACCGACCGCACACCGATGCTGCTCACGCCGGCGGCCAGAACGCGCTTCAAATCGGCTTCGAAGATGGTATCGCCGAGAATGATCAGGACCGGCCGGTCGTCGGCCCACGGATCAGCGAGCGAGACCGCGTGGCCCAGGCCGAGCCGCTCCGGCTGGTCCACGTACTCGACTCGGAGTCGGGGGTAGTTCGCGCTCACGTACTCGCGCACCGCATCCCCCATGTAGCCCACAATCAGAACCGCCTCCGCGATGCCGAGCGCGGGCAGGTCGTCGAGAATGTGCGCGAGGATCGGCTTGCCCGCGACGTGCAGGAGCACCTTGGGCAGCGTGTGCGTGTGCGGCCTCAGGCGCGTACCGATGCCGGCGACCGGGATGATGGCGAGCGGGCTCTGGGACACGCGCTTCCTCAGGGCGCCGCGAGGCGCCGTTTGAATTCGTCGATGCTCGGGATCGGCGTGGGGTCCGCGCCGTTCAGGAGCGCCAGATAGAAGCTCAGGTAATCGCCGAACTGCACCAGTGAGGCGAGGCGCGCCAGGCGCCCCTCCCCGATCGAACTCCACTCGTGCACCGTCGCGCCGCGGGATGTCGCGTATTCCGCCGTGAGCGTCAGCCGCTTCGACACCTGGGCGGCGTCCTCGCGGTCGCGCAGCACCAGCACCGCGCTCCCCGCATGCCCCTCGCCGGGAATCTCCCAGCCCACGATCTCGTTGTGGTTGAGCTCCGGCACCAGCGCCGAATGGCTGAGCAGTTTAGCATTTTCGTTGATTTGGTTCCTCACCCGCGTCACCACGGGGCCCAGACGCTCGGAGGCGGCGTAGATGAAGAGCCTCTTCTGGCCGAAGGAGCGTGCGATCCGTTTCGCGGGATTCGCCGCCTCCGGGCTCCGCCCGCCGAGCGCGAGTGCGCCCGCTGCGAGAACCGCGGCGGCCTCGCGCCACGCGGGCGCCGGATCTTCGATCCACCCGAGGCCATGGAGCAGCCCGGTCAGCCCCACCCACGAGCCGAACAGCGCGGCGCGCGGCGGCGAGCCGCCCGGCACGCGCGTGAGCGGCACCCGGTCACGCTCGCACCATTCCGTGAGGCGCCCGCCCGAGCTCACGGCCGCGCGCGGAACGCCGCGTTCCCCGGCCTGCCGATAGAGCGAGAGCGTCTCTTCGGTGTCACCAGAGTACGAACACAGCAGCGTCAGCGACGCGCGCGTGACAAAGGCCGGCCATCGGTATTCGCGCACCACGACCAGCGGATGCGGCAGGCGGTCTCCGTAAAGCCCCGCCGTGAGGTCGGCGGCGATCGCGGATCCGCCCAGCGCGCCGACCGCCAGCAGATCGGGTGTGATCCCGCGCGGACCCCAGGGCGCGGCCGCGCCGCGTTCGAGCGCCTGCCCGACCTGATCGGCCAGGGCCTCGATCCGGGCCAGCATGCCGCCGGGATCCGCCGCCCCATACGGCGGATCGAGCGAGCGCGTCATCGTGCGCCCTTCGCACCGCCGGCCGACAGCACGCGATCGAGGCGCGAGCGCAGCAGCGCTTTCACGGCGTCGGCCGAGGAAAGGGCGAGCGCTTCGGCGGCCATCGCGCGGGCGTCATCGAAACGCACGCGGCGGATCGCCGATTTCACGCGCGGCAGATCGAAGCTCGACATACTGAGCTCGTTGACCCCGAGCCCGACCAGCAGCACCGCGGTGCGCGGATCGCCCGCCATCTCGCCGCACACACCGACCCAGTGCCCGGCCCGCTTCGCCGCCCCGACCGAGTGCCCGATGCTGCGCAGCACCGACGGTTCGAGCGGTTCGTACAGGTGCGAGAGACGTTCGTTGTCGCGATCCATCGCGAGCGTGTACTGCGTGAGGTCGTTGGTTCCGATCGAGAAGAAATCGGCGTGGCGGGCGAGCACGTCGGCCATCCACACCGCGCCCGGGGTCTCGATCATGATCCCGAGCGGAAGCCGCGGATCGTAGGCCTGGCCTCTCCGATCGAGTTCGGCGCGCGCCTCGCGGCACAGCTCGAGCGCCCGCAACAGCTCGGCCTCGCTCGTGACCATCGGGAACATGACGCGCGCACGGCCATGGGCGCTGGCCCGGTACAGCGCACGCAACTGGGCGCGGAACACGTCGGGATGATGGAGCGCGAAGCGGATTCCCCGCCACCCGAGGAACGGATTGGTCTCGTGCGTCATGCCCAGGTAGGAGGCGACCTTGTCGCCGCCCAGGTCCATGGTGCGGAAGATCACGGTTCGCGGCGCGACGCGCTCCGCGACTTCACGGTAGGCTCGATACTGTTCCTCCTCGGTCGGTAGCTCGAGCCGGTTCAGATAGAAGAACTCGGTGCGAAACAGCCCCACGCCGTCGGCACCCGCCTCCACCACACCCGTGGCCTCCGCCGGCAGCTCGAGGTTGAGGCCCAGCTCGACCGCGTGCCCGTCGAGCGTCACCGCCGGCTGATCGTGGAGTTCGAGCAGCGAACGATCCTCCTGCTCGGACCATTCGCGACGCCGCTCGAAGTCGAGGCGCTCGGTCTCGTTCGGGTTGACGTCGAAGCGTCCCAGGAAACCGTCGACCGCTCCCAGATCCCCGTTCTTCACGCTCTGCAGCACGCCGCGCGCGCTCACCACCGCGGGAATGCCGCGGCCGCGTGCCACGATCGCGCAGTGGGAAGTGCGCGATCCCACCTCGGTCACGAATCCGACCACGTTGCGGCGGTCGAGCAGCGCCACCTCGCTCGGCGGAAGATCGTGCGCCACCACGATCGAAGGCCGCTCGAGCCGTTCGATCCGCCGCGGGCCGCCCCCCAGCAGATGCCGCAGCACGCGCCGTTCGACGTCGAGCACGTCGGCCCGGCGCTCGCGCAGGTGTTCGTCCTCCAGGCTCTGAAGGTGGGCCGCGATGCGCGACATGTAGGCGCGGAACAGATGCCCCGCCGACCGGCGAGCGGTCCGGATGCCGTGCTCGACGTCGCGACGCAATTCCGGATCGTCGAGCATCAGCAGGTGGGCATCGTAGATCTGCGCTTCGCTCTCGCCGAGCTCGGCCGCGATTCCATTGCGGATGCTCTCGAGGTCGCGCCGCGAGGCGGCGAGCGCGGCGTGAAAGCGGGCGATCTCGTCGCCGACCTGCGCGCCTTCGAGCATGACATCGCCCGGCACCAGTTCTTCGGGCTCGAATCGGACCACCGGACCCAGGCCGATGCCGGGCGAAGCGGCAATCCCTTCGAACTTCACGGTTCCCCTCCGAAATTTCCTTCCACGAGTTCGCGCAGCGCGTCGAGCGCAGCGCGCTCGTCCGGTCCCTCCGCGCGTACCTTGATCGTGCTGCCGGTTTCGGCCGCCAGCATCAACAGGCCCATGATGCTCTTGCCGTTGACCTCGAGATCGTCACGCGAGACGAACACCTGCGACTCGAAACGGGCCGCCAGCTTGACGAACTTCGAGCACGGGCGCGCGTGCAGGCCCACCCGGTTCCGGATCAGCAATTCCACCTCCGCCAAATGTCCCTCCCCGCCCCTCATGGATGCCGCAGCCACGACGCCGCCACGCACAGCACGGCCGCCCCCAACGCCCACTCGGTGGGCGACGGCCGCGGCCGCTGCGCCACCACGAAACCCACTCCGATCCCCGCCATCATCGCCACCTGAAACACCAGCCGGCGCGGCGCGCCGTGGGGCGCGAGCAGTGCCGCAATCAGCACCCCGATCACCACGCAGCCCCCGAGCGCGGCGAGCCGCGTCAAGCGCTCGAGCGAAGCGCGCAAGCCCTTTCCCAGCACCGCCGGCCCGCTGCGGTAGCCCCATCCGGTGCCGAGGAACCTCCACGTCAGGTGCACGGCGTTGTAACACACCCACATCGCCAGCGCACCGCGAACCATCCCGCCGAGCGCGAAAGCCGCCCCCAGACAGGCCGCGAATGGCCGCAACGTCATCCAGAACAAACGGTCGCCGAGCACCGCGAGCGACGAGCCCAGCGCGCTCTTGGCTCGCGCCACGGCCGCCGCGTCGGGTCCAGCGCCCGCTTCGCGCTGCTCCTCGAGCGCCGCCACCGCGCCCAGGGCCAGCGAGGCCAGCGTCGGCTGCGTGTTGAAGTACGCGGTGTGCTCGGCCAGCCGTTCGCAACGCCCCTGCTTCCCGGGAATCAGACGCTGGAGCGCCGGATGGAGGCTGAACGCCCATCCCACTCCCTGCTGACGCTCGTAATTCCACGTCGCCTGGAGCAGAGCGGAGCGCAACGCCATGCGGAACAGGTCCCACCAGCGCAGCTTCGCCATCTCAGGGCGTCCTCAGCATCAGCACCAGCCAGGTGCCGACCAGCGAGATCGCAAACAGCGCGGCGCGCCCGAGGCGTCGTCGCAAGAACACGTTCAGGAGCTGCGCGAGTCCCAGCCCCAGCCACAGCGGCTGCGCGAGTCCCCACGCCCGGGAGAGGCGGAGCGATTCTCCCTCCACCACCCGCGCGAGTCCCCACCCGCCCAGCGCCAGCCACACCGCGCACCAACCTACACCGGCCGCGAAAGCGAGGACAATGGCGGCGCGATGGGCCGCGGACAACGCGCCCTCGTCCCCCGCCCGCAGACGCTCCTCGCACCAGCGGCCGAGCCCCTCATTGACGCGGCGCTGCCACTTCAGCACCGGAATCCCGGCGGTCGCCGACACCATGCCGACGATGGCGCCGATCACGGCGCAGCTCTCGCGATACATCTCGAACGGATGGCGCGTCGCGAGCGCGACCGCGAGGCCCACGCCGATCACGCCTCCGGTCGCATAGTCCTCGGGCGTACGCGAACCCAGCGGGAGCGTGCCCGCGGCGAGCAGTTGAAGAATCATCCCGACCTCGAGCGCGGTCGTCCAGTCGCCCCACAGGGCGCCCAGGAACGTCGCGGTCACGAGCGGTTGAGCGAGCAGGGTCTGGCCCACCGCGGTGGCATCGAGCGCGGCCACGCCGCCGGCCAGCAGCGTGCCGAACACTTTCACCGCGGGGCCCGGATCGGCCGCCGTCATTCCATCGCTCCGCCGGGTGACAGCGTGAATTGCACGCTCCAGCTCGCACCGGGCTCGATCGCCACGTCGAACGAGAACCGCGCCTCCAATCCCTGGAACACCCGCTCGGCTCCGGCCTCCGACAGCGACACGGTCTCGATCGGATCGCGCTCGAGCCGCGCGTCCCGGTCGATCGTGACATCGAGCTTCGTTCGATCGCAGAGGTCCACCAGCGAAAGTTCGCGCACTCGATCGTGGGACGAGCGGGCCGCGAAATGGGCGGGGCGGGCGCGCGCTCCGTTCACGCACATGAACCGGTCGGGAGCCTCGGGTACGTGCACTCCCAGGCCAAGCGTTACTTCGAGGGATCCGCTGCGCGCGCGGCTCGACGAGAGTTCGATCCCGGCGGTGAGCGCGCCGCGCTCATCGACCCGATAGCGCTTGAGCATGCCCGGAGCATCGCCCTCGGGAAACGCGAGCACGATCTCGTGGCTTCCGGATTCGACGAATCGGAAGCGCTCGCTGGAGTAAGAGAACGTTCCGGGAACACCGGCCGGTCCACCCGCGCGGAGCGCCGCGCCGGCGGACTTGCCGAGCTCGGCGCCGCCGGCCTCTTTCCCGGCATCGATCCAGCGCTCGAGGAACATGTCGCGCGGGCGCTCGTCCTGCCGCTTCGCGAGGTCGGACAATCCCGCCTCGCGGCTGCGGATCGCGCGATGGATGCTGGCGCCTTCTCCGCCCCCCACCAGCGCCTGCTCGAGCGCCTCGTGATAGGCCTCGGGCCGGCGCGCGAGCGTATCGCCCCAGTTGCGGCCGCGACGGCGATCGTCGAGCGCCCACAGCGCGCCCCCGCGCGCGCTCACCCACGCCGCCCAGTCGTGGGTTTCGATCAGCGCGTCGTCGTCCCCGTCGAGATCGAAGTCGCCGAATTCCACATGGGGCAGGCCCGGCGCGACCCAGCGCTCGACCGCGATCAGCTCGCGATAGACCGCCTCGCGCAGGTGCGGCAGGTAGAGCCCCCCGAACACCCCGTGCCAGTAGGGGCAGTTGCATTGCGCGCGCCACAGCCGCGTGCGCGCCTCCTTCCATGCGCGATCGCGATCGACCACGGCGTGCAGGCGCCGTGAGGCGCGCAGCATGCGTTTGTGCAGCCGGTTCGATTCCGGGTAGCGCATCATGAAACCGCGCC
>JACOSU010000067.1 GCA_016178685.1 Candidatus Eiseniibacteriota bacterium | reverse complement strand
GTGTTGGTCGTCTCGCAACGCCATCACACCACAGCGGTTGGAGCCGCTTCAATTCCCAACTAAGAATCGCACACCTTCGTGCCCCGCCGTCACTTCGTGAGCGACGGCGTGCGCAGCACGAAACCATTGCGATCCTCATCGAGCCGCCCCTTGAGGTGGAGCGCGCGTCCCGAGATCACGACGCCGTGTCCGTAGGCGCCGCGCACCCGATCGAACGCGTGATAGAGCGCGGCGCGGCGACCGGCCTCGCGCTCTTCGAACAGCGCGCCCTGCTCGGCGCCGGCGGGAGAGAAGTTCGAGAGCGTGAGGCCCACGGCGTGCAGCGCCACGCGTCTCGTGAACAGGGCGGCGAGCAGGGCGCGCGCGGTCTCGATCACGGGCGGATCGGCGTCGCTCACGGTGCCGAGCGTGCGCGATCGCTCGGTGCCTTCGCCGTCGGCGTAACGCAGGCGCACCGACACGGTGCGCGCGCAAAGCCCGGTCTCGCGCGTGGCGCGGCACGCGCGGGAGGCCAGGTACTCGAGCATGCCCTCGATCTCGGCGCGGTCGGCCGTGTCGTGATGGAACGAGGTTTCGCGCGAGATCGACACCGGCACTTCGCGCTCGTGCACCGGCGCCGTGTCGCGCCCGCGGCAGCGCTCGTGGAGCAGCCGCCCGGGAGATCCGAACAGTCGCTCGAGCGCTTCGACCGGCAGCGCGCGCAGATCGCCGATCGTCGCGAGGTTCATCGAGCGCAGCGTCTTCGCGTGCGCGTGTCCGACTCCCGGCAGCTGCTCGATCGGGCGCGCGGTGAGAAACGCTTCCGCCTCCGCGGCCTCGATGCGCGTGAGGCCGTCGGGTTTGACGGTCTTGCCGGCCAGCTTCGCGAGCATGCGGTTGGGGCCGATGCCGCACGTGACGGTGAGGCCGGTGGCGCCCAGAATGTCGCGCTTGAGCCGCGCGGCGGCCGCACACGGCTCGCCGTTGACGCGCACGGTGCCCGAGAGATCGCAATACGCCTCATCGAGGCAGGTCTCGACCGCGGGCGACAGCGCGCGGCAGCACGCGAAGATCTGTTCGGCGAAACAGCGGTAGGTCTGAGCGTGACCCTCGACGATCACGGCTCGCGGGCAGCGCCGCCGCGCCTCGGACAGCGTCATGCCGGCGCGCAGTCCAAAGCGGCGCGCCTCGTACGAGCACGACGCGATCACGCCTGCGCCCACGATCACCGGCCGGCCGCGAAGACGCGGATCGAGCTGCTGTTCGATCGCGGCGAAGAACGCGTCGATGTCGACGTGCAGCATCACGCGCTCATCCGCCGGCTCGCCGCCATCCGCAGCGCGCGGCGTGCCCGGCACATCGCGCTGGTTCGCCGCGCCAGAGCCGGGTTCCATCGCTTCAGCCCTCCAGCGTCACCGAGTCCAGCCACCACAGCAGTTCGCCGCTCTGGAGCTGGAGCTGGTACACGTCGCCGCTCTCGTCGGTGATCGAGAAATAGAAATGGGGATGCCGCGGCACGCGGTCGGTCCAGCGCGCGTTGACGCGCACCACGCGGTGCTCGCGTCCGCGGCGCCGGAAGGCGACCGGAGTGACCGCGCCGCCCTGGAAGTCGGCGCGCACGATGACGGCTTCGTCGATGATTTCGGATCGCATGTTGAGCCTGGCGAAAGGCAGGTTACTGCACATTTGTGCAGTTCGCAAGAACAACGATCCGGGCGGGCGCATTCCTGCTCCCGCGCTTCTCGGCTAGATTGCGGACGGCATCCCACCCTTATGGAGGTCACATTGAGAGTCCGGCTCGCCGCCTCACCGTTCAGGATCGCCCGGCTCGCGATCACCTCGCGGATCGCGCTCGTCGTCGCCTCATCGCTCGCCGCCACGATCGCGTTCGCGGCGCCGGTCACGCTCAAGACCACCGAATTCGGCAGCGGGCCCACGATCGTGCTGGTGCACAGCATCGGCAGTGGGCGGCTCTACTGGATGCCGACCGCGCGCAAGCTGCTCGGCAACTGGCACGTGGTGATGGTGGACCTGCCGGGCCACGGCGACAGCCCGCTGCCCGATCCGTTCTCGCTCGAAGCCTCGGCTGAAGCGCTCGACCGCGTGGTGGCCGCGCACCCGGCCGACAGCACCGTGATCGTGGGACAGGGGGTGGGCGGATTGCTCGCGCTGATGTCGGCGAGCGCGCACCCCGATCATCAGCGCGCCCTGGTGCTGATCGACGCGGCGCTCAAGTCGCCGCTCCCGATCGACGAACAGCAAAAGAAGCAGTTCGTGGATTTCATGGACCAGAACTACGACACGTTCTTCACCATGATCTTCAGCCGCATGGGCCGGGATTCACTGCAGAACGTCGCGATCCGCGCCAGCGCGGCTCAGGTTCCGCCCAACACCATCAAGGCCTACATGCGCGCCCTGCTCAACGTCGACGGCACGCGCGCGGTCAAGGATCTCAGGACCCCGATGCTGTTCGTGGCCACCGAGCGCATCCTGCCGCCCGAGAAGGACTGGGCCACGGTCGGCAAGCAACTGGGCTGGGAGGATCCGGTGGGCGTGACGCCGCGCCGGCTCGCGAAGTGCGGCGCGCTGATCGCGTCCGAGCAGCCCGATTCGCTGGCGATGATCGTCTCGGAATTCGCCAAGGGCGCGCTCGCGAAAAAGCAGTAGACAGCGTCACGAGACGCGGCTCCAGATTGCGGCCCCGAGGGCCGATAACGGTGGAATGAAGCTCGCTTCGTTCCTGCTGCGCCTCGCGCTGGTGCTCGCTGCGGTCGCCCTCGCGATGCTGGGCGCGCGCGCGGTGTCGCCGCCACCGGCCGCGGCCCATTACGCGTTCGGCACCGGCCCGGCCATTGTCCTCGTGCACGGGCTCGGCAGCAGCAGCGCCCACTGGCTCCGGACCGCGCGCATCCTCGCGCGCCGGCATCGCGTGGAGCTGGTGGATCTGCCCGGGCACGGCGACAGCGCGATGCCCGATCCGTTTTCGCTGGAACAGGCTGAGGCCTCGCTGGATCGCGCGCTGGCTTCGATTGCGGGCGGGCCGGTGGTGCTGGTCGGGCATTCGCTGGGGGGCCTGATCGCGGCCGCCGAGGCGATCGATCACCCGTCGCGCGTGCGCGCGCTGGTGCTGGTCGAAGCGCCGCTCAAGCAGGATCTCGATCCCAATGAGCGCGCGCAGTTGCTGGCGGCGCTGGATGGCGACTATCGCGGCGTGGTGCGCGACGCGTACGAATCATTTGGCCGCGATTCCGCGCAGGGCGCGGCGCTGTGGGCCGAAGTGAGCGCGCTCGATCCCTCGCTCATCAAGCCCTGGATCCGGCTCGCGCTCTCGACCGATCTTTCATCACGCGCGGCCGCGATCGGCGCGCCGGTGCTGGCCGTGATGGCCGCGCGGTCGTGGGCGAACGATCAACCGTGGAGCGCCGCGCGCGACGCCATGGGCTACCGCGCGATCGCGAATCTCACGCCGATCCGGCTCGAGGGCTGCGGGCATTTCGTGATGCTCGACCGCCCCGAGGCGCTGGCCACGGCGATCGAACGATTCGCGGATGCGAGGACGAACGGAGCGATCGCGGTGCGGTGAGCGGGCGGGCGCGGGGCTTTGCCGCAATTTTCAGCCCGCAGAGCCGATATCTTGATTTGCGCCCGCACTTGGAAAGTTTAGACGCGGCTGGCCTGCCGCGTAGCTCCCGGAACCGGGGCGATTAACTGCCCGCCTTTTCCATGACCCAATCCTCTCAAGGCCTGGAGCCTCCGAGAAACCCGGGGCGGTTCACACTGCCGCTCCCTGTGCGCTTCTAGCGTGCGCCGCGCCGCGCTGCTGCTACCTGCTTGCCCTTCTCGGTGATCTTCCAGACTCCGTCGCGGCGCTTCTCAAGCCAGCCCTCCCTGACGCTGTCGCGGTAGGCCCTGCCGAGGGTGGCGTGCCAGCGGGGAAGGCCGCGACGGGGGGCCGTCTTGCGGTCTGCGTCATTCAGCTCGGCGCCGACCGATGTTTCCAAGTCTTGGATGAGCTGCTCAGGGGTGGCTTCGCCTCCCCTGCCTGCAAGCGCTCTTATCGCCGGCTCATAGAACCTGGAAGCGGGAGTAGCCTTCTTGCGCGAGGCGGCGGCGCTTCTTTCACTTGAGGGGCCCGGCTTCTTGGCCCCTGCGATCCGCGTGGCCTTGACCAGGCGTTTCCACTCCTCAGCGAAAGCATCAAGCCGTCCGGCAAAATCGGAGACGTTCTTGCCCACTTCCATCCAGCGCTGAACCGCCTCGTATTGCCCCGCCCTCATGGAGCGGGCCGCCTCTGAGTTGATACTGCGCTGGACCCTGGCGAGGCGCTTTGCGAGGACGCGGAATCCCGCCTCGATAATCTTCGGCTTAGGTACGGCTTCTCGCACGTGGCTACTCGCCTTTCGGTGTGACGAGAGACTTCAGTTCAAGTCCCTGCGCGAGTACGCGGATTCCTGTGGGCGACACCCCGTCCTTGAAGATCTTTTTCCAGAAATCGCGGGGGGGCTTTCCTCCAAAAATGGTTTGCGCGAGCTTCGTGTCCACCCAGCAAGGCAGGTCGCCTATGTTGCGGAGCACGTTCTCTAGGGTGCCCCAGAGCACCTCCGGGAAGCGGTGGTGCATGAGGCGCCCTTTGTCCACCTTCTCCATGTTCACGGCGTAGAAGCTCTCAATCGCGAACCGAACCCAGTCGAGGATATTCGCCAGCACCTCTTCGCGGCCTATTCGCCATGCCCGCAAGTGTTGTGGCGGAATGGGCTCTCCCTTGAGCACTCGGTCTTCGAGCTTGAACCCCCCCATCTCCGCGTCCCACTGGCCCGCAAAGAACACCTCGGCAAAGAGCGACATCAGCCGAATCATCTGCTCCTTTTCCAATTGTCTGGGGTTGGAGCCGATTTCGAGGCCTGCGTTGAGGGGCGTGTCGGTTGGCTTCATGTAGAGGAACTGGGAGTAGAAGGTCTTCTCGATGCTGCTGTAAGCCAGCGGCTTCTCGTAGCCCTTTCCCGCCCACTGGACGAAGTCCATGAGCTTGTTGTTGGCGTCCCGGGTGATGCTGTCGCGTACCGCGTCGACAATGTACTTGATGAGCTCGCGGTGTTCTCCCCTGAAGAGCTTCACAAGGTCCGCCTCGGAGAAGGAGAAGTCCTCGGGCGGCAGATGCCTGAGGTGCTGGTACTCCTGCACCCGCTCGTAGTAGAGCGCGCTGCCGAGGTGGCGCTTGACTGCTGAGTCGAACGCGACCTGGCGCAGCTTGTCTCCGGCATTCGTGTTCGCCTCAAGAAGGACCTTGAGGTCAGGCCGGAGGAAGACGCGGACGGGGAGATCTTTCGCCCCAAGGAGAATCTGGGCCGCCGCCTTGTGCTGCCCGTCGAAGACGTTGACGTTCCCCTCGTCCCCCTTTTCTGGATTCCACCACGCAAGAGCGACGTGTAGCTGCGGGCGCTTCTGGTGGAATTCTTCGACGAGCCCACGCAGGTTTGCGCCGATGTTCCTTGGGTTGATTCGCTCGTCGTGATGCAGATACGTGAGCGGCAGCACGGCAAAGAAGTATTCCATCTCACTTAAGCGGTCGCGCCAGAGGGGGAGCGTGACGATCGGCGCGCCGCCTTCGCTTGGGATGGAGTAGCGAACGGTGCTGCCATCGCGAATCATGCGCAGGGGCTTCGTGCCGCCGCCATATGCTTTGAGAACATCCCCAAGGTTCGCCCCCTGGCCGGCATCGGCCGAGTCTTCGATCTTGGCGAAGCGCATCATCACGCGAGCGACCCTGAGGTCGGAGGCGCTCTTCTTGCGGTTGCAGGCCTCATGCGTCAGACCGAAATTGTTCTCCTCATCCTTTCCGCCCGAAGCGACGGGGACGATGTGGTCGATTTCCAGCATGTCGGCCTGGAGCTGGAAGTCGATGGGCTCTTCGCAGAGGAAGCAGACCCCGCTCTGCCGAGCCAGGAGACGCTGTTCCAGCTCCAGTCGCTGTGGCGGCTTTAGTCTCGACAGAAACAGTGAGTGTGCGGCCATTTCCCCTCGATTCCTACTGTCAAGCTAGCCTCGAACGTCTCGTATTAGCTCCAGCTCGTCAATGCGGGTCAATCTCCGAATCCGCCCAACCCCCCCCCTACAGCCTCAGCCCCGGATTCATGAACTGGTTCACGATCAGGGTGTGGACCGCGGTGTACGGAATGGTCATCGTCGCGCCGCTCACGGGCTTGAACTTCACCTCGTGGCCTTGAAGCTCTCCGCTCAACCGATCGCTCTCGTTGCACCACATCTCGTCCTGCGCCTGCTGCGGCGGATTGCGAAAGTGGATCCACTGGATGCGTTTGGTCTCGACGGTGACGGATCCGAACGACGAGAGGATCGTGAACCGCGGATCGAGCACGCGGCCCAGCAGCGAGTCGCCGCCTCTTCCGATCACGATGTCGTGAGTTTCCATGAGTGCTTCCTCCGCAATTCTCCTGCCAGCCCGCCCCTCGCGACGTCCCGGACTATTTTCCCAGCTCGTCCTTCGCGACCTTGCCGCCCTTCATCACCCATTTCACGCGCTCGAGCTCGGTGACGTCTTTCATCGGATCGCCCGAGACCGCGATCAGGTCGGCCCACGCGCCGGGAGCGACCACGCCGATCTTGCCGCTCCAGCCGATCAGCTCGGCGCCCGAGAGGGTCGCGGTCTGGATCGCCTGGATCGGCGTCATGCCCTCATCCACGTAGATCTTGAACTCGTGCACCTGCTGGCCGTGCGGAAACACGCCGGCGTCGGTGCCGAACGCGATCTTGACGCCGTTGCGCATCGCGGCGTGAAAGGCTGCGCGCATGTGACCGCGCACTTCGCGCGCCTTGGCCAGGCTCTCGTCGCGGATCTTGAGCGGATTGCCCTCGGCCAGAATCGGCTCGACCACGTAGAGCGTCGGCACATACC
Source organism: Candidatus Eiseniibacteriota bacterium (assembly GCA_016178685.1). Taxonomy (GTDB): domain Bacteria; phylum Eisenbacteria; class RBG-16-71-46; order RBG-16-71-46; family RBG-16-71-46; genus JACOSU01. The sequence goes on along the minus strand of JACOSU010000067.1, from coordinate 739 downwards.
ACGTGCCGTTCCTTTTCAGCACGCGCGCGGCCTCGTCGTCCATGTAGCTGGCGTGCTCCACCGAGCGCACGCCGGCGTTGCTGGCCATGATGATGGCCTGCTTGCCGTGCGCGTGCGCCGCGACGAAGCGCTCGTGGCGCGTCGCCTCTTCGACCGCGGTCTTCATCTCATCGAACGTGAATCCGGTGTGCTGCGGGTTGTCGTGTGCCGAAAGCACGCCGCCGCTCGCCAGGATCTTGATGAGATCGGCGCCCTGCTGAATATTGAAGCGCACCTGCTTGCGCACCTCGTCCACGCCGTCCACCACGCCGCGCGGCCCGTCGTAGTGCCAGTGATCATCCAGCAGATTGCTCTCGTCGCCGTGGCCGCCGGTCTCGGAGAGCGGCCAGGTCGCGACGCGCATGTGCGGCCCCGGGATCTCGCCCGCCACGATCGCGTCGCGCAGCGCGACGTCCACCAGGTCGCCCCCGCCCACGTCGCGCACGGTGGTGAAGCCCGCCATGAGCGTGTTGCGCGCATTCACCGTCCCCGTCACCGCCGCGCGCGGCGCGCTGCTCCTCAGATGTTCGAGCGGACCGATGCCGACGCGCGACGACAGATGCGTGTGGCAATCGATTAGCCCGGGCAGCAGCGTCGCATCGCCGAGCTCGATGCTGCCGCCGTCCGGGACGATGCGCGTCCGTTCCTCGGGCACCGGGAGCACCTCGCCGTACAGGGCGTCGAAGGCGTCGCCGTACAC
>JACOSU010000073.1 GCA_016178685.1 Candidatus Eiseniibacteriota bacterium | reverse complement strand
CGCGCTGGATTTAGGATCCAGTGGGGAAACTCGTGGGGGTTCAAATCCCCCCTCTCGCACATTCGTCCGCCCAACCCCTCAACCCCCTGAACATGGAGTCGTGACGTCCGCATGAATCTCTCGGTCCGTTCCACGGGAAGCTGGCAGCACGCGCTGGAAGTCGAAGTGCCGCTGGAGGAGGTTGAGCGCCGGCTGGACGATGTCGCTCGTCAGATCCAGCGGCGCGCGAGTCTGCCCGGGTTTCGAAAAGGGAAGGTGCCGCTCGACATGGTGCGCACGCAGTTTGCGGCCGCGGTCGAGCAGGAATTTCTCGAGAGCACGCTGCCGCGCGTGACGGGCGCAGCGGTGGAGGAGGCGAAGCTCTCGCCGGTGGTGCCGCCGCTGGTGCGCAATGTGCGCCTGGGTCCCGGCCAGCCGCTGCGCTTCGAGGCCGTGGTTGACGTGCGCCCCGAGATCGAGGCCCGCGACTACCGGGGTCTGCCGCTCACGCGCAGCGCGCGTCCGGTGGACGATTCGGCGGTGGATCGCGTCCTCCACGATCTGCGCGAGGACTCGGCGGTGTTCGTGGATCTGGAGCGGCCGGCCGAGCGCGGCGACGTCGTGCTGCTCGACTCCACGCGGCTCGACGCGAACGGACGCCGGCTGAACGGAACCCGTGCCAAGGGACGCCGCATCCAACTCGGCGCCGAAGGGGTTCCTTCCGACCTCGAGAACGGGCTGCTGGGGGCCCGGGCCGGGCAGGAGCGGACCGTCGAAATCCGCTATCCTGAGGACTATGCCGCTCCCGAACTGGCCGGGAAATCCTCCCGCTACGTGCTTCAGGTCAAGAAAATCCAGGAGAAGAAGTTGCGTCCGCTGGACGATAACCTTGCTCGTGAGGTCTTCCAGCTGGAATCCCTCGATGAACTGCGCTCGCGCGTGAGGCAGAACCTCGAAGGGGAGGAGCGCGTGCGCGTGCGGCGGGAATCCGAGGGCGCGATCAGCGAGGAGCTGGTGCGCCGCAATCCCTTCGATTTGCCGCAACGGCTGGTCGAGTACATGCTGGAGCGCGTGATCTCGGAGGCGACGAACGGGCGCGAGGTGCGCGCCGAGCTGAGATCCGAGCTGGAACAGCGCTACCTTCCGAACGTCCAGCGGTCGCTGCGGCGCGAGGTGCTGCTCGGGGCGGTGGCGCGTCAGGAAAAGCTGCACGTGAGCGAAGACGAAGTGGCCGCCGAGATCCAGCGGATGGCGGACGCCGACCCGCGCCAGGCGGCGCGAGTGCGGGCGCGCTACCAGACGCAGGAGCGGCGGCAGGCGCTGCGCGAAACGCTGCTCGAGCGCAAGGCGTTCGACTGGCTGATCCAGGCGGCGGACGTGAAGGACTCGCCCGCCGAACATCCGCTGGTGGTGCCGGCGACCCGCTGAGCGGGCAGAGCCGGAGCACGGTTCAAACCCAAGGAGAGGACATGGGGCTGGTTCCCATCGTGGTGGAGCAGACGGGGCGGGGCGAACGCGCGTACGACATCTACTCGCGACTCCTCAAGGACCGCATCATCTTCATCGGAACGCCGATCGACGACATGATCGCGAACCTGGTGATCGCGCAGATGATCTTCCTTGAAGGCGAGGATCCGGATCGCGACATCAACCTGTACATCCACAGCCCGGGCGGAATGGTGACGGCCGGGCTCGCGATCTACGACACGATGCAGTTCGTGAAGCCCGACGTCGCGACGCTGTGCATGGGACAGGCCGCCAGCATGTCGGCCGTGCTGCTTGCGGCGGGAGCCAAGGGCAAACGGTCCTCGCTGCCGAATTCGCGGATCATGATCCACCAGCCGCTGGGCGGAACCCAGGGCCAGGTGACGGACATCGAGATCTACACCCGCGAGATCCAGAAGATGAGGGAGCAGTTGAACTCCATCCTGTCCAAGCACACCGGACGTACGCTGGAGCAGATCGAAAAGGACACCGACCGCAACAATTTCATGTCGGTGCAGGACGCCAAGGAGTACGGTCTGATCGACGAGATCATCGAGAAGCGCAAGTAATCGAGTGGGCGTCCGCCGCGGACGCCGACGGGAGATGCATGAAAAAGCGCATCGCAACGCCGCACCCCATCCGCTGCTCGTTCTGCGGCCGTGGCCAGGATGAAGTCGCGCGTCTGGTCTCGGGGCCGTCGGTCTACATCTGCAGCGAGTGCGTCAAGCTGTGCAACGACATCCTCGAGGGCGAGATCGAGCGCGAGCAGCCTTCGACTTCGGGGCAGCTGTCGAAGCCGGCCGAGATCAAGCGCATCCTCGACGACTACGTGGTCGGCCAGAACCGCGCGAAGAAGACGCTCGCAGTCGCGGTCTACAACCACTACAAGCGCATCTACACGCCCCCGCCTCCCGGCGAGGTCGAGCTCGAGAAATCGAACATCCTGCTGGTGGGCCCGACCGGCACCGGGAAGACGCTGCTCGCGCGCACGCTGGCGCGCTTTCTCAAGGTGCCGTTCGCGATCGTGGACGCCACCAGCCTCACCGAGGCCGGCTACGTCGGCGAGGACGTCGAGAACATCTTGGTGCGGCTGCTCCAATCGGCGGACTTCAATCTGGTGAACGCCGAGCACGGGATCGTGTACATCGACGAGATCGACAAGATTTCGCGCAAGAGCGAGAACCCGAGCATCACACGCGACGTCTCGGGCGAAGGCGTGCAGCAGGCGCTGCTCAAGATCCTCGAGGGCACGGTCGCGAACGTGCCGCCGCAGGGCGGGCGCAAGCATCCGCAACAGAAGTACATCGAGGTGAACACCAAGGACATCCTGTTCATCTGCGGCGGAGCCTTCGAAGGACTCGAGAAGATCGTCGAGCGCCGCGTGGGGCAGAAGGTGCTGGGCTTCGGCGCCGACATCCGCCGCAAGGCTGAGAAGAACTCCGGCGAGATGATGTCCATGATGGAGCCCGAGGACCTGCTGCGCTACGGCCTGATTCCCGAACTGGTGGGGCGGCTCCCGGTGGTGGGCACGCTCGATTCGCTCGACGAGCCGTCGCTGGTCAGCATCCTCACCGAGCCGAAGAACGCGATCACGAAGCAGTACCAGCGATTCCTCGAGATGGAGGGCGTCAAACTCGACTTCACCGACGACGCGCTCCACGCGATCGCGCAGCAGGCGATCAAGCGCGGCACCGGCGCGCGCGGGCTGCGCGCCGTGATCGAGGAGGCGATGCTCGACGTGATGTACGATATTCCGTCGCGCCCCGATGTGATCGGCTGCACCATCTCGCGCGAGTGCATCCTGTCCGCCACGCCGCCGCTGCTGACCTACCGCGGCGAACGCGAAAAGCGCCGCAAGGAAGCCTGATCTCCACACCGCGGGGCCTTCACGCCAGGGCGCACGGTTCCCGACCATCCGGCGGTCCATGCTCGCAATGAACGGCATGGGCCGCTTCGCTTTGGCGCGGCCGCCCCGGTACCGCGCGGGCGGGTGGCCGCGACCGCCGGGCGCCCGTGCGCTCCGTCCGGCCCCCCTGGGGTGCAAGTTTCGCTGGAACGCAGCGCGCGCGCGCGCCTAGACTGGAAGGGCTCCCGCGCAGCCACCCGGACGATCCGGAGGGCGCTGAGCACTCACATCCAGAGGAGGAGTCCCCCATGCGCCGCGTTTCGCTACGCCCTGTTCTGCTGCTCGCTCCCGCCCTGGTCTCACTCCTCGCGCTCTCGGTTCCGGGTCGCGCGTGGGCGCAATGCACGGAACACGGCGCGTGCCTGCTCCCGCAGGCGGGCTGTGGCTACTTCCTGCAGGGGCCGGTGGGCTATGGAACCACGTCCGTTATGATTCGCAACGTGAATCTTTCGAACTTCACGCAATGCATGCCGCCGCAACCCCCGGCCTTCGCGATCGACAGCTTTTTCGACGTCTTCGTCGAGCTCGAGATCACCGGCGACGGCGGCGCGCATTGGCAACCTGCGCAAACCACCGGCCACGGTCACGAGCACGCGGTGGGCCGGCCGGACGGAATGACATTCGACACCGAGATGCTCCAGCTCGACCTCTCGGGCGGATCGCTCCCTCCCGGAGTCCAGATCCGTGAGAGCACGAGCCAGCCTTCGCACGGGCAAACCATGATCACGGACCTGGGCGGGGGAAACTTTCGCATCGACAGCTTCTTCGACGTTTTCACCGACCTGAGTCTGGACAGTGGTGGGACCTGGACCCCCTCGAACGGCTCCAGCCGGACGACGGTGACGCCCGAAAGCGTGACACCGGTGCGGCGGGCCACCTGGGGTTCACTGAAGACCATCGGGTCGCGTGGTTCTGAGCCCGCATCGATCTCGGTGGTGATGGGAAACGCAGCCGCCGCGGCGCGGCCGGTGCGCCAGGCAAAGATCGTGCGGACCAGGCCGTGGCCACTTGGTACTCCGGCGGCCCCTCGTGGGTCGACGGGCGCGCCGCGGGTGAAACGTGTAGATTGCGATCCAACCCGCCGATGCCCTGAGCGATGAGTGGGACCGCTTCCCAGGGACCGCGCGTCGCGTCCCACCGGCCGCACACAACCGAGAGGATTCCGAGTGACCGGCAGCCCCCGCATCCCGAAAGCGCGCAGGAAGGCCACGTCCTCCGTTCGTCCGGGCCCCGAGTCCGGGCGCGCCCAGACCCTTTCCATCCAGCGCGGTGACGAACGCTTCGAATTCCGCGACCGCCTGCCGCTACTGCCGCTGCGCGACGTGGTGGTGTTTCCCTACATGACGATTCCGCTGCTGGTCGGGCGAGTCCCCTCCATCAACGCGATCGAGAAGGCGGTCGCCCGCGACCGCATGCTGTTCGTGACCGCGCAGCGCCGCAGCGAAGTCGCGGATCCCACGCATCAGGAACTCTACAAGGTCGGCTCTCTGGTCCGCGTGCTCCAGCTGTTCCGGCTGCCGGACGGCACCATGCGCGTGCTGGTCGAGGGGCTGTGCCGGGCGCGCGTCCAGCGCTTCTTCTGGTCGAGCGACTACTACACGGTGCGGATCGCTCCGATCGAAGACGAGCGGACCTCCGGAGCCGAAATCGAGGCGCAGATGCGCCACGTGCTCGCCCAGTTCAACGAGTACGTTCACTTGAACCGGCGCATCCCCGACGAGGTGCTGACCGCGGCGAACAACATCGCGGATCCAGCGACGCTCGCGCACACCGTGGCCGCGCATCTCCTGATCAAGGTGCCGCAGAAGCAGCGGCTGCTCGAGGCGGACGGCGCGCCCTCGCGCCTCAAGCTGCTCGGCGACATCCTTTCGGCCGAGCTCGAGATCGTGAAGCTCGAGCGCAAGCTCGAGGGGCAGGTGCGCTCGCAGGTGCACAAGAATCAGAAGGAGTTCTATCTCAACGAGCAGCTCAAGGCGATCCGCAAGGAGCTGGGACACCAGAACGAGTTCGCGAGCGAGATCGACGAGCTGAGCGCCTCGATCCGCAAGGCGCGGATGCCGCGCGAAGTCGTGGCGAAGGCCATGAAAGAGCTCGACCGCCTCTCGAAGATGAGCTTCATGTCGCCCGAGGCGACCGTGGTGCGCAACTACCTCGACTGGCTGGTGTCGCTGCCCTGGTCGCGCGTCACGCGCGATCACGGCGATCTTCAGAAGGTCGAGGACGTTCTCGACGAGGACCATTACGGGCTGCGCAAGATCAAGGACCGGATCATCGAGTACCTGGCGGTGCTCAAGCTCACCGGCAGGAACCGCGGCCCGATCCTGTGCTTCGTCGGTCCGCCCGGCGTGGGCAAGACCTCGCTCGGAAAGTCGATCGCGCGGTCGCTGGGGCGCCGCTTCGTGCGCGTCGCGCTGGGCGGGGTGCGCGACGAAGCCGAGATTCGTGGCCACCGTCGCACCTACATCGGTTCGCTGCCCGGGCGCGTGATCCAGAGCCTGCGCCGCGCCGGAAGCCGCAATCCGGTGTTCCTGCTCGACGAGATCGACAAGCTGGGGGCCGACTTCCGCGGCGATCCCGCCTCGGCGCTGCTCGAAGTGCTGGATCCCGAGCAGAACCATACGTTCAACGACCACTATCTCGAGGTGGACTTCGATCTTTCGCAGGTGATGTTCATCTGCACCGGGAACAGCCTGCACTCGATCCCGGCAGCGCTCGAAGACCGCATGGAGATCATCCGGCTGCCCGGCTACCTCGAAACCGAGAAGATCGAGATCGCGCGCCGCTTCCTGGTTCCCAAGCAGATCGCCGCGGCGGGACTCCAGAGCGCCGACCTGCGCGTGAGCGTCGAGGCGATCCGCGCGCTCGCGAACCATTACACGCGCGAAGCCGGCGTGCGCAGCCTCGAGCGCCAGATCGCGAGCCTGTGCCGCAAGGTCGCGCGCCGCAAGGCGTCGGGCCGCCTGAAGGGCGCGATGCGAATCAGCGCCGACAACCTGCATCGGTACCTCGGTCCGCCGCGCTTTCTCGATTCCCCGGTGGAGCGCAAGGCCCGCATCGGAGTGGCGAACGGGGTGGCGTGGACCGAAACCGGCGGCGACCTGCTGACCATCGAAGTCAGCATTCTTCCGGGCAAGGGAGAACTGCAGTTGACCGGCAAGCTCGGCGAGGTGATGCGCGAGAGCGGCCACGCCGCGCTGTCGTACGCTAGGTCCCGCGCGACGCAGCTCGGGCTCGACAAGTGGTTCTACCGCGACATCGACGTGCACGTTCACGTGCCCGAGGGCGCGATCCCCAAGGACGGCCCTTCGGCCGGCATCACGATCGCGACCGCGATGGTGAGTGCGCTGACCGGAGTGCCGACCAGGTCCGACGTGGCGATGACCGGCGAAATCACGCTGCGCGGGACGGTGCTGCCGATCGGCGGTCTCACCGAGAAGGCGGTGGCGGCGCGGCGGGCCGGCATCCGCACGCTGCTGATCCCGGCCGGAAACCAGAAGGATCTCGCGGAAGTGCCGGAGAACGTGCGCGCCGATCTCGAGTTCGTCGAGATCGAGAACATGGATCAGGTGCTGGAACGCGCGCTCGACCGGCCCGAAACCCCGGCGCCTCCCGAGCGGCCCGACGACCAGGCCGCGCATTACGCGCACTGAGTTCATGAATCGCGGTCCGGGCCAGACCCGGCTCTTCACACCGGGGCCGGTCGAGATTCCTGCGCGCGTGCTGCGCGCGCTGTCCCGGCCGCCGCCGCACCATCGCACCGAGGAATTCCGCGCCACCCTCCTGCGCGTCACCGAAGCGATGCGGGAGCTGCACGCGACGCGGGGCGAGGTGTTCCTGCTCCCCGCCTCCGGCACCGGCGCGATGGAAGCCGCGGTCGCGAACCTGATGTCGCCCGCGCGCAGCGCGCTCGCGATCGCGGGCGGAAAATTCGGCGATCGCTGGGCGGCGCTGCTCGAGGCATGGGGCGTTCCGCACCGGACCCTCGAAGTAGAATGGGGGAGATCGGTGGATCCGGCGGCGGTCGAGCGCGCGCTCGAGGGCGCCGCGATCGACACCGTGTTCGCGACCCACAGCGAAACCTCGACCGGCGCGCTCCACGACATCGAGTCGATCGCGCGTCTGACCCGCTCTCGCGGCGTGCGACTGGTGGTGGATGCGATCACGAGCCTCGGCGTTCATCCGCTCGCGCAGGACGACTGGGGGGTGGACGTCGTCGTGTGCGGCTCCCAAAAGGGGCTCATGATTCCCCCGGGCCTCGCGAGCGTGAGCCTCGCGCCGTGGGCCGCGAGCGAGATCGACGAGACCGGGCTGCCGCGCTTCTACTTCGATTTGCGCAAGGCGCGCAGGAGCCTGCCGAGCGGCGAGACCGCGTTCACGCCGCCGGTGAGCCTGGTGCTGGCGCTCGAGGAGTCGCTCGCCATGATTCGTGAAGAAGGGCTCTCGAACGTTCATCACCGCCACGCCCGGCTCTCGGCCGCGCTCCAGGCGGCGGCCGCGACGCTCGGATTCGAGACGTTCGCCGCGCACCCTTCGCACGCGGTGACCGCGCTCACGCCGCCGCCCGGGATCGAGGCGGGAGCGGTCGTGAAGCGCCTGCGCGTGTCGCACGGGATCGTGATCGCGGGGGGCCAGGACCGCCTGAAGGGCGTGATCCTTCGCGCCGGCCACATGGGCGCCTACGATCTCGCCGACATCGAGCTGCTGGCCGGCGCGCTCGAAGAGTGCGTGCACGCGCTGACCGCAGGTGCGGCCCCGGCCGGGTCCGACGCCGCGCCCGCCAGCGGCGGGGCGGCGCGCGCCGCGCGCTCGGCGTGGGAGGCGGCGTGAAGATCCTCGTCACCGATTCGCTCGATCACGCCGCGCTCTCGCGCCTGCGCGCCGCGGGGCACGAAGTGGTCGAGCTGCCCGGGCTTCAGGGCGAAGCGCTGATCGGCGCGCTCGTCGAGTGCAGGGCGCTCGTGATCCGCGGCGGCACGCGCGTCACCTCCGAGGTGCTGCGCGGCTCGCCATCGCTCCGGGTGGTGGTGCGCGCGGGCAGCGGGCTCGACAACGTGGATCAGGCGGCGGCCCGGCGCCAGGGCGTCGCGGTCTTCAACACTCCGGCCGCGAACGCGGTCTCGGTGGCCGAACTCGTGTTTGGCCTCTTGCTCGCGCTCGAGCGCCGGATCGCCGGCGCGTTCGCGTCGCTGCGCGGGGGCGCGTGGGAGAAATTCCATTTCATGGGTCGAGAGCTCTCGGGGCGCCGGCTCTCCCTGATCGGATTTGGCCGCATCGGCCGCGAGGTGGCGCTGCGCGCGCGGGCCTTCGAGATGCGCGTCTCCGCGTGCGATCCGCTGGTCGCCGCGTGGCCCGCCGGCTTCACGTGGGTGGAACGCGTGACGCTCGAGGGAGCGCTCGAGCGGGCCGACGTGCTGTCGCTCCACGTGCCGCTCGGCCCCGAAACCCGCGGCCTGATCGGCCCCTCAGAATTCGCATCGATGCCGCAGGGCGCCGTGCTGGTCAACGTCGCGCGCGGCGGCCTGGTGGACGAGCCGGCGCTCCTCGACGCGCTCATCCGCGGACATCTCTCGGGCGCCGCGCTCGACGTGTTCTCCACCGAGCCGCCGGGAAGCCATCCGCTGTTCGATCTGCCGAACGTCGTGGCCACGCCTCATCTCGGCGCATCGACGCTCGAAGCGCAGCGCCGCGCCGGCGAGGAAGCCGCGACCGCGGTGATCGAGGCACTCGCCGCGCTCGAGTCCTGAGCCGCGCCGCGCTCGTCGGAGTGCAGTCGCACGCACGCACCGCACCGGCCGCGCGCGCGCGTCGTGCCCGCCGAACGCTCGAGGCCCGGGTCGCGCGCTGGCATTCCCGGGAGCGCTCTGTTAGCGTGCCGCGCGGTTTTTTCGGAGGAAATCGATGCCGTGCACGGTGGTGGTGGGCGCCCAGTGGGGCGATGAAGGCAAGGGCAAGGTCGTCGACGCTCTGAGCGCCGACGCGGACGTGGTGGCGCGCTACCAGGGCGGCCCCAACGCCGGTCACAGCGTGATTCGAGGCGGACGCACCGTCGTGCTCCACCTGGTTCCCTCGGGTGTGATGGAGTCCGGGAAACGCTGCCTGATCGGGAACGGGGTCGTGGTCGATCTGCCCCGGCTGCGCGAAGAAGTCGAGATGTTGGAAGCGCTGGGCCTCGAAGTCCGGGGCCGGCTTGGCCTGAGCCCCGCGGCGCACGTGATCCTGCCTTATCACCGCGCGGCCGAAGCGGCGGCCGAGCGGGGCCCGGGCGCGATCGGGACCACGGGCCGCGGGATCGGCTTCGCGTATCGCGACAAGGCCGCGAGATCCGGCATTCGCTTCGGCGATCTCGCGGATCGCGCCGCGTTCGTGGCCGCGGCCGATCGCAATCTGCATCGCCTGCGGCTCGAATTTCCGGAGGCGGGCGATCTGGTCGCCATGAACGGCGGCGCGCTGTGGGATGAGCTGGAGGAGACCGTGGCGTGGGCGCTGCCCATGACGACCGACGTGGGCGCCGAGCTCCACGCGGCGCTCGCGGCCGGCCGGCGCGTGCTGCTCGAAGGGGCGCAGGGCACGCTGCTCGATCTCGACCATGGGACCTATCCGTACGTGACATCCTCCGCGGCGTCGGCGGCCGGTGCTCCGCTCGGCGTGGGACTCGGGCCGCGCGCGGTGGACCGCGTGATCGGCGTCACCAAGGCGTACGCGACGCGCGTGGGCAATGGCCCGTTCCCGAGCGAAATGCCCTCGGGCGAAGCCGAGCGGCTGCGCGATGCGGGCGAGGAATACGGCGCCACCACCGGACGCCCGCGGCGCTGTGGCTGGCTCGATCTCCCGGCCCTGCGCTATGCCGCGCGCGTCAACGGGCTCGATCAGATGGTGATCACGAAACTCGACGTGCTCGACTCGTTCGAGGAGGTGCGCGTGCTGGTCGCGTACCAACACGACGGCGGCGAGGTGGTGGATTTCCCGGCCTCCTCATCGGCGCTCGAGAGCGTGAAGCCGGTGTGGAGATCGTTCGCCGGCTGGAAGTCGGCGACCTCGGCCGCGCGCCGCTGGAGCGACCTGCCGGCGCGCGCTCGCGAATATCTGGAGTGGGTGGAACGCGAGAGCGGCGTGCCGATCGGCGCGGTCTCGGTGGGCGCCGAGCGCGAGGCGGAGATCCGCCGCTGAGCGCGAACCTCCATTCCACCCGCCGCAGGGCTGCGCAGGGCCGAAGATCACGAGGGTGCCCGGGTCTCGCCCGCCCCTCGTCCATCCGGCAGCGATAACGCTTGCGGCTCGTGGCGGTTTGCGCGCAGGCTTGCGGCGGCGGATCGAGCGTCCCCGGGTGACCCGTTAGCTCAGTCGGTAGAGCACCTGCCTTTTAAGCAGGGAGTCGCTGGTTCGATCCCAGCACGGGTCACCATTCTTTGGGAGGCGCCCGCAGGGGTTGTCCGTCCGGATCGCGATTTCGTTTGCTTCGATGTCAAAACTTTGCAAGCCTGTCGTGGTCCGGGGGCATCTACATGGAATTGCCGCGGCGAACGCGGGTCGCAGGACGTGAGGGGGGACCCTCGGAAGCCCTGCCGTCCCGCCGGCCGGGCGCCGTGATGGAGTTTCGGGACCAGGGGGGAGACCCGTGGATTGCGATGAGGTGCTGGAACAGCTGTCCGACTTTCTGGATGATGAATCTCGCGACGAGCTGTGTCGGGCCATCAAGGCGCACCTCGCTGACTGCCATAACTGCAGGGTGGAAGTGGATTCGGTCCAGAAGACCATCGTGCTCTATCGGGCCGACCGCCAGATCGCGACTCCGCCCGCCGTCTCCGCCCGGCTCAGGGAGCTGCTCGAGCTGGCGTATCGCGAGGCTCGCATGGATGCCCCGGCCGAGTGAGACGACCGCTTCGCGTCGATTGACACCGCGGCCGGCGCGCGCCTAGACTTCCGCGCTCGCTCCGATTCAACCCCTGCGGCTCTCTGCCACGGGGAAGCACACCGCCCGCGTGACGCGTCGCGCGGGCGATTCCCTGTCCGGGTACCCCGCATGAAGCGCGTCGGCATTCTGGGGCTTCCCCAGTCCGGAAAAACCACGTTGTTCCAAATCCTGATGCAGGGCGCCGGCTCCGCGAGCCCGTCGCGCGAGCAAGTCGGCGTGGTACGAGTGCCCGATGAGCGCGTGGACCGGCTCTCGGCGCTCTATCAGCCGAAGAAGACCACCCATACCCAGATCCAGTTCGTGGACAGCGCGGCGGCCGGAGGGGTCAGCGCGCGCTCGGCCGCGAAGGGCGCCGACCTGTTCGGATCAGTGCGCTCGTGTGACTGCCTGGTCCTGATCGTGCGCGATTTCACGCTCGCGGGCGAGGCTCCCCATGCCGCGCGCGACCTGGACGCGCTTGAGGCCGAGCTGATCCTCAACGATCTCGCGATCGTCGAGAACCGGCTCGAGAAGGTGGCCAAGGAGCTGCGCATCGGCAGGAAGCAGAACGAAGCCGAACACAGACTGCTCGAGCGCTGCAAGCGCATGCTCGAAGCCGAGCAGCCGCTTTCGGGCGGCACGTTCCTCCCCGAGGAAATGCGCACGCTGCGCGGCTTTCAGCTTCTTTCGCTGAAGCCGCGGCTGGTGGTGTACAACCAGGATGACGCGTCGAGCGGCGCCCGGGCGGCGCCGTCCGGCCGCGCTATGGCCGTGGCGCTCAAGGCCCACCTCGAGCGCGAGATCGTTTCGCTTCCGCCCGCGGAACGCGAGACGTTTCGTCGCGAGCTGGGGATCGAGGACGACGGTCTGTCGCTCGTGATCCGGGCTTGCTACGAGTTGCTCGGGCTGATCTCGTTCCTGACGGTGGGACCCGACGAAGTGCGGGCGTGGGAGATCCGACGCGGAGAGAAGGCGGTCGAAGCGGCGGGCGAGATCCATTCCGACCTCGCGAAGGGCTTCATCCGGGCCGAAGTGATCGAGTGGGAGCGGCTGATCGAGGCGGGCGGCCACGCGAAGGCCCGCGAGAAAGGGTGGCTGCGGCTCGAAGGTCGCGATTACGAAGTGTGCGACGGCGACTGTCTCGAGATCCGCTTCAACAAGTGACGCGCGCATCGCGCGGGCGAAAGGATGATCCGATGACGCGCATTGCGGTCCGCTCCCTCGCGTGGATGCTTTCGGTCGTCGCGCTGCTCGCGCCCGCGACGTCGCACGCGGCGTTCGCCGATTGGCGTGGCCACCTCGCGATCGGCTACGGGCGCCTGTTCATCGCCGACGCGCCCTCGGGCGGATTCTCGGTGGGGGCCGGTGTGGATCATCCGATCACATCCAGCCTGCGCATCGGTCCCGACATCGGCATTCACCTGCTCGGAACGCGCACCGTGGAGCGCGGAAGCTTGAACGCGAACCTCGACTATGGCCTGTTTGAAGCGACGCTGATGGCACACTGGACCCCCCGGCGCCTCGGACCCGTGCGCCGGCTCTCGATGGGGGTGGGTGTCATGAACGCGCGTGCCGAGATCACTTCGTCCTCCTCGGGCCTCGCGTTCGAAGACCTCGAAGTCTACGGGCTGCGTTCCGGCGTGGCGTTCGATGCCGCGCTCTTGCCCGCCGGGCCGCGTCCGGTCGCGGTGGGCCTCGAAGCCGGTCTGCGTTTCGCGTTCCTCGAGTCCGAAACCTGGGCTCTGGGATCGCTCCGGCTGGTGTTCCACTACTGATTCACGCGCCTTCACGGCCGGGGCCCCTCGCACCGCGGCGCCCGGAAGCGCCCGCGGCTTTTTGACTCGCGAAACGGCGCGCGGCTATGCTCAGCGGTCAATGCTCCTTCGGGGCGGGGTGAGAAGTCCCCACCGGCGGTAAAGCCCGCGAGCGGAAGCGTCCGGCGTACGGTCCCTCTGGGGACCGCGTGCGAAGGCCAGAGAGCCGGGCGTCTCCTGCTGATCCGGCGAGGTTCCGGAGCCGACCGTGACAGTCGGGATGGAAGAAGGAGAAGGGACGGGCTTTGCCCGGAACTCGAAACGCGTCGAGCGTTCCGCCCCGTGGTTCGGCCACGGGGCTTTTTCATTGAGGTCAAGTTGAGCGCGAGAACCGAACAGGATCGCGGTTTCATGAAGCGGGCGCTCGCGCTGGCCGAGCGCGGGCGCGGCCGCACGCGGCCCAATCCGATCGTGGGTGCGGTGGTGGTGCGGGGCGCCCGCGTGGTCGGCGAGGGCTGGCATACGGCGGCCGGCCAGCCTCACGCCGAGGCGGTGGCGCTTCGCCGCGCCGGCCGTGGCGCCCGCGGCGCGACGCTCTACGTCACGCTCGAGCCGTGCGCGCACACCGGCCGCACTCCACCCTGCGTGGACGCGATCGCCGCCGCCGGAATCCGCCGCTGCGTGGTGGCGATCCGCGATCCGCACGTCATCGTGAACGGACGGGGACTGCGCCGCCTGCGTGAGAGAGGCGTCCGCGTCGAAGTCGGCGTGTGCGCCCAGGAGGCGCGCGCGGCGCTCGAGGGCTACCGGCTGGCGCATCTCGAGGGCCGTCCGCGAGTGACGTGGAAGCTGGGCGCGACGCTCGATGGCCGCGTGGCCGACGCCGAGGGCCGGTCGCGCTGGATCACGTCCAGGGCCTCGCGCGAGCACGCACAGAGGGCGCGCGCGCAGAGTGACGCGATCGTGATCGGCGCCGGCACGGCGCGCGCCGATGATCCGCGTCTCACGGCGCGCGGCGCGCGCGTCCGGATGCAGCCGCTCCGAGTGGTGTGCGACACGCGTCTCTCGCTGCCGCTCTCGCTCCGGCTGTTCGGAGCGCTGGCACGCGGCACGGTCGTGGCATGCGCTCGCGAGGCGAGTGCGGCGAGGAGCCGCGCGCTCGAGCGGCGCGGAGTCAAAGTGTGGCGCCTGCCGCGCTCGGGGGTGGGGATCTCCACGCGCGCGCTGGCGCGACGGCTGGCGGCGGCCGGTTGTCACGACGTGTTGCTCGAGTCCGGTCCCGCGCTGGGCGCGGCGTGGCTGCGATCCGGGCTGATCGACGAATGGCTGGTGTACGTGGCGCCGCGCGTGCTGGGCGGAGAAGCGCTCGGCTGGCCCGGTGCGCTCGGGCCGCTCGCGCTTCCGAGTGCGATCGAGGGCCGAGTGATCGAGGCCCGGCGCCTGGGCAGGGACGCGCTGCTGCGCGTGGAGGTCAGGCGCTGATGTTCACCGGGCTGGTCGAGGAGATGGGCCGCATCGAGAAGCTGGAAGCGCGGCCCCAGGGCCGGCGGTACTGGATTTCCGCATCGCGCGTTCGCGAGGACGCGGGGCCAGGCGACAGCGTCGCGATCAACGGTTGCTGCCTTACGATCGTGGGCCTCACGCCGGGATCGTTCGAAGTCGAGGCGGTGCCCGAAACGTTGCGCCGCACCACGCTCGGCGCGCTCGAGCCGGGCGAGCCGGTGAATCTGGAACGATCGTTGCGGTTCGACCAGCGTCTGGGTGGACACCTCGTGCAGGGCCACGTCGACGACGTGGCGGAAGTGAGACGTGTGGTTCCCGAAGGCAACGGTCGCCGCATCACGCTCGCGGTGCCGCGGCCGCTGCTTCGTTACGTGGCCGAGAAAGGATCGATCGCGGTGGACGGCGTGAGTCTCACGGTCGCGGCACTGGTCCCGGAAGGCTGCGAAATCGCGTACATTCCTCACACGCTGGCGGTGACGGTGGCGGGAGCCTACGCCCCCGGGAGGCGCGTGAATCTCGAGGTGGACCTGATCGCGCGCTATCTGGCGCGACTGACCGACGTCGCCGGCGTCGAGGGGGAGACGAAGTGAAACGAATCCGAACCGCGCGGACCCGCGCGGGCCGCCCGGGCGCGGACCCGCGCGCGCGGCGTCCAGACGCAGGCCCGGACGCGCGTCATCCGAGCGCGGGAAAGCCTGCCCCGATTCGAAGCGCCACGGGCCGCGTCCAGCCGCCGTCCGCGGCCGCCGCCGTGATGCTCACCGTCGAACAGGCCGTCGCCCGCATCCGGGCCGGCCGGATGGTGATCGTGGTGGACGACGCGGAGCGCGAGAACGAGGGCGACGTCGTGTTCGCGGCCGAGAAAGCCAGCCCCGAGCTGGTGAATTTCGCGGTCAAGCACGGGCGCGGCATCCTGTGCGCGCCGATGGAGCCCGAGGAGGCCGACCGGCTGGGGCTCCAGCTCATGGTGTCGAACAACACTTCGCGGTTCGGCACGCCGTTCACAGAGTCGGTCGACGCGGTGCGCGGCACCACCACCGGCACCTCGGTGTTCGACCGCGTGCGCACGCTGCGCGCGCTGGCTTCGCCCCGCACGCGCACGCGCGATTTCGTGCGGCCCGGTCACGTGTTCCCGCTGCGCGGGGTTCCGGGCGGCGTGCTGCGGCGCGCGGGCCACACCGAGGCGGTTCCCGACCTGTGCCGCCTCGCGGGGCTGCGCCCGGTCGGGGCGCTGTGCGAAATCCTGAGCGACGACGGCAGCATGATGCGGCTGCCCGAACTGGTGCGCTTCGCGCGCCGGCACCGCATCGGCATCCTCACCATCCGCGATCTGATCGAATACCGCCGGCGGCGCGAAGTGCAGGTGGTGCGCGAAGTCTCGGTGCCGCTGCCGATGCCCGAGGGGAAGTTCCAGCTTCACCTCTACCGCAGCCGCCTCGAGGGCGATCATCACGTGGCGCTGGTGCGTGGCGACGTGCGGCGCGGCGGTCCGGTGCTGGTGCGCGTGCACTCGCAGTGCCTGACCGGCGACGTGTTCGGATCGCTGCGCTGCGATTGCGGCGCGCAGATGCACTCGGCGCTGTGCGCGATCGCGCGGCGTGGACGCGGCGTGTTCCTTTACCTGCGGCAGGAGGGGCGCGGTATCGGCCTCGCGAACAAGCTCAAGGCCTACGCGCTGCAGGACCGCGGCCTGGACACGGTCGAGGCGAACGTGAAGCTCGGTTTCGCCCCCGACCTGCGCGACTATGGGATCGGCGCCCAGATCCTCGCGGATCTCGGCGTGCGCAGTATCGAACTGCTGACCAACAATCCGCGGAAGATCGTGGGACTCGAGGCGCACGGGCTGACCATCGTGAAGCGCGCTCCGATCGCGATTCCACCCACGCGACACAACCGCCGCTACCTGGCGACCAAGCGGGACAAGCTGGGCCACCTGCTGGATCTCAAGTTGGGTGAGACGTGAGCGTCATCGAACACGAGCCGGACCTCGGCGCCGGCGGACTGCGCTTCGCGATCGTGGCCTCTCGATTCAACGAGGCGTACGTGAAGCGCATGGCCGACGCCGCGATCGAGGTGCTGGTGCGGCGCGGCGCCGCCCAGGGCGCGATCGAGCGATTCTGGGTGCCGGGCGCGTTCGAGCTGCCGCTCGCGGCGCGCTGGGCGGCGGCGAGCGGACGCTTCGACGCCGTGCTGGCGTTCGGCGCCGTGATCCGCGGCGAGACCGAGCACTTCCGGCTGGTGGCGGATGCGTCCTCGAACGGATTGCTGCGCGTCTCGCTCGACACCGGAGTGCCGGTGCTGAACGGCGTGCTGGCCGTGCACGACGCGGCGCAGGCCGAAGCGCGCACCGGCGGCGCGCTCGGCAACCGCGGCGCCGAGGTGGCGCTCGCCGCGGTGCAGATGGCGCGACTGAAGCGGGAGGCGGGCGCGTGAGGGCTCGCGCCGTGGAATCGGCGCGCCGCCGCGCGCGGGAAGTCGCGTTCCGCGTCGTGTACCAGGCGGACGTGACGACCGATTGCTACGCCGCGGTGTGGCGCGCGCTGCGCAACGAGGAACACCTGAGCGAGGATCAGGCGCAGCTGGTGTCGGACCTGATCGCGCACCTCGAGGCGCACGGAGCCGAGGTGGACGCGTCGATCACCCGAGCGGCGGAACGATGGAGCCTGCCGCGGCTGGCGGCCACCGACCGTTCGGTGCTGCGCTCGGCGACCGCGGAGCTGGCGGCGCGGCCTGGCACGCCCGCGCGCGTAGTGCTCGACGAGGCGATCGACATCGCGAAGCGGTTCGGATCGGAGGCTTCGGGAGGCTTCGTCAACGGCGTGCTCGACCAGGTCGCGAGGCGGCTGCGACCGGGAGAGTTCTGATGCTGCACGCCGTCGTGTCCGACATCCACGGCAATCTCGAAGCGCTCGAGGCCGTGCTCGCCGACCTCGAGCGTCATCGCCCGGCGAGCGTCGTCTGCCTCGGCGATTTCGTGGGATACGGAGCATCGCCGAACGAATGCATCGAACGGCTGCGGCCGCGGCTCGAAGCCGCCGTGGTGGGCAATCACGACCTGGCCGCGTGCGGGAAGCTGCGGCTCGGCGGGTTCAACCACGAAGCCGCGATGGCGGCGCGCTGGACCGACACCAGCCTCACGGCCGAAAACCGCGAGTGGCTCGAGCGGCTGCCGTTCTCGGCGCCGTGGCGCGGAGCGCTGCTGGTCCACTCCTCGCCGCTCCATCCCGAGGAATGGAACTACGTGCTCTCGCCGGCGGACGCCGAAGCGGAGATGGCGTCGTGCGAAGAATCGCTGGTGCTGGTCGGCCATTCGCACTATCCCGGCACGTTCGAGCTCGACGGCGGCCGCGCGCGCTACAGCCGGACGCCGGACGTCCGCATGGCGCCCGGCAGGCGCTACCTCGTGAACGCGGGCAGCGTGGGGCAGCCGCGCGACGGGGATCCGCGCGCGGGCTACCTGCTGTTCGACGATCGCACCCGCGAGCTGCGCCACCTCCGGGTCGAGTACGACGTCGAGGGCGCGATGCGCCGCATTCGCGAAGCCTCGCTGCCCGCGTTCCTCGCCGAGCGCCTGCGGTGGGGGGAATGAGATGAGCGCGCCCGCACCGAGCCGCCTCTCGACGCTCGACCACTGGGAATCGTACTGGAAGGGCCACGCCGATCTCGATCGCACGTACTCGACCGGCGGACGGCTCGCGCGCGAGGTGCTCGCCGACGGCGCGGTCCAAGGGTTGCGCGTGCTCGAAGTGGGCGCCGGCTCGGGGCGCGACACGCTGGGGCTCGCGCGCGCCGGCGCGATCGGCCTGGTGCTCGACTATTCCCCCGCCTCGCTCGAGCTGGTGGCGCGCCAGGCGCACGAACAGGGCGTGACCGTGCACCTGGTGAGGGCCGACGCGCTCGCGATGCCGTTCCGCGACGGGGCGCTCGACGTGGTGTTCCACCAGGGGCTGCTCGAGCACTTCCGCGATCCGATGCCGCTACTGCGCGAGACCTCGCGCGTGACGGCGAGCGGCGGACGCGTGGTCGTCGACGTGCCGCAGACGCTGCATCTTTACACCGTGATGAAGAACGCGCTGATCCTCTGCAACGCGTGGTTCGCGGGTTGGGAGACGCAGTTCACGCCGGGCCGGCTCGAGCGGCTGTGCGAGCGAAGCGGGCTGCGCGTGCGTCGCACCTACGGCGAATTCATGGTGCCGGGGCTCGCGTATCGCGTGGTGCGCGAGCTGCTGAAGCGAGGCGCCGGCTTCGTGCTGCCGCTCGATCCGCGCGGTCCGGCGTGGTGGAACGGGGGGTGGGAAGGGCTGCGCGCCCGGCTGCTCGCGACGCGCGCCGGAATCCACCTCGCGCACGTGATCGGCACGGTGGCAATCAAGCCATGAGCGCGCCGCACCTGCTCGCGGTCAATTTCCGCGATCCCGCGCACCCCGAGGCGGGCGGGGCGGAGCTCCATCTCGAAGAGATCCTGCTCGAGGCGGTCGCGCGGGGGCTGCGCGTGACGTGGCTCGCGTCGGCGTTTCCGGGCGCCGCGCCCGGGATCGATCACCGCGGCATCCGGATCGTGAGGCGCGGCGCGTGGTGGAACTTCAATCTCGTGGTGCCGCGGGTTCTGCGGCGCGAGTTCTCTTCGCCCCCGCCGGATCTCGTGATCGAGGACATCAACAAGGCGCCGTGCTTCACGCCGCTCGCGACCCGCGCGAAGGTGGCGGTGGTGGTGCCGCACCTGTTCGGCTCGACCGCGTTTCGCGAGGCGCCGGCTCCGGTCGCGGCCTACGTCGTGTTGCTCGAGACGCTGATCCCTTGGATCTACCGCCGCTCGCGATTCCTCGCGATTTCGGAGAGCACGCGCGATGACCTGGTGCGCCGCGGAGTCGCGCGCTCCCGCGTCGCGGTCGTGCACTGCGGACTCGATCACGATTCCTATCGGGTGGATGCCGCAGTCGGCAAGAGCGCGCGGCCGACCATCCTGTTCGTAGGGCGGCTGCGACGCTACAAGGGCCTCGACTGGGTGATGCGCGCGTTCCCGCGCGTGCTCGCGCGACGCCCGGACGCCATCTTGCAAGTGATCGGAGACGGTCCGCATCTTCCCGAACTCAAACTCACGGCGGCGCGTCTGGGAGTCGCCGCTTCGGTGGAACTGCTGGGCTTTCTGCCGCGCTCCGAGAAAGTGCGGCGCATGCGCGAGGCGTGGATGCTGGTCCAGCCCTCGCCCAAGGAGGGCTGGGGGCTGACCGTGGTCGAAGCGGGCGCGTGCGGCACCGCCGTGGTGGCGGCCGCGAGCCCGGGGCTCAAGGACTCGGTGCGCGACCGTGTGACCGGACTGCTGGTGCCCTACGACGACGATGCGCGGCTCGCGGAGGCGTTGTTGCGAGTGATCGACGACTCGCGTCTGCGCGAATCGCTGGCCGCCGAGGGCGTCAAGTGGGCGGCGCGTTTCACGTGGCCGGATTGCGCGCGCCGCTCGCTCGACGCGCTGATGCTCGAGGGCGCGGCGGACGCGATTCCCCTCGGGCCCCGCGCGCGGGAGGGAAGCGCGTGAGCGCCGCTGACGGACGCCCCGGGTGGAAAGGCGCGACGGTGCTGGCGCTCAAGGTGCTGCTGAGCGTCGCGCTGATGACGTTCCTGTTCGCGCGGGTTCCGGCCGCGAGCGTCGGCCGCTCGCTGCGCCACGCGTCGCCCGCGTGGCTGGGCGCGGCGTTCGGACTGCTGTTCCTCAGCAACGTGCTCGGCTCCTGGCAGTGGGGCCGGCTGCTCGCGGCGGTCGGGATCCGGATTCCATTCTGGAAGGTGTGCTCGTACTACCACGTGGGACTCTTCTTCAACAATTTCCTGCCCGCGAACATCGGTGGCGATATCGCGCGCGTGGTCGATGTGACGCGCTACAACACCACGACCGCGACCGCGTTCTCGACCGTGCTCATGGACCGGCTGATTGGCACGCTGGCGCTGGCCAGTCTCGCGCTCTGCACCACGCTCCCGGCGATCGACCGATTCCATCTGGGTCTCGCCTACGCGGCGCTGATCGGATTCTTCTCGCTCAGCCTCGCCCTGGTGTGGGCGGTGTTCCATCCCGGCCTGCTTCCCCTGCTCGAGCGTGTGCTCGCCCGCGTGGGCCTGGGCGGCATGAAGCCGCATCTCGACGACCTCGCTACAAGGCTCGAAGGCTTTCGCGACCAGCGCGGACTGATGTTGCGGGTCACGAGCGTCGCGCTGGTGGTTCAGGTTTCGCGAATTCTCGTTCACGTGCTGGTGGCGCGCGCGCTCGGACTCACCATCCCGCTCGCCTACTTCTTCCTTTTTGTTCCGCTGCTCGCGGTGATAGTCTCGCTGCCCATCTCCTTGAATGGCATCGGACTGCGCGAGGGAGCGGGGATCGTGCTGTTTGGTCTGGTGGGGTTGGGTCGCGCCCCGGCGTTCGCTCTGCAGTTCACCACCTACCTCGTGGCGGTGGCGGTCAGCCTGCTCGGGGGACTGATCTTCCTGATCCGCATTCCGCACCGGCGAGCGGTCGCCCGGCAGACACGGAGGACGAATTGAACGACATGGGCAAGCACACCACGGCGCTGATCGGTTTCGTGGTGTTTCTGCTGGCCGCGGCGGTCTATTTCATCACGCTCACCCCCACCGTTCCGTTCTGGGACTCCGGCGAGTTCATCGCCGTCTCGTACATCCTCGGCATCCCGCATCCGCCCGGCACCCCGTTCTACGTGTTGCTCGGCCACCTCGCCACCATGGTCCCGTGGGCCACGATCGCCCAGCGTGTGAACGGGCTCTCGGCGCTCGCCTCGGCGCTCGCCGTTCTGCTCACCTATCTCACGACGCTGCGCCTGATTCGCCTCGCGCAGGGACGCGGCCAGATCGGAGAAGCGCCCGGCGGCGCGCCGGCGAGCGCCGCGGGCAGCGAGTGGATGGCGCAGGTCGGCGCGGTGGTCGCGGCGCTGATGCTGGCGTGGTCCGACAACTTCTGGGAGAACTCGATCGAGGCCGAAGTCTACTCGATGATGAGCCTCGCCCAGATCCTGGTGTTCTGGCTGGGCCTCAAGTGGTGGGACGCGCACGAGAAGAAACCGAGCGTGGGCCCGCTGCTGATCTGCATCTACGTGATGTGGCTGAGCGTGGGGCTCAGCCTCGGCGTCGGCATGATGGGCCTGCCGCTGATCCTGATGGTGGCGCTGGTGGACCGCAAGGTTGCCGTGATGCTCGCGATGCCGCTGATCTCGGTGCTGGGCGTGACGTACGGCCTCGAACGCATGATCGGAATCGTGCTCGTGCTGTCCATGGTCACGTTCTTCGCTTACGCATGGCAGAAAAAGCTGCCCTGGTGGGCCTGGCTGACCTCGGCAGCGTGCGGCGGGTTCGGGCTGATTCCCGCGTTCGGCAACACGAACTTCGACCTGGGATCGGGCGCGCTGACCTCGATCGCGATCGCGCTGCCGCTCGCCGTGATGTGGCCGAAGGCGCGCGAGGCTCGCGTCATCGCCCTCGCGCTGTTCCTGATGGTCGCCGGCTACTCGACCCACGCCTACCTGCCGATTCGCGCTCCGCATCATCCCGGCATCAACGAGGGGAATCCCTCGAGCTGGGAAAGCCTGCGTTACCTGCTCGAGCGCAGGCAATACGGCGAGAGCAGCATGTTCGTTCGGCGCGGGCCATGGGCCGCGCAGCTCAACAAGGAATTCTGGCGTTACTGGAACCGCCAGTGGACGCTGTTCCCGACGCCTCAGCCGAGCGGGCCGGGGGCGGCACGCCGCGAGCCCACGGTCTGGCAATCGCTGCTGCCGCTGGCGCTGGGGTTGCTGGGCGGATGGTGGCAACGAAAGAACCGGGTTTCGTGGCTCACCACCGGATGCCTGTTGTCGTTCGCGACCGTGGGCATGATCCTGTTCTTGAACTTCACGGATCACGAGGTGCGCGACCGCGATTATTTCTTCACGACCGGCTATCACACGTTCGCGATCTGGATCGGCCTCGGCGTGACGTGGCTGATCGGCTGGATCCGCGACTCGTTCGCGGAAGGCAGCATGCGCCGCGCGGCCACCGCGTTCGCCACCGTGATCCTCGCGATCCAGCCGTTCCTGGTGTTGCGCACGCTGTGGTTCACGCACGACCGTCGCGGCAATTACGTGGCCCACGACTACGCCTACAACATGCTCGCCCCGCTCGCGCCGAACAGCTTCGTCTTCACGAACGGCGACAACGACACGTTTCCGCTGTGGTACATGCAGCAGGTCGAGCACTTCCGCACCGACGTGCGCGTCGTGAACCTGAGCCTGCTCAACACCGACTGGTACATCCAGCAGTTGAAGGACGAAGAGCCGAAGGTCCCGATCACGCTCGATGACCGCACCATCAAAGGGCTGGGCGTGGGCGCGGTCGAGGACACGTCGGGACGCATGATCTACACCAACCAGTTCATGGTCGGGCACATCATGACCGAGGATCGCACGGCGGACGGCTGGAAGAAGCAGCCGTACTTCGCGGTGACCGTGCCCGAGCACATGGGATTCGACCGGAACTTCACGCTCGAGGGCCTGGTGTACCGCGTGAACCCCGATACCCTCCACACCGACGTAGACGAGGCGACGACGCTGCGCGCGCTCTACCGGACGTTCAAGTACCGCGGGCTTTTCAACGCCAACGGCTCGTGGGACAGCACGGTGTACAAGGATGAGAACGCGTCCACGCTGTCGCGCAATTACGCCGCCGCGCACCTGCAGCTCGCGTTCTATTACCGGCACCGGGGGCAGCTGGCTCGCGCCATCACCGAGATGGAGCGCGTCGCGCGCATGTTCCCGGATTACACGGATGTGCTCATCTACCTCGGCGGTTTCTACATGGATCGCGGTGACACGGCACGCGCGGTCGAGCTGTTCCGCCGCCTGGTGGCGCGCTCTCCCGCGAATCCCGAAGCCCATTACTACCTGGGCGTCACGCTGGTTTATCGCGGCAGGATCGAAGAGGCCGCGCGCGAGTTCGACAGTGCGATCCGGTGCGACCCCAACTACAGTCAGGCCTATCTGGCGGCCTACTATTCGCTCAAGCAGCTCGGTCAGTCGGAACGATCGGTTGCCTACCTGAAACGCTGGGTCGAAGTGCACCCGACCGATCAGCAGGCCCGCCAGCTCCTGGACTCGGAACAGCAGCACTTGCGCGGGGGTGCGCCGCTGCGCACCGTGCTGCCGCCTCCGCCCACGCCGACGCTACCCTGACCGAGCGTGAAAGAGGGGACATGCGAGAGCCGCACGCACTGGTGACGGGCGCCGCCGGGTTCATCGGGTCGCACCTGGTAGACCGGCTGATCGATTCGGGCGCTTCCGTCACGGGCGTGGACTGTTTCACGGATTACTACGATCCATCGCTCAAGCGCGCGAACCTCGCGCGCGCCATGACGTCGCCGCGTTTCCGGCTGATGGAACTCGATCTCGGCGCGGCCGACCTCGGCGCGCTGCCCGAGGCGGACGTCGTGTTCCACCAGGCCGCGCAGGCCGGCGTGCGCGCGTCGTGGGGCGCGGAGTTCGCGGCCTACACGCATCACAACGTGCTCGCGACGCAGCGGCTGCTCGAGCGTTACCGCGGCGCGAAACTCGAGCGGTTCGTCTACGCGTCGTCGTCATCGGTCTACGGGGACGCCGAGCGCTATCCCACGGCTGAGGATTCCGTGCCGCGACCGTTCTCGCCGTACGGCGTCACCAAGCTGGCCGGCGAGCACCTGGCGCTCCTCTACAGCCGCAATTTCGATCTGCCGGTGGTCGCGCTGCGCTACTTCACCGTGTACGGCCCGCGTCAAAGGCCCGACATGGCGTTCCACCGATTCGCGCGCGCGTTGCTGCGGGGCGAACCGATCGTGATCTACGGCGACGGCTGCCAGTCGCGCGATTTCACGTTCATCGACGATGCGATCGAGTCCAACCTCAGGGCTTGGAAGCACGCCGCGCCGCAGGCCGTCTACAACGTGGGCGGCGGCTCGCAGGTCGAGGTGCTGGAGGCGATCCGCATTCTCGAACGTGCGCTCGGCGCGAAGGCCGAGCTGCGTTTCGAGCCGCGCCCGCCCGGCGATCCGCTCCGCACCCGCGCCGACGCGGCGAGGATCGAGCGCGACCTCGGCTTTAGGCCCGCGACCCCGATCGCGCGCGGTCTCGAGGCCGAGGCCGAATGGGCGCGCGGCCTTTACGCGGAAGCCCGGCGATGAGCGCGACCGGGATCTCGGTGGTGGTGCCGGCTCTGAACGAGGCCGAGAGCCTGCCCGAGCTGGCGCGCGAGCTTGCCGCCGTGCTCGAGAAGATGGGCCGCAGCTGGGAAGTGATCGTGGTGGACGACGGCTCGCGCGACGGAAGCGATCGCGCGATCGAAGCGCTGGTCGCGGCGGACCGGCGCTTCCGCGGCGTCGCGCTGCGTCGCAACTTCGGGAAGTCGGCTGCGCTCGCGACCGGGTTCAAGCTCGCCCGGGGCGAACTCGTGGTGACGATGGATGCGGACCTGCAGGACGATCCCGGCGAGCTGCCATCCCTGATCGAGGCGCTCGAGGGGGGCTACGATCTGATCTCGGGCTGGAAGCGAAACCGGCAGGATCCCATCACCAAGACGCTGCCCTCGCGGCTCTTCAACGCCGTCACTTCGACGGTGGCCGGGATCCGGCTCCACGATTTCAACTGCGGCTTCAAGGTGTACCGGCGCGAAGTCACGGAGGCGCTCGAGATCTATGGTGAGCTCCACCGTTTCGTGCCGGCGCTCGCGCACTGGCGGGGCTTCCGGGTCGGCGAGATGCCGGTGCATCATCGCGCGCGCCGCTACGGCCGCAGCAAGTTCGGAGCCTCCCGGTTCGTGAACGGATTCCTCGACCTGATGAGCGCGGCGTTCATCTCGACTTCGGCCCTGAAGCCGTTGCACGTGTTCGGTCGCATCGGTCTCCTGTTCCTCGTGCTCGGGCTCGGACTCGGCGGATACTTCGTGGCGCTGTGGGCGGGCGGCGAGCCGATTCACGTCCGGCCGCTGATGTTGTTCGGCGTGGGAATGGTGCTGCTCGGCATCCAGTTCGTCCTGATGGGGCTGCTGGGCGAGATGATCGCGAACCTGGGCGCCCGCGCGGACTATCCGATCAAGCGGCGCTGGAACGTGGACGGGGGGGCGTGAAGGCATTCGTGCTGGCCGGCGGGCTGGGCACCCGGCTCAAGCCCCGCTTCGGCGATCTCCCGAAGGGGCTCGCCCCACTCGGCGGCCGGCCGTTTCTCGCGCATCAGCTCGAGTGGCTGGCGCGCGCCGGAGTGCGAGACGTGGTGTTGTGCGCCGGCTATGGCGCCGACGCGCTCAGGGAATTTCTCGGCGACGGCGGGGCATTCGGGGTGCGGCTCGAGTATTCGGTGGAGACGGAGCCGCTCGGCACCGGGGGCGCGCTGGCGCTCGCGGCCGGCCGGGTGAACGGGGCGGCGCTGATCGTGAATGGAGACACGCTGGTGTCGTGCGATCCGTGGGCGCTGGAACGCGTGCGCTGGGAGCACGGCGCCGAGGGAGCGCTCGCGCTGTACGAGGTCGCGGACGCGGCGAGCCGCGGGCGCGTGGAGTGCGATCGGGAGGGACGCGTGAGGCGTTTCATCGAAAAGGACCCGGGTCATGCGGGTCCGGCGTGGGTGAACGGCGGCCTCTACGCGTTCTCGCCGCGGCTGTGGCGCCTGCTCCCCGCGGGCCCTTCGTCGCTCGAGCGCGACGTGCTGCCCATCCTCGCGGCCGAGGGCCGGCTGCAGGGGATGCGCGTCGCCGGAGCGTTCTGGGACATCGGCACGCCTGAGGAGTGGGAGCGGGCGGAGCGGCACTTCCGCACATGAAGCCCCGTGGCTACTTCCGCGCGCGGGCTCCGCTGCGCCTGTCCTTCTGCGGCGGCGGCACCGACGTGTCTCCCTATCCCGAGGAACACGGCGGCATGGTGCTGTCGGCCACCATCAACCAGTACGCGTACGCCTCGCTGCGCCCGCGGCGCGATTCGCGGCTCACACTCGCGAGCCTCGATTACGACATGGTGGCGCGTTACGACCATCCGCGCCGTGTGCGATTCGACGGCAAGCTCGATCTGATCAAGGCGGTGGTGAAGGCGCTGCGCGTCAGGCGCGGCGCCGATCTGTGGGTGCATTCGGACGCGCCGCCCGGATCGGGCCTCGGCTCCTCCTCGACGCTGGTGGTGTCGCTGATCGGCGTGATCGGAGCCTGGCTCAAGCGGCCGCTGTCGGGCTACGAAGTGGCCGAGCTGGCGTATCACATCGAGCGCGAGGTCATGGGTCTCTCGGGCGGAAAGCAGGACCAGTACGCCGCCGCGTTCGGCGGCTTCAACTTCATCGAATTCCACCGCGACTCGACCGTGGTCAACGCGCTGCGCATCCGGCCCGAGGTGCTGAACGAGCTCGAATACCGGTTGCTGCTCTGCTACATGGGCCAGACCCGGCAGTCGGCGAAGATCATCGATCGCCAGACCGCGTCCTACCGCTCGGGAAAGAAGCCGGTGGTGCAGGCGCTCCACCGGCTCAAGGCCGAAACGCTCGAGATGAAGAAGGCGCTGCTGCTCGGCCAGGTGGACGCGATCGGCGAGCTGCTGCACGAAGCGTGGGAATACAAGAAGAAGCTCGACGAGAACATCTCGAATTCGCACGTGGACCGCCTCTATCAGGTCGCGCGCCGCGAAGGCGCGATCGGCGGCAAGATGCCGGGAGCGGGCGGCGGCGGCTATTTCCTGCTGCTCACCCGGTTCGATCGCAAGCACCGCGTGGCGGCCGCGCTCGAGAAGCACGGCGGGCAGGTGGTGCCGTTTCAGTTCGAGCGCCGGGGCCTGCTCGCCTGGTCCTCGGCGGCGCGCTGACGACGGAGCCGCGGGGAATGCGCATCGCTCTGCTGGGGCCGCTCGCGCCGTGGCGGGGCGGGCTCGCCCAGTACCTGGGGCTGCTCGGAGAGGCGCTCGCCACGCGCGGCGATGTGCGCGGCTGGACGTTCACGCGCCAGTACCCTGGGTTCCTCTTTCCGGGCGAAACCCAGATCGATCCCGATGCGAAGCGCCCGGCTATTCCGGTCGAGGCCACGCTCGATTCGATCGCGCCCATGAGCTGGCGGCGCACCGCGGCCTCGATCGAGCGCTTTGAGCCCGCCGCCGTGATCCTCAAGTGGTGGGTTCCGTTCTTCGCGCCCGCTTTCGCGTCGTCGGTCGGGCCGCTTAGGCGGCGCGGCACGCGCGTGGTGCTGGTGTGCGACAATCTGGTGCCGCACGAGACACGGCCGTTCGATCGCGAGCTCACCGCCTGGATGATGCGCAACTCCGACGGCTACCTCGTGATGTCGGACAGCGTCGAGCGCGATCTCGAACGGCTCAAGAGCGGCGCGCCGCGGCGTCGCGTGCCGCACCCGCTCTATTCGCAGTTCGACCGCGGGCGCTTCACGCGCGCGAGCGCGCGCGAGAAACTCGGCCTCGAGGGAGACGTCGTGCTGTTCTTCGGGTACATCCGCCACTACAAGGGACTCGACACGCTGCTCGAAGCATGGCCGGAGGTTTGCGCGCGAAGAGCGGCGACTCTCGTGGTGGCGGGCGAGTTCTACGAGGACGAGGCTCCCTGTCGCGCGCTCGCGGCCGCCGCCGGCGATTCGGTGCGCATGCTGTCGCGCTACGTTCCCGATGACGAAGTCGAGGCGCTGTTCAAGGCCGCCGACGTCGTGGTGCTGCCCTATCGAACCGCCACACAGAGCGGCGTGACGCAGGTCGCCTGCGCGCTCGGCGTGCCCGTGATCACGACCGATATCGGCGGCCTCTCTGAGACCGTGATCCCCGAGGAGACCGGGCTGGTGGTGCCGCCCGAGCAACCCGCCGCGCTCGCGCACGGGATCACGCGTTTTTTCGATGAGGACCTCGCGCCTCGCCTTCGCGCAGGGGTCGAGCGCGTGCGGAGAGCGAATTCGTGGGACGCGCTCGCGCTTTCGGCGCTCGATCTGATCGGCGAGCTGCGTCCCGAGCGGGGAGTGCGATGAGCGGCGGCGGCACGGCCGTGTCGCGCGACGCGGGCGCGGCACGGCCCGGGACTGCGACGAGCGGCGGCGGAGCCGCCGGGTCGCGCGCACCGGGCTCGATTCCGGCTGGAGCGGCGCGCACGGCCCGCGCGCTCACGCTTGGGGCGCTGCTGATTTACGCCGCGGTGGGCGGCGGGCGCGTCGTCGGCAGCGACGAAGTCACCATGCTCGAGGTGGCGCGCTCGATGCTTCACGGCAGCGTGGACGTGCCCGAGGGCGCCACGCTGCGCGGATCCGACGGCCGGTTCCACAGCAAGAACGCGGCCGGTCAGGCGGTGCTGGCGCTGCCGCTGGTGGCGGCCTCCGAGGCCGTCTCGCGCGCGCTGCCGCTCGATCCCGCGAAAAGCGCGCTCGCCGAGCGCGCGATGATCTCGTTCTTCAACGCGCTCGTCACGGCGTTCCTGCTCGGCGTGTTCTACGGCTCGGCGCGCGCGCTCGGGGTGGGGAGTGGATCGGCTCTCGCCACCGCGATGCTGCTCGCTTTCACGACCCCGCTCGCGGTCTACGCGAAGAGCTTCATGGCCGAGCCGCTCGAAGCGCTGGGCCTGCTGCTCGCGCTCACGGGCGCGGCGCGCGCCCGCGCCGGGGATGGGCGGGCCGCGCGCACCGCCGCGCTCGGAGCGGTGATCGCGATCTCCTCCAAGCTCAGCGTGCTGCCGCTCGCGCTCGCGTGCCTCTCTCCGCTCGCGGGGGCGCCGCGTTCGAGCTGGCGCTGGCCGTTGATCGCGATCGCGATCGCGCTCGCCGGGCACGCCGCGTACGACTTTGCTCGCTTCGGAACTCCGTTCGAAACCGGTTACGGCGCCCAGGCCTCGCCGACCGCCTTCCCCACGCCGCTCTGGGTCGGGCTCTACGGACTGCTGCTCTCCTCCGGCAAGGGTGTGCTGTGGTTCGCGCCCACTCTGTGGCTCGCCCCCGCCGGGCTCGCGGCGATGACGCGGGGCCCGGGTTCCGCATCGAGCGACGCGGCGGCGGCCGACACTCGCGACGTGGCCGCGCCGGACGCGCGGAGCGCGCCTGCGGCGGTCGCGGCGCGGCGCAGCGCGGCGCGGGCCATTCTGTTCGCGTGGGGTTTCGCGCTTGTCGTCTTTGGACGTTTCCAGCACTGGGCGGGCGACGGCTCGTTCGGGCCTCGCTATCTGGTGCCGCTGCTGCCGCTCGCGTTCATCGCCGTCGCGTTCGCGCTCGATCGCGCCTCGCGCGTGCGGCGCGTGGTGGGATCCTTGCTCGCGGTGGCCGGCCTGCTGGTCACGCTCGGCGGGGTCGCGATCTATTTCGGAGCCGAGATGCGCGAGGCGGGCGACTATCCGTACTCGCGCTCGCTCGACGATCCCCATTTCATGGAGAGCAGCCACTTCAACCCGCGCTTCACCCCGATCCTCTCGCACTGGTCCATGCTCGGGCGCAACGTCGCGCTTCATCTGAAGGGCGACGCTCCGCGTCTGACCGGCGTGGGCGAACGGGACGCCCGGCTCGGGATCAGTGATGCGGACCAGCGCCAGATGCTGCATGCGCTGGACTTCTGGTGGACATACGCGGCCTACGCGGGATTGCCGTTCGCTCCGCTCGCTGCCGCAGCGCTCGCGCTGCTGATCGGAGGCCTGCTGGCGCTGCGGGGCGCGGCGCGCGCGAGGCGAGTCGAGGCGGGATGAAGCGGCTCTCGGTGATCGTGCTCAACTGGAACGGCCTCGCCGACACGCGCGCGCTGCTCGACACGCTGGCGCTGAGCCGCGCGCCGGCCGCCTGGGACGTGCAGATCCTGGTGGTGGACAACGGTTCGGCCGACGGTTCGGCCGAGACCCTGCGCGCCGCCTACCCTCAGGTGGAAGTGCTCGCGCTGCCCGAGAATCTTCGCTTTGCGGGCGGCAACAACGCGGGGCTGCGGCGCGCGCTCGACCAGGGCGCGGACGCGATGCTGCTCCTCAACAACGACACCGAGGCCGACCCCGGAATGATCGAGCACCTGGTGCTGGCGCTGGAGCAGGATCCCGGGGCGGGCGCGGCGGCCCCGCTCATCTACTTTGCCGCGCCCTCGAGCCGCATCTGGTACGCGGGGGGCCGCCTGTGGCCCGCGCTCGGCCACGCGTCCCACCGCGGACTCCGCACACGCGATCGAGCGCAGTACCGCGCGGTCGAAGCCACCGGTTACCTGACCGGATGCTGCCTGCTTGCGTGGCGGGAGGTGTGGGAAAAAGTCGGACTGCTTGATGAGCGCTATTTCATTTATGCGGAGGACGCCGACTGGTGCCTGCGCGCGCGCGCGGCCGGATACCGGTTGCTGTTCGTGCCGACCGCGCGACTGTGGCACAAGGTTTCGGCCAGCTCCGGAAATTCGAGCCGCTGGAAGATCACCCAGCGCCTGCGCGCGAATTTCACGATGTTCGCGCGTCACGCGCGTGGAGTGGCGCGCGTCACGTGGCTTCCGGCGTTTCTCGCGCAGCAGATGGCGCTCGCCGCGTGGCTGGCCTTGCGCGGGCAGAGCCGGGCCGCGCTCGCGATTCCGGGCGCACTGTGGGATGCGTTGCGCGGGCGGCCGGCAGGAGAGGCGAGTTTGTGAGTGCGGGCGGTGAGGAAGGCGCTGCGGGGGAGGTGCGATCGTGAACGCGGCTGAGGCCGGAAGAGCGCCAGCCACGCCCTGGGCGCGCAAGCCCGCCCCGGGCGCGGATCAGCCGCCGTTGTTCGTGTACGAGCTGATCGACGCCGCGGCGCCGGGCGCGCGCGCGCTGGATGCGGGCTGCGGGCCGGGATCGTGGGATTACGCGCTGCGGCCCGATCTTTCGATCACGGGATTCGACATCAAGTTTCCGCCCGGGCCTCCGGCGAGAGGCGCGCGGATCGAGGTGTTCCGCGGCGATCTCGCGCGCCTGCCGCTGCGCGACGATACGTTCGACCTCACGGTGTGCCATTATGTGCTCGAACACGTCACCCAGCTCGCGGCTTGTTGCGACGAGCTCGCGCGCGTGACGCGCACCGGCGGCACGCTCTACGTTTCCGTGCCGCGCGCCGCGGCGTTCGACGACTGGCTCTACCGCTTCGCGGGCTACTTCGCGAAGTACGCGCTCGGGAAATTCCGCAAGCGAATCGAACACCAGCAGCGCTTCGACCTCGAGATGCTATTCGGCCTGTTCGCCGCGCGCGGATTCGAGGCGCTCGCTCTTGCGCGCGTGCCGGCCGGATTCTCGTGGATGAACGATCCGCGCACCAAACCGCTGTGGACCTGCCCCTGGTGCGGAAGGAGCAATCCGCTGGGGGGGAGGCGCCGGTAGGGGTATCGGGAACGCGCGGGATAATTCGTGTTGAATCGGATCACGAGAGGTAAGACACTCAGGCGGTGATCGGGCAACATGCCAACCGACGCTGCGGATGATCTCACGCTTCGTCACAAACGGAGTCCCGCCATGAAGCCACTCGCCCGCATCCTCATCGTATGCCTTAGCTTTGCATTGGCCGCCGCCGGATCCGCGCGTTCTGATACCCCGCCATCACCACTCTTCAAGTTCGGCACGCTCGGCGCGGGCGATGGCCAGATGGACCATCCGTCAGGCATCGCGATCGGCGCCGACGGCTTCGTTTATGTTGCCGATCAACACAACGAGCGCGTGAACAAGTTCAAGAAGGACGGGACCTTCGTGACGTCATGGGATGTCTCGGCCTACTACCCCGGTCAGATCCCGGACCCGACTGGAATCGCCGTCTCTCCCGCCGGGCTGATCTACGTCACGGACCATCATATCCATGTGATTTCAATTTTCACTAGCTCCGGAACGTTTTTGGGCACGGTCGGATCCCCCGGAAGCGCGCCGGGGCAATTCTACTACCCCGTGTTCATCGCGTTCGACGCAACGGGGAATTATTATGTTGCAGATTCCGGGAACAACCGCATCGACAAGTTTTCGTCCGCGAACGCGTTTCTCACCTCGTGGGGCTCGTGGGGTTTCGGACCCGGCCAGTTCGCCACACCCTATGGTGTCGAGGTGGATGCGCTCGGATTCGTGTACACGGGGGAGGTCGACGGTAAACGGGTACAGAAGTTCACGGACACCGGAACCTACGTCACGAGCTGGGGAAGCCCGGGCGTGGGGGACGGGCAATTCGGAGGCGCCGAGAACATTGAGGCCGACAACGCCGGAAACGTGTACGTCTGCGACACCGGCAACAATCGGATCCAGAAGTTCACGGACGGTGGTTCGTTCCTGACCAAGTGGGGAGTGATGGGTAGTGCGCTCGGGCAGCTCTATACGCCGAGCGACATCGCCCGCGATCCCGTCACCGGAAACTTCTACGTGGCCGAGTGGAATAATGCACGCGTTCAGGTATTCGGTGACGCGCCGGTGCCGACCGTTCGCAGGAGCTGGGGGCAGCTCAAGGCCAGCTACCGCTGATCGGGTCGGGTTGGCGGCTGGGGGCACTTCACGGCGCGAGCAGGCCAGCGGGTGACGTGAAAGTCTCGCGCAATCGAGTTGGAATGAAATGAGTCCTCTGCCCTGGATGCGGAGAAAACTCGGACGATTTTCGGTTTCCGGGACTGCCAAGATCATCGTGTGGCGGTCGACCGGGGGAACGCATCTCCCTCAGGCCCCGGGTGTGACCGTTCGAAAAATCTCGGTCGAAGATGTGGATCAGGCGAATTCGATGGACGATGATTCCACCGTCGAGTATCTGCACAGCGTGATGAGAAGGGGATATCACGCGTGGTTCGCGTACTGTGACGGGATCGTAGTCCACCGGAGCCTGCTGCTCCCCGGCCCCGAGGCGTATCACCTCTGGCATCACTGGGCCACGCTCCACATCCCTGCGCCGGATGGCCTCATTCTGGGTTGCGCGACGCACTCGAGCTATGGCGGACGGGGAATCTACTCCGCCGTGCTTGCGATGATTGCCAATGAGTCCTCGTGGCTGGGCAAGTGGGGCTTCACGGAGACCAGCAACGTGGCGTCCCAGCGCGCGCTCATCAAGGCAGGATTCCAGCCGAATCACACGCTCACGGTTCGCGCGTGGCACGGACTCGGACGCACCGTGCGAGGGGCGGCGTAGGATGAGCGAACCCGCGAGCGCTCGGCCGCTTGTGATCCGGGACGATTACTGCGAGGAGGCGCTGTCCATCTGCCGCCCACGCTCCAGCCACCACGCGGCGATTTCTCCGGCGGGCGCGACCCACGCGTCCCGCCCCGCCAGGTCCTGAAGCGCCTCACGGTACGCATCCCACCATCCCGGGAAGGCAGATTCGTCGGTGGCGTTGGGGTGCCACAGCAACACCGCGAGCCCGCCCACCTGCTCGATCGCATCGAAGTGTGCGCGAATTCGCTCCACCGCTCCGGCCGCGGTGAGCTTCAAAGTGCGGAACAGTGTACCGTCCATCAGCGTCATCGGGAGCTCGAGCAGCGTTCGCTCGTCGCGCGTCGCCGGATTCCACGGGTGAAACGGCGCGCCCACGCCGGCTCGAAATCCCACCGCCTCGTTGTAGCCCAGCGTCGAATCGTAGGCGAACCCGGCCCGCTCCTGCGCCTCCCACGTGCGCCCGATATCGAAGCGGAGAAAATGCTGGCGCACTCCGCGAATCGGAATGCGAGCCGCGCGCTCGATTTGCTCGCGCTGGCGTGACAACTCCTCGCTGCGGACGTAACTCTCGTAGCTGGCGTGGAGCCCTACCTCGCATTCCGCAGCGGCGATCGCCCTCATCAGCCCGGCCACCGTCATCGCCCGACCCCTGAATTGCACACGATCGGTCTCAAGGTACGTGGGATCATATTCGTGCCGAGGCTTCGGGTGAGGCGGACAGAACAGGAACGTCGAGCGAAATCCGTGCCCGGCTTCCTCGCTCATCCACCGGTCGAACGTGCAGTAAGGATCGCTCCGATCCGCGAAGTGGACGATTGCTTCGGCGGTGGACCGCAGCCCATGTCGGAACGCATAGGACCCTGGCTTCCGCGCCTGACCGAGCAGCCGCAGGGACTGGCGTACGGAATAGCGCCGCACCCAGTCCACATCGTGCGTGAGCGCAACCGCGAAGCGCTTTCCATTCTTCCAACGCGGGACCTCGGCGAGCCGGTGGTTTCGCCTCTCCGCCCATGCTCGAACGCGTCGCGAAAGTTGCAGCGCCCACTGGTTGACGATCGGCCGGTCGAGAACTCCCCATTCGCCAAGCCGAGTCGAGAAGCCGCTGAAACAACCCCATTGGTCGCGCCTCGTATCGAGGCGTTCCTCTTCGCGGTGGAGCAGGAACGCGAGCGAGCGCAGGCACGCGCCGGGAAGCGCGCGCTCGGTTGAGGCGGATCCGCTATCGCCATGCGGACACGGGAGCACGCCGTCCTCGAGCGACGCCAGCTCGAGGTCCGTCAGTTTCCAGGCCGGCCAGTCGGTGAGCGGGAGCAGCGCTGCACAATCGCCCGGTGCATGAGCCGGGTCGCCCACGAACACCACGGCGCTCTCAGGCGGAGCTGGCGCGCTCGTGGACTGAAGCAGAAAGGGGGAGTCCAGAAGGGAGGCGAGGACGCCGACCACATGCCGGGGTTCCGAGAGTTTCCACGCGAACTCATCAAGCCGATAGACAACTCTCACGACGGGGTTCGGCGTGCCGCGCTCGCCTCGCGCGCCAGCACTTCCTCATACACAGAATCCAGCGCTCCCACCACCGCCGACCGGCTGTAGCGGTCCATGAACTCCGCGTGCAGCCGTTGTGGGTCATACCTGCGTGCGCGATTCAACATGGTTTCGAGCGCTTTCGACAGTCCTTCGGGATCCTGGATCGCGACCAGCAGCCCGTTGCTGTCGTTCACAATGGTTTCGGGTCCGCCGCAGCGCGTGGCGATCACGGGGCGCCCGCTCGCCAGCGCCTCGACCAGCACGATGCCGAACGACTCATGATGGCTCGCGAGCACGTAGCAGTCGCAAGACTCGTACTCCGCCCTTGCCCGATCGACCGGCAACAGCCCCAGCCAGGTAATCGAGCGGGCGAGCCCGCGCTCGTCTGCGGCGCCCCTAAGCTTCTTATTCTCATTTGCTGGTCCGTCGCCCCCGATGTGAAAGCGAACGCGCTCCCAATCGCGCGGCTCGAGACGTGCTCGCAGCAGCGATATCGCCTCGATCAGATCAAGTATCCCCTTCTTCGTGGACAGCTTCGAGAGCGTCAGAAACGTGAAGGTCTCATCGGTGCGAGCTGGCGCTGCCCGATACTTTCGCTCATCCACGAGATTTGGGATGAAGCGCGGGCGGTCGAGACCGAACGATTCGATCTGGTCAGCGAGACTCGGGCTCACCGCAATCGTGGCATTCGCGTTCGCGAGCGGTTCACGCAGCAGCGGGTTGAGGGATCCATCGTGGGTCTTGAAGTAGGAGAGGGGGAACGGTCCCATATGCTCGGTCAGGACGTACGGAATCGATTGCTCCCGGCTGAGCTGCATGGCCATCCAACCCGCTGGATAGCTGACGTGGGCATGAAGAATATCGGGCCGACCCCAGCGCGCACTCGCACGCTCCAGATTGATTCGATTCGCGCGCAGGATGGCCATGCGGTTTCCTCCCGCGAAACGCGGATTCCAAGCCCGAACGGGCGTGCGCTGCTCGATGACGTTCGGCGCCAGCGCGGTCTCGATCGGGCGGGGCACCAGGCCCCCGAGAACGCAGCGCGGAGACTTGCGAAGATGCCCGAAGCTCACGTCACCCCGACCCTGATCCCAGAGACTGAGGGTGACGGCGACGCCGGCGAGCAGATCGCCGATCGCTTCCGCCTGCTGGCGGATGTAATCCCCTTCGAGCGGATAGCACGGGCGGTGCGGATACCAGCCCGGAATGACGAACAGGTGCCTCACGATCGTGCAGAATAAGACCCGGCTCGCTCCATGTCACGCCCGGAACCAGGCGCGCACCCCGCTGGCGGATGACACCCGCTGCCGCATTCGCTACAGTGCGCGCCGGCCCAGCCTCTCCCATCCCATCGTGGAAGCCCATGAACGAGCCGTCTGCTGAAGAGCCCTCTCGTTTCGAAGTCCGGTGCCTCGATCCAGCCGAAGTCGATGCCCGCTGGGACGCCTTCGTCACGAGGTCCGACCAGGCCAATCCATTCGCCACGCGTGCATGGCTTCGTTCAGCAGCCGAAACGGTCGGCGCCTCGGTCGATCACTGGGTGGTCCTGAAGGGTCAGGAATGGATCGCGGGCCTTGCGATTCCGTTCCGGCGCGCGTTCGGCAGCGTCGTGTATCGGGGACTCCCCCTCGCCGCCTACAGCAGCGTGCTCTTTCGCGGGAGCGAGGGAGGATCATCCTCATCGGCTGAGAGCGAACGGCTCGAGGCCGGGCGGACGCTCGCGCGGGCGCTGGCGCGCCGCTACCGCCTGGCCTCGCTCATGCTGGTGCCGTCGATCGATGATGTGCGGGCCTGGCAGTGGGAGGGTTGGCGCGCGATTCCGCGCTACACCTGCACGCTCGATCTCACGGCGCCGGGGCGTCCCGCCGATTCGGTCCGCAGACACGTGCGCAAGTGCGCCGAGGCCGGCGTAACATTCGATCGCGCGTGGGATCTGGAGAAATTCTGGAGCATCCTCGATGAGACACGCGAACGTCAGGGATTCAAGGTCAGCCTGAGTCGAGCCTCGTTCTTCGCGCTGGCGAAGTCGCTCCGCGACGCCGGTCTGGCGTGGATGGCCACCGCGCTCAGCGCCGGGGGCGAGGCAGTCTCGTCGCAGATCGTGCTCTCAGTTCCCGGGACGCCCGGCGCCTTCATGTGGGTCGCGGGCAGCCGGCGCTCGCACCTGGCGAGCGGGGTGAGCGCGTGGTTGATGCTCGAGATCGCCGCTGAAGCGGGGCGTCGCGGGCACCGATTCTGGGACCTGTGCGGCGCAGATTACCCGAACATCGCGCGGTTTAAACGCGAACTAGGCGCGACTCTGGGACATTACTTTCAGGTCGAGGCGCCGAGGAGCGCGCTCGAGCGGTGGGTGATGAGTGTGAAGCGTCGGCATGCGTGAAGCGCTCCGCAAACTGTCGGGCGAGTCCCTGGTCTACGGCTTCGGACAGGCCGGCGGCCGCGCCGTGCAGCTGCTGTTGGTTCCGATCCTCACGCGTGCGCTGACCCCCTCCGCGTACGGCGTCTCCGAACTGGTGATCGCCTACTCGCAGACCGCCGTGATCGTGCTGGTGTTCGGCATGGACGGAGCGCTGGCCCGCTTCTTCTATCACGAGCCGGATCGCGACGCCCGCATCCGGATGGTTTCGACCTCGCTTGCCTTCCGAATCGTGACGAGCTGCGTCGTGGCGGCCGCGCTCGCCCTGCTCGCTCCGCGGTTCGCCCCGGGCCTGATCGGTTCCGCGGTCTACCAGAAATACGTGCTGCTCGGGGCGCTCACGCTGCCCTGCACGCTGCTGGTGATGTTCGCGAACGACGTCCTGCGCGTCACGTTCCAGCCGTGGAAATTCGTTTCGCTCAACGTGGCTCAAACCGTCCTGACGTGCGGCGTTTCCATCTATCTGGTGCTGGTGCGGCACCTCGGTGTCGCCGGAGTGCTCTACGGGCGGCTGTTCGCCGACCTGACGTGCGCCCTCTTCGGGCTGGTGCTGGTGCGCCACACCGTGCGCTGGGGGTGGTTCGGAGGCGAAGTCTTCTGGCGCATGCTGCGTTACGGCGCGCCGCTGGTTCCATCGGGGTTCGCGTACGGGCTGATCCTGAGCGTGGACCGCTTCGTGTTGCAGCGGACGCGCTCGCTCGAGGAGGTCGCGATCTATGCGGTCGCCATGAAGTTCTTCGCGGTGGTCAGCATGGGGATCGCCGCGTTTCAGCTGGCCTACGGTCCGTTCGCCTTCGCGCGGGCCGGACACCCGGATGCGCCCCGCCTGTTCGCGCGTGTCTTCGGTTTGTACGTCACGGCGGCGTCGTTCCTGGGACTGGCCGTAACCGTATTCGCGCCCGAAGCACTCGCGGTGCTGGTACCGTCGCACTATCGCGCGGCCGCGCTGCCCGCCGCGTGGCTCGGCTTTGCGGCCGTCGCTCAGGGCGCCTATTCTGTGGCTTCGGTCGGAGTGGCGCTGTCCCTGAAGACTTGGCTGCTGACCTGGAGCTCGGCCGCGGCAGCCGGAATCGCGCTGGTCGCGCAAATCGCGCTGACGCCGAGGCTGGGTGCCCCCGGTGCTGCAATCGCGACGTTCATGGGATACGCTACTTCGGCGTTGCTCACCTATCGCATCGCGCAGAGGGTCCACCCGCTGCCGTTTCACGGCGGGCGCATGCTGCTGACCCTGGCCTCGGCGATTTCGATCGGGCTTCTGGTGCAGCGGTTCTCGCCGGCGGGAATCGCGGGAGTCGCGGTCAAGCTGGCGGCGCTGGCGGCCTTTGCGGCCGCGACCGTGCGTCTGAAGATGTGGCGAGAGCGCGACAGCGGGGAGGCGCCAGAGGCCCCGGCGAGTTCGGGGCTCCATGGCAGCATCGGCGACTCATGAAAGAAAAAGAAGGGACCTGACCTTACATGTGTGGAATCGCGGGAGTGCTGACGCGGGAGGGCCGCGCCGATCTCGGGCGCCTGCACCAGATATCGCGGTTGCTCCGGCATCGCGGCCCCGACGACGAAGGCATCGTGCTGCTCGATCCCGATGGGGGATCGCACGCGATGGGCGGCCCCGACACGCCGCGCGACGTGTACGGCAGCCCGCTGCGCTACGCGCCGGGCCGCCCGGGCTCCACGGACGCGACCGCCCGCTACCGCGTCGGCCTGCTGCATCGCAGGCTCTCGATCCTGGACCTGAGCCCGGCCGGACACCAGCCGCTGTGCGATTCCTCGGGGCGCTTCTGGATCACGTACAACGGTGAGGTCTACAACTACGTCGAGCTGCGTCGCGAGCTGGAGAGCGCGGGGGAGAAGTTCCAGAGCGCGACCGACACCGAAGTGATCCTCGCGGCGTGGCGCCGCCACGGCGAGCGCTCGCTCGCTCTTCTCAATGGCATGTTCGCGTTCGCGATCTGGGACGCGGACCGCCGCGAGCTGTTCTGCGCGCGTGACCGGTTCGGCGTCAAGCCGTTTCACTACCAGTTCGACGGCTCGCGCTTCGCGTTCGCCTCGGAACCCAAGGCGCTGGCGCTCACGCAGAGCCGTCGCATCACGCCGCGGCTCGAGGCGGTGCGTGACCTGCTCGCGCTCGACTGGGTGGATCACGAATCGCACACGTTCTTCGACGGGATCTGGCAGCTGCCCGCCGGGCACTGCCTGACGGTCGGCGAGCGCGGCCTCGCGGTGCGGCGCTGGTACGCGCTCGATCCCGCGCGGCGTGCCGCCGGAGACGCGGACGAATGGGCGCGCGAGTTCGAGCGGCTGTTTACCGATGCCGTGCGCCTCAGGCTGCGCGCCGACGTGCCGGTCGGCTCGTGCCTTTCGGGCGGGCTCGACTCGACCGCGGTGCTCACCACCGCGTCAAAGTTTTCCGATGCGCCGCTGCACGCGTTCACCTGCGCGTACGACGAGGGCGCCGCGTACGACGAACGTCCCTACGCGAGCGCCGCGGTCGCCGCCAGCGGCGCGACCGCGCACCTCGTGGTCCCGGATGGCGGGGATTTCTGGACGGTGTTCGATGCGCTGGCGTCGCAGCAGGACGAACCGACCGCGGGGCCCGGGCTCTATTCGCAGTGGAAGGTCATGGAGCTGGCCCACGGCGCGGGCTTGAAGGTGCTGCTGGACGGACAGGGCGGCGACGAAACGCTGGCGGGCTATGGGCGCTATCGCCCGATCCGGCTGCGCGACCTCCTGGCCGAAGGCCGGATCGCGGAGTTCGCGCGGTGGTTCGCTCCGGTGGCGGAGCAACTGGGCGCCGCGCACGCGCTGGCGCTCACGCTCGAGCCCTGGTTGCCGGGCGCGCTGATCCGGCCGCTGCGCAGCCGGTTCGGACAGGGCAAGGATCGAGTACTGTCCGATCGCCTGCGCACGCTGGATCGCACGGACGCGCCGCGGCCGCCGCGCGAATTCGGAAGCGCGCTGCGCAACGCGCAAGTCTTCGATTTCACGCAGCGCCTGCTGCCGTCGCTGCTGCGCTACGAAGATCGGAACAGCATGGCGTATTCGATCGAGACCCGGCTGCCGTTCCTCGACTACCGACTGGTCGAGTTCGTGCTCTCGCTGCCCGACGAGCAGCGCCTGGACGGCGTCACGACCAAGGCGATCCTGCGCCGCTCACTTGCGGATCGGATTCCCGAGGTGGTTCGCACACGCCAGGACAAAATGGGATTCGAGACCCCGACCGACCTCTGGCTGCGCGGGCGGTTCTCGGGCGAGACGCGACGCCGGCTGCTCGCCGATGGACCGCTCCATGAGTGGGTGAAACCCGCCACGCTGCGCGCCGAGCTCGAGAACTATCTCTCGGGGACTCGCGACATCGGGCTGCAGGTGTGGCGCTGGCTGTCGCTCGAATCGTGGTCCCGCCAGTACCTGGCGCGCGACCCGCGCGTGACCGAGCGCGCGCCCGAGACCGATCTCCACGCCGGACGCCACCGCACGTTCGACGAGGTGACGCTCGAACTGGAGCGTGAGGCCGCGGGCGGAGCGATCGTCGCGTAGTGGACCTCGTCGTCCTGTCGGAGGTCCGCTGGGGGTACTTCCGCACCCGCAAGCAGTTCCTGCTGTCGCGCTTTCCGCCGCGCTGGCGCGTGTTCTACGCTCAACCGCCCGCCTCGGGCGCCGACGATCCGTGGGAACCGCGCACCGAAGGGAACGTCACCTACTTCACGGTCCCGTTTCTCAAGCCGTCCACCGCGAGCTCGATCTACAACACGTTGAGCCGCGCGGCGCCGGGCCGCGCCGCGATCGAGACCGCGGCCGAGTGGTTCCTGCGTTCGCGCCTGCGGAAGCTGGGCGTGGAGGCGTGCCCGGCGGTGATGGTCTCGAACATCTACTGCCCCGGCGCCCTTTCCCGCCTGAGCCGGAAATTGATATTCTATGATTTCAATGACCACCCGTTGCAGTTTGCCGGCGTTCCTTCCTGGGCACGGCGTTACTGGCGGGCGACCCTCGATCAGGTGGATACCCTGTTCGTCGTCTCGGAGTACTACCGCCGCGAGCTGGCGGCACAGATCCAGCGGCCCCCGGTGCTGATCGGCAACGGGGTAGAGTGCGCGCGATTCGAGGCCCCGAATGAGGCGCCGGCGGACCTCGAACGACTGCCGCGCCCGCGCATCGGATACATCGGCCTGCTGTCGCACTTCCTCGATTTCGAAACGCTCGAGGCATTGCGCCGTGGACGGGGGACCGGCACGCTGGTGCTGATCGGACCCGGCACGCGCGCCACCGAGACCCGCGTCGCGGAGCTGGTCAAGCGCGGGGGCGTGGCGGTGCTGGGGCCCAGGGCCTATGACCGGGTCCCGGCCTACCTGCAGCATCTGGACGTGGGGGTGATTCCTTTTCGGGCGAACGACCCGTTCGTGCAGGGTATCAATCCCAACAAGGTCTACCAGTACCTCGCATCCGGACTTCCGGTGGTGACCACGCCACTCCTCGATCTTGAACCCGCGCCGCCGCACCTTCAGTTCGCCTCCACCCCCGATCAGGCGGTGGACGCCGTGCGGGCGGCGCTCGCCTCTCCCGCGGACGCCGCGGCGCGGCGCTCTCTGGCGCGTCCACATGATTGGGACGCGCTCGCGGAACGAATGGTCGCGACGCTGGAGTCCCGTCTCTCGACCGTGTCCTGACGTCCGGTCCCCACCCGCACCGAGGATCCATGTCCGACCGCAAGGCGCCAAGACGCGAGGTCTCGAAGACCCCGGCCCGCCCCGCGCGATTTGCGCTCAACCGCACCTGGGCAGCCGTGATCCTGACGCTGCTGGTGGTGGTGTTCTTCCACGAGGTCTCGGTCGGGGGCCACACGTTCGTGTCGCCGGATGCCCAGTCCCCGGGTGGATTCGTGCGCGTGGGAGAGCAGTCGCTGTGGCACGATCACATCTATCCGCTGTGGAACCCGTACGTGTTCCTCGGCATGCCCTCGTTCGGAAGCGGCGCGTACAACCCGCTGATCTATCCTCCCGACTGGCCGCTCGCGCTGGTGCAGAAAATCGTTCCGCTGCCCGACATGTCGTGGCTGCTCCTCTATTACGTGCTGGGGGCGTGGTTCTTCTTCCTGCTCGCGCGGGAGTGGGGCGCGCGGGCGGAAGGCGCGCTGCTGGGCGCCGCGGCCTTCATCTTCGCGCCGAACCTGGTGGCGGTGGGATCCCACGGGCACGGCAGCCAGCTCGTGAACTCGGCCTACCTGCCGCTCATGCTGTGGCTCGCCACCCGCTGGATGAGGCGCGGGGGTCTCCATCACCTGGGATCTCTCGCGATCGCGGGCGGATTCCAGATGCTGCGCGGCCACGTCCAGATCTGCTTCTACACCTGGATCGCGATCGGGCTCTACGCTCTGGTGGAGTCGCTGGTCGCGCTCCGGAATCCGGCCGATCTCATGCCGCGCCTCTCACGCGTGGCGGGACTCGCGGCGGCCGCCGCGCTGGCGTTCGGAATCGCGGGCTTCTACAACCTGCCGCTGCGGGATTACGCGCGCTGGTCGATCCGCGGCGGCGGCGCGGACGGTGGCGTGGGGATGGCGTATGCGACCAGTTGGTCGCTCGCTCCCTACGAGCTGCCGACCGTGGTCGTGCCGGGCTGGACGGGATTCGGCGGCGCCACGTACTGGGGCGGCATGCCGTTCACCGACTACCCCAACGCCTACGTCGGAATGATCACGGTGCTGCTCGCGCTGCCCGCTTTCCTGGCCGGCGGCCCGATCCGCATCTACGCGCTGCTGCTCGCGGTGACCGCGTTGCTGATCGCGTTTGGCCACTACCTTCCGTTCTACGGATTCCTCTACGCGCACCTTCCGCTGTTCAACAAGTTCCGCATCCCGGTGATGGTGATCGTGTTGTTCCAGCTGGCGGCCGCGCTGGCCGC
Source organism: Candidatus Eiseniibacteriota bacterium (assembly GCA_016178685.1). Taxonomy (GTDB): domain Bacteria; phylum Eisenbacteria; class RBG-16-71-46; order RBG-16-71-46; family RBG-16-71-46; genus JACOSU01. The sequence goes on along the minus strand of JACOSU010000073.1, from coordinate 3,966 downwards.
GGCGTGGGGATGGAGCGCGGTGATCGATGACCGCCCGCAAGGCGAACGCGGAGCCTCTCCGGTCGCGCGCCTCATGATCGGGGCCGCGGCAGTTCTGGTGCTGGCCTTCGTGATCGGCGTGCTGGGCCAGGATGCGTGGCGCGCCGCATACACCTCGCTGGCGCTCGCGTCGCATCCCGGATTCGATCCGCGGGCCGCCGCGGCGGCCTACTCCGAATGGGTCGGCAGTCTTTCGCGAGTGTGCGTGCTGGGATTGCTCGCGACGGCCGTGGCCTGGTTCGCTCGTGAGCGCCGAATGCCCGCGTCGCTGGCGAGCGCCCTGGTGCTGGGTCTCTTGCTGATCGAGCTGTGGCCGGTGGGAGGCAGGGTGATGAAGCCCGTGATCGGCGACCCCATGATCCGTGGCGCCGATGCGGGCCGCGACGACGTCGTCGAATTTCTGCAGCAGGTCGGTCCCCCCGGCAGCTTCCGGATTTTTCCGGTCGAGAGCTTCCAGGACAACCGATTTGCCGGATTCTCGATCGCTTCACTCGGCGGCTATCACGCGGCGAAGCTGCGCCTCTACCAGGACCTGCTGGATCGGCAGCTGCAGAACAACCTCGGCTGGATGCGATTGCTGAACGTACGCTACATCGTGTTCGGCCAGCCCATGCCGAATGCGCCCGGCTGGCTGAAACCGGTCCACCAGGGTCCGGGCGGCGCGGTCTACGAGAATCTGCTCGCGCTGCCGCGCGTGACGCTGGTCGGAAGTTATCGCGTGGCTCCCTCCGACACGGCGATCATCGATTCCGTCCGGCTCGGCACCAGCGACGCCGCCGCCGTCACGTTCCTCGACCACGACCCGCGCCTGGCGCTCGGCCCGCTCGAAAATTCGAACGCCCTCATCATGTCCTACCGGCTCAACGACGTGAGCATCGACGTCCAGGCCTCGGGCGCGGCGCTGGTTCGACTGGCCGACCAGTGGTATCCGGACTGGAGCGCCACGGTGGACGGCCGGCCGGTGGAGATACTCAAGGCCGACTACCTGCTGCGCGCCGTCGCGGTCAAGGCCGGACATCACCGGGTGGAGTTCCGTTACCGCTCGCCCTCGGTGCGGAACGGAATGCGACTCTCGATCGCGAGCCTGCTGGTGGCCGCGCTGCTCACGATTCTCGGCGTGCGCGGCGCGCGCGCGGGGCGCAACCGGCAGGAACACACCCCGGAGGCCCGGTAGTGGACAAGCTGGTCATCGTGCCGACTTACAACGAGCGCGACAACATCGTGCCGCTGCTCGATCGCCTGATGGCGCTGCCGCTCGGGCTCGAGGTGCTGATCGTGGACGACAACTCGCCCGACGGCACGGCGGACCTGGTGCGCGCCCGCATGGAAAAAGAACCGCGCATCCACCTGATCACGAGGCCCGGCAAGCTGGGGCTGGGCTCGGCGTATCTCGCGGGATTTCACTTCGCGCTGGATCGTGGCGCGGAATACATCTTCGAGATGGACGCGGATTTCTCGCACGATCCCGATGCGATTCCGGAGTTCATCCGCAACGCGCAGGAGGTGGACGTCGTGCTGGGCTCGCGCTATCTGCACGGCGTGACGGTCGTGAACTGGCCGCTCCAGCGCCTGGTGCTCTCGTACTGCGCGAATCTCTACACGCGCCTCATCACCGGGCTGCCGCTCAAGGACGCGACCGGCGGGTACAAGTGTTTCCGCCGTCGCGCTCTCGAAGGCGTCAGGCTTGATGCGGTTCAGTCCGACGGCTACTCGTTCCAGATCGAAATGTCGTTCCGGTGCTGGAAGCGCGGCTTCTCGCTTCGGGAGATTCCGATCCTGTTCGTGGACCGGCAGGCCGGGTCCTCCAAGATGAACCGCAAGATCATCTGGGAGGCCGCGCGGATGGTGTGGAAGCTTCGGTTTCTCGACCTGCTCGGTCGCGTGGAGTGACGACATGAGACGCGCGCGCCTCGCCACGCTGCTCGTGCTGCTGCTGATCCTCATGCCGGCTTCCGCGCGCGCGAGCGGCGGATGGAAAACCTTTCAGCGTCCCTACACGTTCCACGACCTGCTCGCCACCTCTGACACCATATGGTGCGCAACCCAGGAGGCGGGCCTGCTGATCTACCACCGCGCGACCGGGAACTTCACGCCTGAAAGCCGGGAGCCGGGCCGGCTGGTGAGCAACAACCTCACGTCGCTCGCGATGTCGCGTTCGGGATCGCTTTGGATCGGCACGCGCGACGCGGGCGTCGGCCGCCTCGACCGCGACGGAAGCTGGGGCGTGCTGAATGCGTTCGACGGGCTTCCCTCGCTCTCGGTCAACGTGGTGCGCGCCGAGGGGGACACGCTCTGGATCGGAACCGACGCCGGCATCGCGCTCTACAACGGCACCGAGATCTCGGGGCGCCTCCCCGACGCCGGCGGGCCCTCGCCGTTCCTCAGCAACAATGTCACGGCAATCGCGGTCAGAGGTGATTCGCTGTGGGTCGGCACCGCGCGCGGCGCCTATTACAGCCGCGTCTCGACCGGCCTCGCGACCTGGAACAGCGTCTCGACCGGTCAGGCACCCGACACCGTGCACGCGCTCGCGACCGATGGCCGAAACGTGTGGGGGCTGATCGGAAAGTCGGTGTGGCACGCGCAGTCGGGAAACACGTGGGGGAAGGATCTCGTCTTCCACGAGGTCTACCGGCTGTCGGACGATCTGGGTTCGGTCGTGGCATCGAGCGATTCGGGTCTCTATCAATGGTCGGGACTCGCGTGGACGCCGCTCCTGCCCGCGCTGGTCTCGGCGCCCCAGCCGGATCGCTCGTTCGCCACCACCACCGACACCGCCGGCGTGGTGCTCGCGGCCGATCGTGACGGATTGTTCGAGCAGGTGATCGCGCCAGCGGCATGGACGCAGCATGTGCCGCCCGCCCCACCCGGCAACAACTGCCAGAACGTGGTGGTGGATCGCGGACGCGCGTACGTCGGCACGTATGATGAGGGCGTGGGACGATTCGACGGCACGGCCTGGACCAACTGGTTCCCGGGAGCGTGCGGCGGAAACTGCGGGAGCGTGCCTTACAACCCGACCTTCGCGTTCAGCATGCTGGTGGACAGCCAGGGCTACAAGTGGATCGGCTACTGGTCGGTCTCGGTCGACATCCTGGACGACAGCGGACCCGGCACGCTCGTTCAGTCCCAGTGGGTGGGCGGTGACGATCGTCACACCAACCTGTGGTCGGCGGCGGCGGATTCGGACGGCGGACGCTGGTTCGGCGGCGACACGCCGTGCCTGGGCTGCGGTCAGGCCACCGACCCGGTCGGGATCGACTACTACAGCCCCTCCGGAATCTACCGGCAGAACTTCCACACCGGCGTCCCTGACACCGCGTACAACATGGCGAACAATCAAGTGCGCTCGCTCGCCTACGACGGCTCGCGTCGCGTGATGTGGGTGGGCCTCGCCGGGCACGGCGTCCAGTGGTTCGCGCTTCCCGACACGAACGGACGGCCGATCACGATCCCGCCGTCGTATCAGCCGCTTTCGTTCAACGATCTCGACGACACCTCGCGGCTCGATGTCTTCGCGGTGGCGCCCCACTCCGATTCGGTGTGGGTGTTCAGCACCGATGCGCTGCGCCTCTTCACCGCGTACGGAGGACCCGGGGTCGAGGCGGTGCTGTACTCGATCCCCGCCGCGCCCGCGCCACGCGGCGCGGTGCATCCGATGGACGTGGCCGCCGACGGCACGGTGTGGCTCGGGACCGCGAACGGGGTGCGCGTCTATCACCCGGGCGGGGCCACCGAGGATCTCACCGCGGCGAATACGCCGCTCGCGAACGACGAGGTGCGGAGCGTCTTCATCGATCGCGCGACGGGCGTGGTGTGGATCGCAACCGCGAGCGGGCTCAATCGCTTCGATCCGGGCTACGTCGCGCCGCCGCCGCCGCCGCTGCCAAGCCTGACCGTGCGGCTCTATCCCGATCCCGCGCTGAT
>JACOSU010000072.1 GCA_016178685.1 Candidatus Eiseniibacteriota bacterium | reverse complement strand
CGGGGGCAACCACTCTCCCTCAAGAGCCTTGGACTTTATAACACCAGCCGAGCCGAAGACGGGAGCACAAACTTGCGCGTCGCCCCGAAACCTCGGGTGCTCGCCGCCGCCGCGACCGAGTCCCGCAGGGTCATGCTCATGCGCCCGGGGTCACTTCGTCCACCACACCGACGATCACGGTGCGCACCGCTCCGCGTGGCCGCCCGAGCACCTGCGCGGCGCTGTTGCCCTCGTCCGCGACCAGCACGCGATCGCCAGGGCCGGCCTGGGCGGCATCCACCGCGATCGCGAGCCTGCCGGTCGGCCGCCCCTCGAGGTCGAGCGGTTGAACCAGCAGCAGCTTTCGGTTCTCGAGCTGCGCGTGCTTGATGGTAGCGACCACGTCGCCGATCACCGTCGCCAGAAACATCAGCGCGCCCCGCGCGTGGGGAGAGTGCGCCGCACCTCGTCCACGATCCCGACGATCGCCGCATCGGCTGGATTGTCGCAATCGGGCAACGCGTTCGCGGCCTCCCGGCCGCGCACATAGAACACGCGCTGGCCCTCGGCCGAGGAGACCAGATCGATCGCGACCAGCGGACCGCCGGTGCTCTTTCCTTCGGGGTCGGTGGGCTCCAGCAGCCGCAGACGATGGCCTATCCACGACGAAACCTTGGCGGTGCACACCACGGTGCCGATCACGCGCGCGAAGTGCATCAGAAGATCCGCTCGCGCACCTGGCGATGAAGCTGCGGAATCACCACCGCGCGCGACAGCAGCCCGCGCCGCTGCGCCTCGGCCCGCCCCGCCTCGAGCGAAGCCTGTACGTCGCCGAGCGAGCCCGAGAAGAACAGCACGCCCTTCCCGCCCAGCCCGTTCGCGAGCCTCAGATCGCGCAGGCGCACGTCGGCGGCCTTGGCGGCGAGGTCGGCGGCCACGATCGCGGCCGCGGCGGTCAGCGTCTCGATCACTCCGAGATCAACAGCGAATCGAGCAGCGTCTCGGCCGCCACCTCGATCCCGCGCCGGTGGGCGGCGCGCACCGGCGCGACTTCGCCCCCGATCAGGATCCAGTACTTGCCCGGCGACACCGCGCACGACTCGATGAGATCGACTTCGGCGGTCTTGACCATGGCGTCGCACGCCACCACGCCCTGTGCGATGCTGCCGGTCTCGAGCGCGGCCACGGCGACGTTCATCAGACGATCCGGAAGTGGTCGACCAGCGAGCAGCGCCGCAATCGGGTAAAGCTGCGCGCGGTCGTCATGCCTTCGCCGCTGGGGCTCGCGATCGTGAAGCTGGTGGGGCCCTCGCCGCGGTAGCCGAGGCCCGCCACGTTGGGTCCGTTCTTCACGAAGATCGAGCAGTCGCAGAGCCGCGCCATGCGCGACAACTTGTCGATGTTGCGCGAGTGCATCGAAGCCGTGTGGTGGCAGCCGTGTTCGACCTCGATCGCAAAATCGATCGCATCGTCCACGGTTCGCACGCGCGTGAGCGGCAGGATCGGCATCATCAATTCGGTCCACAGGAACGGATGGTCGCCATCCACTTCGCATACTGCGAGCCGCTTCGAGGGATCGCACGGAATGCCGGCCTCGCGCAGGATGACGTCGGCGTTCTTGCCGACGAAGCGCCGCTGGATCACCGCGTGCTTGCGGGGCCCGTTCTCGCTCTCGAGCACCAGTTTCCGCAGGCGCTCGATCTGGTGCGGCTGGAGCACCAGCGCGCCGGCGCGCGTGAACGATTCCTTGAGGCGATCGGCAATCAGCGCGACCGCGATCACTTCCTTCTCGTCAGTGCAGACGATGTTGTTGTCGAGCGAGGCGCCCAGCAGCAGGTCGCGCGCGGCCTTTTCGAGATCCGCGGTCTCGTCCACCACCGACTGAGGATTCCCCGGTCCCGCCGTGATGGCTTTCTTGCCCGCCGCGAGCGCTTCCTTGACGACGCCCGGTCCGCCGGTCACGACGTTGAGGCGGATCCCGGGGCAGCGCAACAGCCCCTGCGCCACTTCGAGCGAGGGCTCGGCCACCGTGTGAAGCAGCGGAAGCGGCGCCCCGGCGCGGCGCGCGGCGCGATTGATGAGATCCACCGCCAGGATCGAGACCTTGCGCGCGTTGGGATGCGGGCAGAACACCACCGTGTTCCCGCCCGCGATCATCGAGAGGCCGTTGTTGATGACGGTCTCGCTGGGATTCGTGACGGGAGTGATGACCGCGATCACTCCGTACGGGGCCCGCTCTTCGAGCGTCAAGCCGTGGTCGCCGGTCCAGGTGCGCGGCTCGAGATCTTCGGGGCCGGGAGTGCGCTCCGTGACCAGGCGATTCTTGACGATCTTGTCGTCCACGCGACCGAGCCCGGTTTCGCTCACCCCCAGCTCGGCCAGCGCGCGGTAGCTCGCGGCGAGCGTGGCGCGCGCGGCTTCGATCACCCGGTAGCGGGTCGAGAGCGGCACGCGATCGTAGGCGGCGAATGCTTCCCTGGCCGATCGCACGGCGGTGTCGAGATCGGCGTGAACGCCGAGCGGCGCGCGACCCGCATCGGAGCCCGCCGCGGAATCCAGACGTTCCAGGACGCTGGCGACGATGGATTCGACCTGGCGGGGTTCGAGCGTCATGGGGCCGTCTTGGATCCCGGCCTCAGCCCGCGACGCCGGTGTGCTTGAGATACACGTCGCGGCCGGCGATCTCGACCGAATCCACGATGCCCACGATCACGGCATCGACCGGCCTTTCGCGCGACACGTCGGTCATGCGGGCCGATGAGCCGGAGGCCACCAGCACGATCTCGTCACTCCCCGCCCCCACCGCATCCGCCGCCACGACGAGACTTCCGGTGGCTTGAAACGCGGCGTCCACCTCACGCGCGAGCAGCAGCTTGAGCCCCAGCAGGCCCCGGTCCTTGCGGGTCGAGACCACGGTGCCGACCACGCGCGCCAAAATCACGGAGCGGCCCGTCGCATGCCACGGACGAAACGCACCCGGCTACTTCTTGACCGCGACGGCGGCAGCCCGGATCGGCAGCACGTCCTCGAGCATCCCGTGCGGACGCGGAATGACGTGGACCGAGATCACCTCGCCGACCTTGGCGGCCGCGGCAGCGCCCGCTTCGGTGGCCGCGCGCACCGCGGCCACGTCGCCGCGCACGATCGCGGTCACGTAGCCGCCGCCGATCTTCTCGTAGTGCACGAGCTGCACGCGCGCCGCCTTCACCATGGCATCCGAGGCTTCGACCATGGCGACGAAGCCACGCGTCTCGATCAGGCCCAGAGCTTCTTCCTGCATGGAACGCTCCCTGTGGCGGTGAATGTTGCTCGCGGATCCGTCACTTGCGCGGAGCCCCGATGGGATCTTCGAGTTGTGGATCGGGCGCCGGGATCACGTGCCGCGCGGTGACCTGTCCGACCCGGGCCGCCGCGCGTGCTCCGGCCTCGACCGCCGATTCAACGTCACCGAGCGGACCGCGGACCACGACCGTGACCAGCGCGTCGCGCGTGACTTCGTAGCGCGTGAGCCGCACCCGCGCCGCCTTCGTCATCGCGTCCGCCGCCTCGACGGCGGCGACGAACCCGCGGGTTTCGACCAGCCCCAGCGCTTCTCGAGGCACCGTTCGGTACGACCCTCCGCTTGGCTTGAGTCCTTGCGGCCCCGACACTTGCCGCGCCTGAACGCGCAAAGTAACAGGGAAGTCGCCAAGGGTCAACGGATGGACCGGGGGGTGGAATCGGAGCACGACCGAAGGGACGAACGCAGGGGTGACTGCGGGGATGGCGGGGGAAAATCATGGGCCCCGTCCGCGGAAAGGACTGTCGTGCGCTGAAGCGAGTTCCGCGGGCTCGGGGCCCTCAAGAAAGTGTTCCCCGCATCGACCGTGTACCGGGCCGTAAGACTCCTTCGCTCGCGATAGGGGGATCAGCCCACAGCCGGCCAATCACGAGTCGCGCAGGGAACACAACGTATTCGGTGGTGTGGCGAGGGCGGTCCCTCTCTCAAGCCGGTGGCTTGGCCGTCTCCACCCTCGCTCCATCGCAAGCCGGGTGCCGCGCGATGCTCATCTCGCCCGTTGCCTGAGACGAAACGCTCATGGCGCTGCGCGGCATTGGGTTGACCGTGATCAATCGATTCGACGGGAAACCGGTGCGACGGGGCGGTGCGGCGCGGCAGGGATCGCGGTTCGGGTCATGCGCCCCGCGTTCGCGTGGAAGGTGGGAAAATCTCCGCGATCGCCAGGCGCGCCACGCCACGGCGCGTCACGGCATGCCACGGCGAGCATCCCCCGCTCCGGGGGGATGCCGAAGGGTCAGCGCACGGTGGTGGTGGAAGCGTTTCCGTCCGCGCGGGCGATCGCGGGTCTGGCCAGCGCCTGCTCGGCGAAGTGGCAGGCGGCCCAGTGGCCGGGCCGCACTTCCCGCAGCACCGGATCCTCGCTCGCGCACACCGGCTGCGCCATGAAACAGCGCGGATGGAACCGGCATCCCGACGGCGGCTCGGCAGGACTCGGAACGTCACCGCCGAGCACGATGCGCCGACGGGTGCGCGAGGGATCGGGGACCGGAATCGCGGACAGCAACGACTGCGTGTACGGATGCGCCGGCGACTCGTAAAGGACGCGGCTCACGGCCAGCTCGACGATGCGTCCCAGGTACATGACGGCGACGCGATCGCTGATGTGCTCCACCACCGACAGGTCGTGCGCGACGAACAGGTAGGTGAGATTCATCCGCCGCTGAAGATCGCGCAGCAGGTTGATGATCTGCGCCTGGATCGAGACGTCGAGCGCCGAGACCGGCTCGTCGGCCACGATCAGCCGCGGGCTCACCGCCAGAGCACGGGCCACGCCGATCCTCTGGCGCTGGCCTCCCGAGAACTCGTGCGGATAGCGCCGCGCGTGATCCGGGGCGAGACCCACCAGCGTGAGGAGTTCCGCGATGCGCTCGCGGGCCTTCGCTCCACGCGCCAGGCGATGAATCGCGAGCGCTTCGTGGAGCATGCTCCCCACGGTCAGGCGCGGATTGAGGCTCGAGTACGGATCCTGGAAGACGATCTGCATCTCGCGCCGGAGCGCGCGCAGCTGCCGCCGAGGCAGCCGCGTGATGTCCCGCCCATCGAAGCGCACGCGCCCGGCGGTCGGCTCGATCAGGCGCAGCACACAGCGTCCGGTCGTGGTCTTGCCGCACCCGCTCTCTCCGACCAGCCCCAGCACTTCGCCCTCGCGAATCGAGAACGACACGCCGTCCACCGCCTTGACCTGCCCCACCACACGGGACAGCAGCCCGCGCCGGATCGGGAAATGCTTGGTGAGCCCTTCGACCTGGAGCAGGGTTTCAGCCACGCGGAGCCTCCTCGGCGGGCGCGGGATCCAGGCTGCCCGAGGCGATCTCGCGCGCGCGCCAGCAGCGCGCCAGATGCCCGTCCTCCACCCGCTCGAGCGGCGGGGGGTCACCGCAGCGCGGGATCGCGACCGGACAGCGCGGCTCGAAGCGGCAGCCCAGGGGAAAGTGCGCCGGGTCGGGAACCGTTCCCGGAATCACGCGCAGCGCCTTACGGCTGCCCAGTCGCGGCAACGAACGCAGCAGGCCGGCGGTGTAGGGATGGCGCGTGCGGCGGAACGCGTCATTCACGTCGCACGACTCGACCACCTGTCCTCCGTACATCACGACCACGCGATCGGCGGTTTCGGCGACCACGCCGAGGTCGTGAGTGATGAGGATCACCGCCATGCCGAGCTCGGACTGCAGGCGCTTCAGGAGTTCGAGGATCTGGGCCTGGATCGTGACGTCGAGCGCGGTGGTGGGCTCGTCGGCGATCAGGATGGACGGATGGCACGCGAGCGCCATGGCGATCATCACGCGCTGCCGCATGCCGCCCGACATCTGATGGGGATACTCGTCGACACGCTCCCCGGGCGAGGGAATGCCGACCAGCTTCAGCATCTCGATCGCGCGCTCTCGCGCCGCGCGCCGGTCGAGTTGCTCGTGGAGGATCAGCGCCTCCATGATCTGGTCGCCGCAGGTATAGACCGGATTCAGCGACGTCATGGGCTCCTGAAAGATCATCGAGATCTCGCGGCCGCGAATGCGGCGCATTTCATGGTTCGAGAGAGCGAGCAGGTCGCGTCCCTTGAAGCGGATGCTTCCGTGGACGATCCGCCCCGGCGGGCTCGGGATCAGACGCAGGATCGACAGCGACGTCACGCTCTTGCCGCTGCCGGACTCCCCGACCACCGCGAGCGTCTCCCCGGCGCGCACGCTGAACGACACTCCGTCTACCGCGCGCACCACGCCCTCGTCGGTGAAGAAGTAGGTGCGCAGGTCGTCGACTTCGAGCAGGGTCTCGTTCATCGGTTTCCGCTCTTCTCCAGACCGCGCGGATCGAGCGCATCGCGCAATCCGTCGCCCAGCAGGTTGAACGCCATCACCGTCACGAAGATTGCCGTCGCCGGCGCCAGCAGCAGCCAGGGAAACGAGGTCAGCACGCGCAGCGACCGCGCCTGGCCCAGCATGTTGCCCCACGAGGCGGCCGGCCCCTGCACTCCCACGCCCAGGAACGACAGAAACACTTCGCCGAGAATATACCCCGGGACGGCGGCGGTCGCCGCAACGATCACGAACGACAGCGTGTTCGGCAAAATGTGGCGCGTCACCACGCGCAGGGGTCCTGCGCCCAGCGCTTCGGCGGCGGCCACGTAGTCCGCGCGGCGGATGGAACTCACCATGCCCCGCACCACGCGCGCGATGCCGGCCCAGCCGATCACGGCGAGGATCAAGACGATCGCGAAATACACCTGATCCGAAGGAAGCGAGACCGGGAATACGCTGCGAAGAGCGATCAGCAGATAGAGAGCGGGGACACTCAGCAGCAGGTCGCTGATGCGCATCAGCAGCGCGTCGAGCCAGCCGCCCGCGTAGCCCGCCACACCGCCGATCAGCAGGCCGAGCGTGAGCGAGACGACGAGGCCCGCCAGGCCCACGGTGAGCGAGACGCGCGCGCCGTAAAGCAGTCTCGAGAGCACGTCACGCCCAAACGGATCGGTCCCCAGCAGGTGGATGGTCCCGGCCCGGGCGCCGAACAGATGCACGTTGGAGCGTAGCCCGGGCGCCCACGCGTAGCGCTCGCCGCGAACCCAGAGGCGGAGCGGAACGACCCGTGCACGGTCTTCGGCGTAGCGCCACTCGGAGGAATCGGCGAGCGTGGTCGCGTACACGAACGGTCCTCGCCACCCTCCCGGGGCGTCGAATCCGTGGATGCGCTGCGTAGGATGGTAGAAGCGGTCCCGGTCCATGCTCGCGGGACCGTACGGCGCGATCAGGGGGGCGGCCGCGGCCAGAGCGTACATCACCGCCAGAGCGAAAGCGGCGGCGAGCGCGGGTGGCCGGTTCGAGAGGCGCGAGAGAATCGATCGGGAGCCCGGGGCGGTCGCGCCCGCCCGCCCGCGGTCGCGCGGCTCACGCTCCGGCGTCTCAGGCATCGCGCAATCTCGGATCGGCGATCACGAGCAGCACGTCGGCCGCCAGGTTGCCGGCCACCAGCACCGTGGTCGAGAGCACGACCGAGCCCATCACCAGGTACGGATCCTCGGCCAGCAGGGCTTCGACCGTGATGCGGCCCAGCCCGGGCCAGGAAAAGATCACTTCGGCCACGAACGATCCGGAAACCAGCGCTCCGAGCGTGAAGCCGAACAGCGTGATCATGGGATTGAGCGCGTTGCGCAGCGCATGCCCGAGCAGCACGCGGTGTTCGGGCAGCCCGCGCGCGCGCGCCGCGGTCACGTAATCGAGCGCCAGCACGTCGAGCAGGTTCGCGCGCATCTGCCGCATGCGCGAGGCGAGCGGCACCAGTCCCACCACCAGCGCCGGCAACACCAGGTGGCGGGCGACATCGATCGCGCGCGCGACGGGACCTAGATGATCCCAGTCCGCGGCGTGCATCCCTCCCACCGGGAACCATCCGGTGCGCGCGGCCAGCAGCAGCAGGAGCAACCCCGAGACCAGCTCGGGTACGGCCAGGCCCAGGGAGGCGAACACGGTCAGCGCGTGATCCGCTGCCCGGCCTCGCCGCGCCGCCGCCCACACTCCGAGCGGGATCGCGAGACCCCACGTGACGAGCGCGCCGGCCGAAGCCAGCAGCAGCGTGTTCGCGAGTCCCTCGCGCAGCACCTCGAAGACCGGGCGATGGCGGGTGAACGATTCGCCGAAATCGAGGTGGAACGCGATGTTGCGCAGGTAGAGCAGGTACTGCACGTACCACGGCTGGTCGAGGCCGAAGCGATGGCGCATGGCCGCCAGCGTCTCGGCCGAAACGGAAGGATTCTGCGCCACCGTCGACACGACGTCGCCGGGGGCCAGCTGCATCAGCAGAAACGTCAGTGCGGTGACTCCGAGCAGGATCGGCAGGGTCTGAAGCAGCCGCCTCAGCAGGAATCCTCGCATGAGTTCGCCGCGCTCAGTGGGCGTGCGGTTTCACGAACACGCGGTCGATGTTCCACAGCAGCCGGTGCGGGAGCGCGACCGGATGAAGATTGCCGAATCCGTCCCGCACCGGAAGCCGGATCATCTGCGACGGCAGCCACACCAGCAGGCATTGCTGGTTGATGATCTGCTCGATCCGCTTCCAGCTGGCGTGGCGCGCGCCCGGATCGAGCGTGTCGGCGAGCACTTCGAACCGGCGGTCGATTTCGCGCTCGGCGGCGGTCTCGGGCGCGCTCTGACGGACGTTCCAGTAATGCGTGGTGCCCGAGGAGCGGTAGAAGTTCGCGGCCATCGCCGGGTCGGGAGGCACGGCGCTTCCGAGCCCCAGCGTGACGGCCTCGTAATCGAAATCGCTCCGGATGTTCGTAATCAGCGTCTTGATGTCGACCTGCACCGGGATCGCTTCGATCCCCACCCGCGCGAGGTCGTCGCGGATCAAGTTGTCGGTCGCGACCCGGACCTGCGCATCGCCGTTGGTCTTGAGCGTAAAACTCACGCGATGCCCGGTCGCGTCCTCGAGCGTGCCGTCGCCGTCGCGGTCGCGCATGCCGATTTTCGCGAGCAGCCGCTTCGCGCCTTCCACGTCGTAGTCGTCTCCTGTCAGCTCGGGCGAGAACCATTCGCGATTTCCGCGGGTCATCGTGGACCAGTTCTTGAAGCCGAATCCGAACAACGTGCTGCGGATGATCGCTTCGCGGTCGATCGCCTTCGAGACCGCGCGGCGGAACAGCGGATCGCTGAACCACGCATGGCGGACCCGGCCCACCACCGGATCGCCGAGCGCCCGCCCGGGCCGGGGCAGTCGCACGCGATTGAGGTTGAACCACACGAAATTCGAGATCAGCGAGGGTCCGATGTCGTAGAGCGTGAAGCCCCCGGTCTTTGCCTCACGCTGGTAGAGCCCGTAATCCTCCGGCTTCACGTTGTCGAGGCCATCCACATCGCCGGCCTGAAACTTGAGCGCGGCGGTGTTCTGATCCGGCACCACCTCGAACACGACCTCATCGAGATACGGCAGACGCTGTCCCGCACGGTCGACTCCGAACCACCACGGATTGGGGACCAGAACCGTGCGCTCGCCGGGAACGTGACGCGAGAGGCGCCATGCGCCGCTCGTGACGAGTCGTTGCGGCGGGGTCGCCACACTGTAGGCGGCCTCGAAGACTCCGCGTTTCCAGTCCGCCTCCAGCCGATGGCGCGGCATGATCCGGACGTCGCCGACCAGCGTCTCGAACAACGCCATCGGCGCCGCGATCCGGAACACGACGGTGTACGAATCCGGCGCGCTCAGCTCGAATTTCTTCCCGTTGACCTTGAGCAGATCCTGCGCGGAAGGATGAAGGGAATCGTCGTAGACGACGGCGAACGAGAACAGCACGTCGTCGGATGTGATCGCGTGGCCGTCCGAGAAGCGGGCGCCGCGCCTGAGGTGAAATGTCCAGGTGCGTCCATCGGGCGAGCGCTCCCAGCGTCGGGCGAGTTGCGGCGTGGTCTGCTGGGTCAGGTTGTCGAACTCCGTCAACCCGACGAACAGCAGGCGAGTGATGTCGGTGGACGGCTGGTCGTTCGCGATCAGCGCGTTGAAGGTCCTGGGATCGCTGGTTCCGGCGATCACGAACCGTCCGCCGTAGCGGCCGATCTCGGGCGCATCGAAACACATCGTGTCCGGCGGCAGCTCGAGCCTCGCCCGCGGCACGGCGGACGGGCGCGAATTTCCGCCGCATGCGCACAGCGCGGCCGCGAGCGCCACAGTGAACGCTGCTGCGATCAGACGGAGTGTGACCTTCCTGCGCATGGCCTCGGACTCCTTCGCGCAACCGGTGTTTTCAAGGGGGAAAGCGACCAGTATAGGAACCGCGCTTTCAGTCGGTCAATGGCCACGCGCCGACGCCGTCCACACGGCGCCGGACCGGCATCACCTCCATGAGCGCGTCGGCCCACCTCTCGATCGGCGCGAGAGAACCCACCAGATCCCCGATGTGCGCAGACGAGGCGCCGAGTGCGGAGCGAATCTCCTCGCGGCGGACATCGGACACCGCCAGAAAGTCGGCGAGTCGCAGGTGTCCGTCCGACAGGAGCAGGCTCCCCTGCTGAAGCAGCGCGCTCGAGGTGCGGCGCTGGGCGCTCCCCACCAGTTTGCGGGAATCGCGCAGGATCTCGTGGCGCGCCGCGGACGCGAAGCACGGCGACGATGCCTCGACCGCCCGACCCCGGCGTGGAATGCGAGTAACCCCGGCCACGGAACCCTCCCCAGCCGTGCGAGCGGACGGCGCGGCCCGCTCGGGAGCCGCGGGACCCGCGAGCCTGGCGGGAACGCCGAGCCGATCGAGCGAGGCGACCAGCACGCGCGCCAGCCGGTCGTAGGATTCCGAGAGCGTCCCGCCCCACTGCGCATCCGCGATCGGAGCGGCGAACGAATATGTCCATTCTTCGGCGTGAAAGATGGCGCGGCCGCCAGTCGGGCGCGAGGCCCACAGCACGTGGTGCTGCCGGCAGCGATCGAGGTTGAGTTCGCGGAAGGGCTGCTGGCCGTGTCCGAGCGTGATGCCCGGAGGCTCGAAGCGGAACAGCCGCAGGATGGGCTCCCCGT
>JACOSU010000071.1 GCA_016178685.1 Candidatus Eiseniibacteriota bacterium | reverse complement strand
GTAGTCGGCGATTCCCTGCACCACGCCGCGCACCACGTCGCGGGTATGCACCGACCGCCTGGGATCGCCGAATCGCAGAGCGTCGAGCACCCCCACGACTTCGGCGCCCATGCAGCCGACGTCGCGCACGATGCCGCCCACGCCGGTGGCGGCGCCCTCGACCGGAAGCACCTGGCTCGGATGATTATGGCTCTCGTGAGCCAGCACCAGCGCGAGGTCCGCGCACGGCGCGGGCAGCGACACGACGCCCGCGTCCTCGCCCGGCCCGATCAGGACCTGCGGCGCCTCGGTGGGCAGTCCCCGGAGCAGGTGCCGCGTGGACTTGTACGAGCAGTGCTCGCTCCACAGGATCCCGAACAGCACCGCCTCGGGCCACAGCGGCGGACGCCCGAGCGTGCCCGAGAGCAGCGCCACTTCCTCCGGATCGAGCGTCACGCCCCGCGCGAGGAGCCGCTTCGCGACCGCCCCGGGATCGCGCGCTTCCTCCGTCGTCCAGGCCGCCGCGACGTGCGTGATCATGTCCATGCCGCACCCTCCTTCGGCCGCCGTTTCACGATCCGGGCCCGGTGGCGCGCGCATAGAGGGCGTCGATGTGGCGGAAGAACGGGGCCAGGTCGAAGCATTCCGCCAGGCGATCCTTCGCCAGCACCGCCGTCACGCGTGGATCCGACTCCAGAGCGGCGCGGAACGGCGCGCCCCGATCGAGCGTCGCGAGCGCGTGCTCCTGCACCAGGCGATACGCCTGATCGCGCGTCATCCCCGCTTTCACCAGCGCCATCAGCACGTTCTGGGAAACCACCAGCCCGCCGCCCGCATCGAGATTGCGCTGCATCGCGGCCGGATCCACCCGCAATCCCTCGAGCACGGCGGCGATTTCTCCGGCCATGAAATCGAGGGTCTGGAACGCGTCCGGCAGGATCACGCGTTCCACGGACGAGTGGCTGATGTCGCGCTCGTGCCACAGCGCCTGGTTTTCGAGCGCGGCCTGCGCGTACCCGCGCAGCAGCCGGGCGAGCCCGCAAACGCGCTCGCTGCGCACCGGGTTGCGCTTGTGCGGCATGGCCGACGAGCCCCTCTGGCTCGCCGCGAACGGTTCCGCGGCCTCGCGCACTTCGCTGCGCTGGAGGTGCCGGATCTCGAGCGCGATTTTCTCGAACGTGCCCCCCGCGATCGCGAGCGCGCACAGCAGCGCGGCGTGGCGGTCGCGCTGAACCACCTGGTTCGCGACCCGCTCAACCCCCAGGCCGAGCCGCGCGAGCGCGGCGGATTCGAGCGCCGGGGAGAAATGCGCGAGCGTTCCGACCGCGCCCGAGAACTTGCCCACCGCGCAGCCCGCGAGAGAGCGATCGAGTCGCTCGAGGTCGCGCCCCAGCTCTTCGCTCCAGATCAGGCACTTGAGACCGAACGTGATGGGTTCGGCGTGGATTCCGTGCGTGCGGCCCACCATCGGCGTGGCCCGATGGCGCGCCGCGAGATCCCACGCCGCGCGTTGCGCCCCGGCCACGGCGACCCTGAGCGCGCGCCCCGCTTCGCCGATCTGGCATGCCAGCGCGGTGTCCACCAGATCGGAAGACGTGAGGCCCGCATGCACGTGACGCGCGTCGTCCCCGAGCGACTCGGCCAGCATCGAGAGGAACGCGATCACGTCGTGATGCACCTCGGATTCGATCTCGAGCAGGCGCGGTTCGCTCAGGCGCGCGGTGCCTCGAATCCGGGACGATACGCCGGCCGGCAACTCTCCGGCCGACTCGCGCGCCTCGATCACCGCGAGCTCGACGTCGAGCCACCATTCGAGCCGCCGCGCGTCGCTCCACAGGCGTCCCATCTCGGCGCGAACGTAGCGTGGGATCATCGCGCCTCCCGCGGGGCCTCGGCGAGCACCAGGCTGACGGTGTAACGCCGGGCCTCCCGCTCCAGTTCCAGGTTCAGCCGGTCTCCGACTGCGGCCCCGTAGATGCCGCGCTGCGCATCTTCGAGGTTGTGAATCGCGAGCCCGTTCACGGTCAGCAGGCGATCCCCGACCTTCACCCCCACCCGGTCGGCGGGACCGGAGGGTTCGACCCGCGCCACCACCAGGCCGCCCGCCTCGCTGTATCCCAGTCGCTGCGCGAGCGCCGGCGTCAGCTCCTGAATCTGCATGCCGGGCCACGCCGCGCGCACGCGACCGTACTCGGTGATTTCGTCGATCACCCGGCGGGCGAGGTTGATCGGAATCGCGAAACCGATTCCGAGCGATCCCCCGCCACCCTGGGTGAAGATGAACGTATTGATCCCGATCACTTCGCCGTCGCCGTTCACGAGGGGTCCGCCGCTGTTCCCGGGATTGATCGCGGCGTCGGTCTGAATCATGTTCTTGTAGACACCGTTCTCGGTGATCTCGGACTTGATGTCGCGTCGGGTCGCGCTGATCACTCCCGCCGTCACGGTGGGCTGCGCGTCGTTGAGGAGAAATCCGAACGGATTTCCGATCGCGATCGCCCACTCTCCGACCAGGAGGTGATCGCTGTCGCCGAACGGGGCGACCGGCAGCCGGTCCGCCTTGATGCGCAGCACGGCGAGATCGTAGGTGGTGGACGCGCCCAGGAGCGTCCCGGGAACCTGTCGCCCGTCCGAGAGCGTGACCGTGATCTTCTCGGCTTCGTGCACGACGTGTTCGTTCGTGACCACCAGCCCCGCGCCATCCACGATGACGCCCGAGCCCATCCCGGGAACGCGCTCCCGGGTCTCGGTCTGCGGGTAGAAACGCTGGAAGAACTCGTCGCGGAACATCCCGCCGAACGGATCGGTGCGCACCAGGCGCGTGGTCACGACGCTCACCGACACCACGGCCGGGCTCACGCGTTCAGCGGCCGTGACGATCGCGGTGCGCCGGGACGACGAGATGGCCGCGCCCGATCCGCCTTGACCGGAACCGCTGCCGCCCGGAGCGCGCGAATCCGCGCCGCACCCGGTCGCCCCCGAAAGCGCGATCACCAGCGCAGACGCCGCGCCGGCGCCAAGTCCGCGCAACGTCCAACTCCACCCGCTCCGGCGCGTTCTCGGCCGGACCGGCATTCGAATCATGGCAGCGCTCCAGGCTCGTAGAACACCTGTTCGAGCGAAAGCCCGCAGGCAGGAGCCGTGATGCCCGCGTTTCGCCGGTCGCGCGAAAGCAGCACGCGCCGCATCGCGGCCGCAGGATCCGGGGCCGCGGCGGCCGCCAGCGTCGTCCCCACCATGTTCCGCACCATGTGATAGAGAAAATGATCCGCCAGCACCACCAGCTTCACGCCGCTCTCCCAGGTCGTCCATCCGGCGCGCATCATCCGGCACCGCAGACGTACCGGTGGGCCGCCCGACGCCTGAAATGCCGTGAAATCATGCTCGCCCTCGAGCGGGCGCACCGCGCGCTCGAGCGCATCCGCCGGCGGCAGGACGAAGCGGGGATGCCAGGCGAACCTCGATTCCATCACGTCCTCCCGGGCCAGCACGCGGTACTCGTAACGCCTCGCCACCGCCGAGTGCCGCGCATGAAATCCGGTCGCGGTTTCAGCCGCATCCACCACCCGCACGTCGCCCGGAAGATGGCGGTTCAGCGACGGTGCCAGCGCGATCGCGGGCAGCGTCGTCCGCGCCGTGAACGACGCCACCTGTCCGCGCGCGTGAACCCCCGCATCCGTGCGCCCGGCTCCCGCCAGGGAAGAGCGCTCCGCGAGCGGCAATCCATCCAGCGCGCTCTCCAGCACGCCCTGGACCGTGCGCAGC
>JACOSU010000075.1 GCA_016178685.1 Candidatus Eiseniibacteriota bacterium | reverse complement strand
GTGCTGGACGGCATGTGCGATTCGCCCGAGGAGGAGAGGGATTTTCAGAAGCAGGCGCTGCAATGCTCACGCCACCTGCTGGGCCTGATCAACGACGTGCTCGACATCGCGAAGATCGAAGCCGGCAAGCTCACGCTCGAAGTGTCGCCGATCGACCTGCTCCAGCTGTTTGACGAGGTGTACACGGTTACGCACGTGCAGGCCGAGCAGAAGGGACTGGAGCTCAAGTTCGAGCCGGCTCCGGATTCGCAGATCATGGCGCGCGGCGACTTCGGCAAGGTCAAGCAGATCATCATCAATCTGGTCGGGAACAGCCTCAAGTTCACGCAGAGCGGCGGCATCACGGTGCGCGCCGTCGCCCATCCCGACCTCGGCCACATCATGTTCGAAATCGTGGACACCGGGATCGGCATCCCGAGCGAGCGCCAGAAGCTGGTGTTCGAGAAATTCACCCAGGGCGACGGAAGCACCACCCGGCAGTTCGGCGGCACCGGCCTGGGCCTTGCGATCTCCCGCAGCCTGGTCGAGTTGATGGGCGGCATCATCGGCGTGCAGAGCGAAGGCGAGGGGAAGGGCACTCGCATGTACTTCTCGCTTCCGATCTGGTCGGAAGCGGCCGAGGAAGCGCAACCGCACGACGAGACACCGAGTGACCGCATCGAGGGCCCGGCCGGCGGCGCGCTGGTGCTGGTGGTCGAGGACGATGCAATCTTCCGCCGCTTCCTGACCACGCTGCTGCACCAGCACGGCTACCGCACGGTCGAGGCGCGCCACGCCGAGGGCGGCTGGCTGCTCGCGCGCAGGCTGCGGCCCGGCGTCGTGGTGCTCGACTACGCGCTCACGTGCTCGGAGGGCGCCAACCTTCGCACCGGATGGGATCTCGCCGAGCGCATGACGAGCGACAGCACGACACGCCATATTCCCCTGATCTTCGTGACCGGATTCGACGACGAGCTGCGCGACAAGCTCCGCTCGACCGCGTTCGCGCGCAAGCCGCACCACATGATGAAGCCGATCGACGGCGCGGCGCTGCTCTCCAAGATCGAGGAGCTGGTGGGCAAGGACCAGAATCGCGTGATCCGCATCCTGATGGCGGACGACGATCCGTCGGTGGCGGCCTTCGTGCGCAAGGTGCTTCCCGCCCAGCGCTTCCACCTCGAAATCGCGAGCAACGGCGAGGAATGCCTGCACTTCCTGCGCACCCAGCCGCGCGGCTTCGACATGCTGCTGCTCGACCTGATGATGCCGCACGTGAGCGGCTACGACGTACTGCGGGAGATGACGCTGAGCGGAACCAGCCCTGAGCTTCCGGTGCTGGTGCTGACGAACTTCCCGGAGGCCCGGAACGAGGAGGAGAAGCGCCTGCTCGAAGAGGGCCTGGTGCTCGACGTCCTGCCGAAGACCTCGGTACACGACAATCCCCAGCTGCTGCCGCACGTCATCGAGTGGCAGATGCACGTGGCGTACGACGACAACGGCGCTCCAGCCGCGCCCGGCGCGGGCGATGAGCCCGAGGAGATGGCGGCGTGAAGCACGTGCTGCTGGTGGAGGACGATCCGCACAACGCGATGCTGATCCGCAAGCTGCTCGAGCGGCGCGGGGGCTTCCGCGTGACGGTGAGCGAGTCCGCGGACGAGGTGCTGAGCCTGGCCCGGCAGGGCGCCATCGACCTGGTCGTGATGGACGTCTCGCTCGGGAACACGCACCTCGAAGGCCGGCCGATCAACGGCCTGGACCTGTCCCGCCTGATCAAGACGCATCCGCACAGCGTGCATGTGCCGGTGGTGCTCGCGACGGCGCACGCCATGCGCGGGGACGCCGAGACGCTGCTGGCCGAGAGCGGAGCGGACGGCTACTTCGCCAAACCGATCATCGATCACGAGGCGTTCGTGCAGTACATCCGGACGCTGCTGTCGGAGGCCGCATGAAGAAGCCCCCGGCGGAGATCAAGGTGCTGGTGGTCGAGGACGACCCGTTCTTCCAGCGCGTGCTGCAGAAGCGGCTCTCGATCGACGGCTATCAGGTCATGACGGCGGGCGATGGCCGCGAGGGCATGAAGGCGATCGTCACGTTTGAACCCGATCTCGTGATCTCCGACTGGATGATGCCGCAGGTCGATGGGCTCGAACTGTGTCAGTCGGTCAAGACCGGGCTCAGGGAAGCGGCGCCCTATTTCATCCTGCTCACCGCCAAGGGCGAGATCAACGACCGCCTGCTCGGTCTCGAGACCGGAGCGGACGATTACCTGGTCAAGCCGTGCGATCAGGGCGAGCTCATGGCGCGCGTGCGCGGCGGGCTCCGCATCGTCCTGCTCACGCAGGAGCTGAGGCGCAGCGTGAACGACCTGAGGCTCGCGAACGCCGACCTGGAATCGAGCCGCGCCGAAATCAACCGGCTCTCCGAGCGGCTCCCGATCTGCTCGTTCTGCAAGAAGGTGCGAGCCGCGGACGGCGCGTGGCAGGAGATCGACCAGTACCTTCAGGCCCGCGAGCAAGCCGACTTCAGCCACGGCATCTGCCCGGGCTGCCGCGCGACGCACTATCCTTCGCGCCGCGAAGCGGCCTGATCGCGCGATCCATTCCCGACTGGCCCGGCCGGGCGCGGCAGGCTAAGCTCGACGCGAGCATGTCCCCGTACCAAACTTCGGAGGCTCCATGTTGATGCGTAGCGCTGCCCAGGACCCTCAGGCCCCGCATTCGCGCACCGTCGCGTTTTTCACGATCGCGGCGGCCGCGTTTCTCGCCGCTTCGCTCGCCTGGCCGGTGTTGTCGTCCCGGGCGGCCGAACCCCACGCGGAAGCCGGACCCACCACCGTTCACCTCGACACGCCGCAGGGCGGAGTGGATGCGTTCGTCGCGTGGCCGGCGGGAACCGGCAAGGCGCCCGCCGTGATCGTGGTCCACGAATGGTGGGGGCTCAACGACCAGATCCGCGAGATGGCGCGCCGGATGGCGAGGCAGGGTTACGTGGCGATCGTGCCCGACCTCTACCACGGCAAGTCCGCCACCACGCCCGAAGAGGCGCACGAGCTGGTGCGCGGCCTCGAGGACACGCGCGTGTTCGCGGAGCTGGACGCGGCCTGCGGCTGGTTGGCGAGGCAGCCGCGCACGGCCGGCTCATCGATCGGCGAGATGGGATTCTGCGTGGGAGGAGGCATCGCGCTCCGCTACGCGCTCCACTCGCCTTCGCTTGCCGCGGTGGTGATGTTCTACGGGCCGCCCGAGACGGATGTCGCGAAACTCGCCGCGCTCAAGGCGCCGCTGCTCGGACACTTCGGCGCGACCGATCAGGGCATCACGCCCGAGCGGGTCGAAGCGTTCCGCTCGGCGCTCGGCAAGGCCGGCAAGAAGTCCGATATCTACCTCTACTCGGGCGCCGGTCACGCGTTCATGCACGAGGGCCTGCCCGGCTATCACGCCGACGCCGCGCGGGTCGCGTGGGCGCGAACGCTGGCGTTCCTGCAGCGCTACGTCAAGGACTGAGCCGGGAACAGCGGTCCTCATGGCGGCGCTCCGCGTCCTGATCCTGGGCGGCACCGGCTTCATGGGCGCCCGCGCGACGCGTTCGCTGCTCGCGGCCGGTCACGAAGTGACCACGCTCTCGCGCGGCCACACGGCGCCCGAGCCCGGCGCACGCGCGCGGGACGCAGATCGAAGCGATGCCGCGAGTCTCGCCGCCGCGCTCGAGGGCGCCCACTTCGATCTCACCGTGGATTTCTGCGCCTACGACAGCGCCGATGTCGAGCGGCTGCTGCTCACGCCCCATGCCGCGCTCGGCCGCTACGTGCTGATCTCGAGCGGCCAGGTGTATCTGGTGACCGAGGCTCCCCGCACGCCGCATCGCGAGGAGGACAGCGACGGGCCGCTGATCGCAGAACCGCCCGCCGAAACCCACGACCACGCGCAATGGAGCTACGGCCTCGGGAAAAGGCGCGCCGAGCGCGCCGCGCTCACGTTGCGCGAGAGCCACGGGGTGCGCGCGGTGGTGCTGCGGCTGCCCGTGATTCACGGCGAGGACGACCCCAGGTTGAGGCTCTGGGCCTATCTCGAGCGCATGCTCGATGGTGGCCCGCTGCTGCTGCCGGATGGCGGCGAGCGGTTGGTGCGTTACCTCTACGCCGGGGATGTCGCGGGCGCGTTGCTGAGGCTGATTGATGAGGGGAGCCCGCGCGGGACGGTCTACAACCTTGCGCAGCCCGAGGTGCTCACGTTCCGCGAATTTCTCGATCAGACCGCGCCGGCGGCCGGATGCGCTCCGCGTTTCGTGAGCGCGCCCTCGGAGGAGCTGGAGCGGGAGGGACTCGATCCGGCGTTCTCGCCGCTCGCCGGCCGCTGGACTTCGGTGCTCGATCCTTCGCTGGCCATAGCGGACATGGGTTTCAGCGCCACGCGGCTCGCGGACTGGCTGCCGGGCGTGGTGCGCGCTCATCTCGAGCGGCGTCCCGCGCGGAGCCACGCCGGCTACGCCCAGCGCGCGCGCGAAATCGAAGTCGCGCTCCGCTTGACCCCATCGAACGTCCGCAATTAGAATCCCCGGCTGACTTTCTGCAGGGAAGACCGCGGCCGCGCCTTTGCGGACGCGAGATCGCGCCGTTCCTCGGTAGCTCAATGGTAGAGCATCCGGCTGTTAACCGGAGGGTTGTAGGTTCGAATCCTACCCGAGGAGCCAGTGTTCGCAGGGGCCGTCCGGCACCATTGCCGGGCGGCCCTGCGTGTCTGGGGTCGAGCCGTCACCGAAATCGCGAGGGAATCCGCCATGCCCGAAGGACCCGAAGTCGAAACCGACCGGTTGCGCGAAGAGATCCACAGGGTTCGCCCCGCGCCCCTCAGAAGTGCGAGCCCGGCAGCTTGACGTCGGCGTTCGCCCACGCGTGCTTGAATTCCTTCTCCATTTCGCCCGCCTCCTTCGCGCGCGAACGCCGGCCGC
Organism: Candidatus Eiseniibacteriota bacterium; assembly: GCA_016178685.1. Taxonomy (GTDB): domain Bacteria; phylum Eisenbacteria; class RBG-16-71-46; order RBG-16-71-46; family RBG-16-71-46; genus JACOSU01. The sequence goes on along the minus strand of JACOSU010000075.1, from coordinate 4,352 downwards.
ATTCGGCGACACCCCGCAGCGCCCAGCCGTCCGACGGGTGAACGAGCAGCGCTTCGTGGTAGACCGCCTCGGCATCGGCGATCCGGCCCGCCGCGATCAGTGCGTCGCCGAGCGCAAGGCGCACCGGGTTCGGCCAGTCGGGAGGCTCGTCGTACCGCAGGGAATCCTCTGCGGCCGCCCCGCGCTGCAGCGCCGCGATCGCCTCGTCGGAATGGCCGCGTCGCGCGGCGATCTCTCCCGTGAGCGCAAGCTCGGCGATGCCGAGCAGCGCCTTCACCGAGTTGAAGCCCTCCGGCAAATCGGCCGGGATCACGCCCAGCAGGGTCTTCAAGCTGTCGTGCTCGGCCTCGGCGTGCGCGAAATCGCCCTTGCCCGCGAACGCCAGGCCGCGGGTGTGGTGCCGCACGCCGGCCAGGTAGGGAAATCCTGCCGGTGGCGCGGGCAGCGCAAGAATCTGGTCCCAGCGACCGAAGCGCGCGAGCGTGAAATCCTCGGCTGCTGCGAAGAAGTCGACGCCCGGCATCATGCCCATCATCTCGGGCGTGACCCAGCGCGCCACCACGCGAGCGTTCGCGATCGCGGCGGCGCTCTTCCCCTGCATCATCTGCGTAAAGCTCAGCGACTGGTAGTCGTGTCCGATGTACATGTGCATCATGTCGGGTGGCGTGACGCGCTTCGCGTACGCCTCATCGGCCGCCACCGCGTTCTGATTCGCAAGCTCCGCGCGCGCGTAGTCTCCGGTGCGCAGATAGATGTGGAACGGCATGTGAACCATGTGGCCCGCGCCCGGCATCAGGGTCTCCAGCCGGCGCGCCGCCGCCAGCGCCCGCTCGGGGTGGCTCGAGGCTTCGACCGCGTGGATGTAATAATGGTTCGCGCCCGGGTGATTCGGATCGCGCTTCAGGATCCGCTCGAGCGACGAGAGGATCTCCTCGGTGCCGGGCTGCGGCTTTCCATCCGGGGTCCAATAATCCCACGGCCGCAGATCGAGCAGCGCCTCGACCGACAGCGCCTGAACGTCCATGTCGTCGGGCCAGCGCTTCGCCACCTCGCGCATCGCATCGGCGTAGCCCTGATCGAGCGCCATCTGCGCGGCCGGATCGGTCGGGGCCGGGTCGGCGTAGCGCTTCGTCAGCGCCTCGATCAACGCCTTTTCCTCATCGCTCGCTCGAGTTTCACGCGCCACCGCCTCCTTCACCGCATGCGCCGCGGCCACGGTGCGATCCGGGATCGCAGGCAAGTTGATGTGCGGCCCCAGGCTCATCGCCACCCCCCACCAGCACATCGCGCAGTCGGGGTCGAGCTTCGCCGCCTGCTCGAACGAATGCTGCGCTTCCCCGAGGTTGAACGCCCACATCAGGTTCATTCCCTGATCGAAGTAGCGCTGGGCCTCGGCAGAGGACGTGCGGATCGCGTGATGCCGCGGGCCGAGGTCGCCGAACAGGGGCACGCTCTTCATGTCCGAGCCCATGGCATGCATGGCGTGAGGATCATCGGCAGCGTGAACCGGAGCGATCGCGGTCAGGGCGCCGACCGCGATCCATGCGCAAGCGAGAACGTGAACGCGTTTCATGGAACACCTCTCTGGGAAAAGCCCGGGGGTCCTGCGTTTGCGAAGAGCGGATCACGCGAGTGCCGGTGCGAAAGCTGCCCCACGACCCAGCGCATGTCAATGCCCTGCCGACCGTGACTACGCGGCCCGGCGACGAACGTGACCGGGATCGCGCCCGCGCGGTCGTGACGGGGTTCGCGCGACCGGGATCCCGTTACCGGGCCCGCGACGACCGCGTACCGGCACGCGCCGTTCTCTTTGCCGGGCCCGCGGTGTATGTTGCGTTCGAAGGGAGAAACTCCGAATGCGCGCGATCACCGTGATCCCGGGAACGTCCGGCTCGGCCCGGCTCGACGAGGTCCCGGAGCCGCCGGCCGAAGACGGAGAGGTGCTGGTCCAAACGATCGCGGTCGGCGTGTGCGGCACCGACATCGAGATCCTGAGCGGCGCGTACGGATGGCCGCCGCCCGGGCGCGATCGCCTGATCCTGGGCCACGAATCGCTGGGGCGCGTGCTCGAGGCTCCCGACGGGTGCGGCCTCTCGCGCGGCGATCTGGCGGCGGGGATCGTGCGCCGCCCCGATCCCGAGCCGTGCGACAACTGCGCGGCCGGCGAGTGGGACATGTGCAGGAACGGCCGCTACACCGAGCGGGGCATCAAGCAGCGCGACGGCTTCGCGAGCGAACGATTCCGCATCCGCGCCGAGCACGCGGTGCGCGTGGATGCGAGACTCGGCCTCCCGGGCGTGCTGATGGAGCCGGCCAGCGTAGTCGCCAAGGCGTGGGAGCACGTCGAGCGCATCGGCGCGCGCGCGCGCTGGACCCCGCGTCGCGTGCTCGTCACCGGCGCGGGGCCGATCGGGCTGCTCGCGGCGCTGCTCGCCACGCAGCGGCAGTTCGAAGTGCACGTGCTCGACCGCGCGACCGAAGGTCCCAAGCCGCAGCTGGTGCGCGATCTCGGCGCCCGTTATCACGCAGGGACGGTGGCCGAGGCCGGAAATCGGCCGGACATTGTCATCGAGTGCACCGGCGTCGCTTCGCTGGTGCTCGACGTGCTCGAGCGCGGCGCGCCCGGCAGCATCGTGTGCCTGGCCGGAGTCTCATCGGGCGGCCACGCTCTGCCGATCGACCTGGGGGCGCTCAACCGCGACATGGTGCTCGAGAATCAGGTGGTGTTCGGCTCGGTGAACGCGAACCGGAGGCACTACCAGCAGGCGGCGACCGCGCTGGCCGCAGCGAATCCGGCATGGCTCGCGCGCCTGATCACGCGGCGCGTGCCGCTCGATCGGTGGACGGATGCCCTGACGCGCCGGCCCGACGACGTCAAGCCCGTGATCGAGTTCGCGACGTGACGACGCGGTGCTCGACTCCTGGGCGCTGCGAGGAGACGAAGGGAATCGTGAAATCCCGGGCATCGGAACGGAGACGCGCATGAACTTGTGGATGGCGGGAGCAGTTTCGGGGCTGATCGCGGTCGGGGCGGGGGCGTTCGGCGCGCACGCGCTGCGCGCGCGGGTCGAGCCCGCGCTGTTGCAGGCGTTCGAGACCGGCGCGCGCTACCAGATGTTTCATGCGCTCGCGCTGCTCGCGATGGGCATGGCTCCCGCGCCGCCCGGCCGCCCGGTCGCGTGGGCCGGCCGGCTGTTCGTGGCCGGGACCGTGCTGTTCTCGGGGAGCCTCTACGCGCTGGCGCTCACGGGTGTGCGGATGTGGGGCGCCGTCACGCCGCTCGGCGGAGTGTTTCTCATGGCCGGCTGGCTGGCTCTGGCGCTGGGTTCCAGGCGCTCATCGTGAATCCCTGCGCTCCACTCGCATCCGCGCGTGCGCTCGATCTCGCGCGCCGCGCGCTCGCCCGCGATCTTTCCCCGTTTCGGAAAATGCCCGAGCGGCTGCTGCTGGTGGACGTGCGCCGGCAACGCGTGGTGCGGCTCGATCGCGATCGAGTGGTGGGTGAGTGGCCGATCTCGACCGCGGCCGCGGGAGTGGGCGGAGCCGATGGCTCGCTGCGCACGCCGCCCGGCTGGCACCGGATTCGCGCGAAGATCGGCGACGGCGCCCCCGCGGGCGCGGTATTCGAAAGCCGCGCGGCGACCGGCGAACGGTGGCGCGGTGAGGAGCGCGCGGACGATCTGATCCTGACGCGCGTGCTCACGCTCGAAGGGTTGGAAGAGGGGATCAATCGCGGAGCAGGGCACGATTCGCTCGAACGTTACATCTACTTTCACGGCACGAATCACGAGGCCCGCCTCGGCCGGCCGGATTCGCACGGATGCATACGGCTCTCGAACGCCGGCGTGATCGAGCTGTTCGATGCCGCGCGCGAAAGCGAGGCGGTCTTCATCACTCCCGAAGACGAATCAAGCCTGCCCGATCCAGTGGGGACGAGCCGCTTCCACTACGCGGGACTCGGCGGCAGCGGCATGAGCGCGCTCGCCCAGTTTCAGGCCATGACCGGAGGCCGCGCGAGCGGCAGCGATCGCAGCTTCGACCGTGGCCAGCGCGGTGTTTCGCGCGCGCAACTCGAGCGGCTCGGCATCGAGGTTCACGCCCAGGACGGCAGCGGGGTCGGCGACGACTGCGCCGCGCTGGTGGTCTCGACCGCGGTCGAAGAGCAGGTGCCCGACGTCGCCGCGGCGCGCGCGCGCGGCGCGCCGGTGGTTCACCGCTCCGAGCTGCTCGCCCACTTCGTGGCGCGGCGCCGCTCGATCGCCGTGAGTGGAACCAGCGGCAAGTCCACGGTGGTCGCGATGATCTTCGAGATCCTGCGCGGCGCCGGACGCGATCCTTCTGTGATCACCGGC
>JACOSU010000074.1 GCA_016178685.1 Candidatus Eiseniibacteriota bacterium | reverse complement strand
GTGCTCTACCAACTGAGCTAGGGTCGCACGAAGTCCTTGCGGCGTCGTGTTTACAGGGTTTCGTGGGTCTCCGTCAAGTCGGTGCGCGGTGGATCGGCCGCGTTCCTCGCTCGATCATCCGGGGTTCCCGTACGTGGCTACGATTCGGCGCGGAATCAGTCGTCGGGCGCGCGCCGACGCCGGTCGGTTCGAGGCTGGCGGCGCTCCGCGGGCGCGCCCCGCCGGTCCTCGTTGGCGTGGATCGGGAACGTCAGGGAAATCACGGCGGTCCATTCCGCCTCGCTGCGGGCGCGAACTTCTCCACCGTGCGCCTGGATCACCTGCCTCGCGACCGCGAGCCCCAGCCCATCCCCGGCCGGCTGGTTCGAGAACGGAACGAACAGGTGCTCCAGAAGATCTCCCGGCTCCCGCGGGCCGTCGTGCGCGATCTCCACCACCGCGAATGCCCCGGTCCGGCGCGACTCGACTCGGATGCGTCCCCCGACCGGCACGTTCTCCATCGCCCGGTGGAGGACGTTCGACAGCGCCAGGCGAACGCGCTCGCTGTCGATCAGCAGGGACGGCAGATCCGGAGCCAGCTTCTTGAGCAGGCGAACACGCCGCCTCACCAGGGTCTCGCCCGCCTCGCGGAGCGCGTCCTGCACGGCCTGGTTCAGGCTTTCGACTTTCAGCCGCAACGGATCCGACGGCAGTTGATCGAGCGGTGCGCTGACGATCCGCTCGAGGCGCTCGGTCTCGCGGATCACGATCTCGAGATATTCGCGGTGCGCCGAAGACTCCGGCAGCTCGCGATGGACGCGGCGCGCGAACGCCGAGATCGAGGCCAGCGGATTGCGCGCATCCTCGGCGACCCGCGCCACGAGTTCCCCGAGCGCCGCCAGTCGCTCTTCGCGCGCGAGCCGCGAGCCCAGCTCGCGGCACTGGAGCTCCGCCCGCAGCCGCTCGTCGCCGCGCGACACCTGCTCCATCAGGAGCGCGACCAGGTCGGCGAGCGTTCCCAGGAACGCGCGCTCGAGGTCGCCGTATCCGATCGGCTCGAGGGCGCCGCGCGGCACGCGATCGTAGACCGCGATCGCACCGGTCACTTTTCCGTAGGCACGCACCGGCAGCACCGCGAGCGACTGGATCTGAGCCGCGATCCCGGGCGCGAGCAGCGGCTCGTCGGTCACGCGCTCGAACACGCGGGCCCGTCCATCCTCCAGCACCGCCGCGACCATGCGCTCGAGACCCCGCGCCAGCCGTTCGCGCTCTCCCACGATGCCGAACGTCACGTCGGCCACCGGAGAGCCGCCCGCCCCCGCATGCCACAGCGCGCCGCCGCGACTCGCGGTCGCCTCGGTCGCGAGTCGAGCGGCGAGGTGGAACGCTTCGGCGAGGTTGTGGGCCGAAACCGCGGCGTGAGCGAACTCCGCGAGCGCCGACGCGTGGAGGGCGCCGCGCCTCTCGCGCGACAGGCGATCCGCGGAATGCAGCAACGACGCGACGCGTCCCGCGAAGCGATCGAGACGTGCGCGCCGATCGGTGTCGGGCCCGCCCTCCCGCCATTCGCCGACCACCAATCCGACGCGACGCTCCGGCGCATCGAGCGCGATGGCTCCGATCACGGGGGCCTCACACCATGGCGCATCGTGAACTCCGTTCTCGCTCTCGCACGCACGGCCCACTCTCCAGGCTTCGGCGGCCGCTCCGCCGAGCACATCCGGCAGCCACTCGTTCCGCTGGCCGCCCGGCGGGCGCGAAGCGGCGGCCGGCGTGTCGCCCGGCGCGAGCGATGACCACACGCGCAACGTTCCGCGCCGCGCATCGAGATCCAGCACGTGAACGCGATCGAACCCCGGGCCTTCCGGATCGAGCGCCATCGCCGCCAGCGCCTGGGACAGCGATCCCTGGGGGTGAAATTCGAGGGAGCGCAGAACCTGCTCGAGGGGGTCCGACGGGTAGGCCGAAGCGCCGGGCGCGGAGTGGGAGGGCATCGGAAGGCTCGATTCCATGCGAGAACTCCGGGTGGAAGACGTAGGTTTCCACCCGCATAGGCCGCAAGTGACATGCCACGGCGGCCTGACCCGGAAGGTTGCGGGGCGCGCCCGGTCCGGGTTCGGTGCGGCGCTCTAAGTCCGCTTTTCGCTTGACCCTAGAGGCCCCGGGCTTCTAACGTTTCGAGCCTTGAGTCCCAACCTCGACCCGTGGTTACACCCCGCACCGCACCGCCACTGGGTGCGAACAGGAGCCCGCGCGTGGAAAACCCCCAACCGCCGCAACCCCTTCAAGTCGAGCTCGGCGAGCGCGAGGCCGAAGGGATCTACTCGAATCTGGTGTTCATCGCGCACTCGGCGTCCGAGGTGATTCTCGATTTCGCCCGCGCACTGCCCGGATTGCCCAAGGCCAAGGTGTACGCCCGCGTGATCGTCACACCGCAGCACGCCAAGTCGCTGCTCGTCACGCTGGAACAGAACCTCAGAAATTACGAATCACAGTTCGGCGCGATCAAGCTGCCGGGCGAAACCATCCGCGGCAAGGAACTGGGCTTCAAGTCCTGAACTCATGCGGCGCTCGGCGTTCGGCCTGGTGCTGCACTCGCATCTGCCGTGGGTTCTGCACCACGGCCGTTGGCCGCACGGCGTCGAGTGGTTGTGCGAGGCGGCGTTCGAGACCTACCTGCCTCTCTCGCGCATGCTCGAGCGTCGCGCCCGGGCCGGCCGTCCCGCCGTGGTCACGCTGGTCTTGTCGCCGGTCCTGTGCGAACAACTCGCGCATCCCGACTTTCCGGGCGAGGCGCGCGCGTGGCTGGAGCGCCGCCGGACCGCCGCGGCCGCGGACCGTGAGCAATTCCAGCGGGCCGGCGTCCCACACTCGGCGATGCTCGCCGCACGCTGGGAGCGGGCGCATCGTCACGCGCTCGAAGATCTGTTCGGGTCATCCGGCACCAACCTGGTGCGCCGTTTCGCCGAGCTCGAGCAGTCGGGCGCGATCGAGATCATCACCAGCGCCGCGACCCACGCCTGTCTGCCGCTGCTCGAGTCCGACGCCTCGGTTGAACGCCAGCTGAGCGTGGCGCGCCGCACCCATCGCCGGCATTTCGGACACGAGCCGCGCGGCATCTGGCTCCCGGAATGCGCCTGGCGATCCGGAGGCCCGTGGCATCCGCTGGACGGAGGCGCAACCCGTCATCGCGAAGGGCTCGACCGCGCGCTCGAGCAGAACGGATTCGAATACCTGTTCGTGGAGGAGCACCAGATCGAGCCTCGCGAGCTTCGCGTGGCGACGGAAATCACGCCGCCAAACGTCCTGGCGGCCGGCCGGCCCGCGGTCGGGCCTCCGTCGTCGCATTCCCTCCTCATGAAATCGACTGCGGGCGCGGCGCTCACCTCCGCCACGCGCGACGTTCGCGACCCGGCACGCTCCCGCAGCGTGTGGACGGTGGCACCCCGCGGCCGGCTCGCCGCGATCGCGCGCGACGCCGCAACTTCGTTTCAGGTCTGGAGCAGTGAGCACGGCTACCCCGGAGATCCCGAGTACCTCGAATTCCACAAGCAACACGAGAGCAGCGGACTTCGATACTGGTCCGTCACGGATCGCGGCGCCGATCTCGCGTTCAAGCGCGGCTACGATCCGGCCCGCGCGGAGCGGCGCATCCATGCCCACGCGTCTCATTTCGCCGAGCGCGTGCGGGAGTCGCTCGCGCGCGAGAACGGTGCGCCCCCGGTTCCGCCCGTGCTGTTCGCGGCGTTCGACACCGAATTGTTCGGGCACTGGTGGCACGAGGGCATCGCGTTTCTCGAGCTCGCGCTCGAGCGGATCGAGCTCGCCGGAGTTACTCCGACCACGGCCTCGCCGGTCGTGGCGGAACGCGGAGGACGCCGGATGGCCACGCTGCGTTCCGGGTCGTGGGGCGAGGGCGGGGATTTCAGGATGTGGGCGAACCGGGACACGGCGTGGATCTGGGCGCTGGAGTCCGCGGCGGCGCGGCGCTTCGAGCGATTCGCGTCCCGCGTCGCGGACCGCGCGGGCGATCCTCTGTTCGCGCGGCTCGCCCGGCAGGCCGAGCGCGAGCTGCTCCTCGTCCAGGCTTCGGACTGGCCGTTCCTGATCTCGACCGGGACCGCCGCGGATTACGCCGCCGCGCGCGTGCGCGAACATGCGGCCGATCTGGATCACCTGCTCGATCTGGCGGAGCGTCGGCTCGACGGCGCCGCGCTCTCCAACCAGGACGTGGCCTTTCTCTCCGCGTGCGAGTCACGGGATGGACTGTTCGCTTCGGATGTGGGCGGGTGAGCCGTTCTCTCAGACGGATCCGATCTGGGCCAGCAACTCGGCCGGCGCGATCGGCGCCCGGGCGAGCAACTCGTCCAGTTCGTGGGGCACGCGCACCGGGCGCCCGTCGCCGTCCATGAAGAAATGCGCGGTCCGCCCCAGCGCGTGCGGCGTCCCTCCCGCTTCGGGCATCACCCGGTACGCGAACTCGACTCCCGCGCGCGAACGGTCCGCCACTCCGGTTTCAATCACCAGCGCGTCGTCGTAGCGCGCGCCTCGCAGGTAGCGGCAGCGCGCCTCGCGCACCGGCAGCCGCAGTCCCAGATCATCCTCGATCGAGAGGTAACTGCGCCCCAGCGAGCGCAGCATCTCGGCGCGCCCGATCTCGAACCACCGGAAATAATTCCCGTAGTACGCCCAGCCCATCCGGTCGGTATCGGCGTAGCGCACGCGAAGCGCGAAGCGATGCATGGCTTCTCCTTGGGATCGCCGTCAGGGCGCAGACGTCTTCCAGCGCCGATGCAGCCAGAACCACATTTCGGGCGACTCGCGCACCCGTGCTTCGAGACGCGCCGTGTGCGCCGCGGTCAGACGGAGCACCGCGTCCGGCGCGTCGCGGTCGGGAATCTCGAGCCGAGGCTCGATCGTCAACCGGTGCCGGCCGTCGGCAAGACGACGGTCGAAGCCCATCACGATCGGAGCGCCGCTGCGAAGAGCGAGCGTGGCGGGCCCCACCGGGGTGCTGGCCGCTCTCCCCATGAACGGCACGAACACTCCGGCCCGGCGGGCGTCCTGATCGGCGAGCATCGCGACCCAGCGGTTCGCGCGCAGCGCCGCGAACGCGCCCCTCATGCCCGCTCCAAGCTGAACGCACTCGACGCCGGCGGCGGCGCGCTGGGCCGCGATCCAGCGCTCCATGCCGGGATTCGAAAGCGGCTTGACGACGAAGCTCACCGGGTGCGTGCGCCCGAGCCACGCGCCCAGCAGTTCGAAATTTCCGAAGTGCCCGGTCAGCAGGATCGCGCCGCGGCCCTGGTCGCGCGCCCGGATCAGGTGCTCGAGACCCTGCACCTCGGCCACCACCTCATCACCGGGCGCATGCACGAGCGAGGCCAGCCTCGCGTATTCCGCGCTCACCCGGCCCAGCTCGCGATAGTGGGCGCAGAGGATGGTCCCGCGCTCGGCGGCGTCGCGCTCCGGAAACGCGAGCGCGAGATTCGCCTCCGCCACGCGGCGTCTCACGCCCGCCACGCGGACGACATCGCCCAGTCGCGCTCCCGTCTCGAGCGCACGCGAAGGAGGCAGCGCGCGCAGTCCAGCGATCCAGGCGCGCGCAGCCAGCGTCGCGATCCGGTCGCTGAGGCTCACGCCCCGCCGCTCCCGGTCCGCTTCCAGCGCTGTCCGGGGCACGGCGCGGCGGTCCCCGCCCACTCAAGTCGCAAGAGCGCTGCGAGCGCCTGATCGACCGGGAGGCCCGCGCGCATCGCGAGCGTTTCCGCTCCCTCGGGCCGCGCGGCGAGCGCGTCCAGCAACCGCGCCTCGGGACTGGCGGCCGCTTCGATCCGGACCGGCAGCGCGGACATCACGTCCGCGGCGCTCGCGCACACCCGCGCCCCTTCGCGCAGCAGCGCGAGGCACCCGCGGCTCGACGGACGATCGATGTCGCCTGGAACCGCGAACACCACGCGTTCCAGCCGGCGCGCGGCTCCCGCGGTCGAGAGCGCACCGCTTTCTTCGCCGGCTTCGACCACCACCACCGCCGAAGTGAGCGCCGCGATCAGGCGGTTGCGGCGAACGAACACGCCGCGCGCGCGCGGCGGGCCCGTCTCCCACTCCGTGATCAGCCCGCCGGTCGCCGCCACGCGCGCGGCGAGGTCCGTGTGATGCCGGGGCGCCACGCTGTCGAGACCTCCCGGCAGCACCGCGACCGTCCAGCCTCCGGCCTCGAGCGCGCCGCGATGCGCCGCCGCGTCGATCCCGCGCGCCAGTCCGCTCACGATCGTGACGCCGAGCGCCGCCAGGTCGCGCGCGAGCATTCCGGCCACTCCATCGCCGTAGAGCGTGGAAGCGCGGGCGCCGACGATCGCAACCGAGCGCTCACGCGGCGGGATGCGACCGCGCACGTAGACGGTGCGCGGAGCATCCGCGAGATCGCGGAGCGCGGGAGGATAATCGGGGTCGTCGATCGAGAGCGCGGTCGCGCCCCGAAGGCCGGGTTCAGGATCCGACGTCGCCATGCCCGCCCCCGGGTCCGCCGCGGCGTGTCGCATCGCGCGCGGGTCCGGTGAGCAACTCCCATTCCACGCCCTCTTCGCTCGAGCGCACGAGCGGGTGATCGTCCGAGAGCGCCGAGCCTTCGTCGATCGACATCAACTCCTCGTTGCGCATCATGCGCTCCAGGCGCTCCAGCAGCGCGCGATCCCGCGGCGCCAGCTCCTCGAGCCGCCGCCGTCTCAGATCCGGCGCAGCACGGTGGAGCGCGTGCGCCACCGCGACGGCTCCGCGCTGGCGGCCGATCGCGATCAGCGCCTCGCGCGCTGCCGCCGCCACGGTCTCATTCGCGTCGTCCGCGAGGCGAAGCAGCGCCGGCACCGCCGGGCGATATCCCAGCCGTCCGGTGACGCGCGCGGCGCTGGTGCGCGTGAACCACAGTCCCTGATCGAGCAGCGGAACCAGCACCGGAGCGCCGCGATCCGCGATCCGGAGAAAGGACTCCTCAGCCAGATCGCGCAGGTACCAGGACTCGTCACACAGGCATTCGACCAGCAGGGAAAGCGCCTCCGCATCGGCGCGCTGCTCGAGAGCGCGCACGTATTCGCGCTTCGCGCTCAGCCCGCGCGTGTTCAGGATGTCGATCGTCTTGCCGGGTCCGAACTTGTCATCCGCCATGGGTTGCATCTTTCGGCGCCGCCTCGCTCGAGGCCGGCGCGACCAGGGTCCACAACTCTTCGAGCATCGCGCGAAGGCCCTCACCACTCTGCGCGCTGATCAGCCTCGCATCCGGCAACCCCGCGTCGCGAGCCGCACCGGCCCTCGATTCTGGCGGCAGCAGGTCCCCCTTGGTCAGTACCACGATTCGCGGCTTGCGCTCGAACGAGCCTCCGTACAGCGCCATCTCGCGCTCGAGCACCGCGCAATCGCCGACCGGACTCTCCCCCGTCGCGTCCACCATGAAGATGAGCACCCGCGTCCGTTCGAGGTGCCTGAGGAACTGAACTCCCAATCCCCGCCCGGCGTGCGCTCCTTCGATCAGTCCGGGCACATCGGCCACCACGAACTGCCGCTCACCGTCGAGTGACGCGATCCCCAGATTCGGTTCGAGCGTCGTGAACGGATACGCCGCGATCTTCGGGCGCGCCCGCGAGATCCTCGACAGCAGCGTGGACTTCCCGGCGTTCGGAAGCCCGACCAGCCCCACATCCGCGATCAACTTGAGCTCGAGCTCGAGCCGGCGCTCCTCGCCCGGCTCGCCCGGGTCGGCGCGCCGCGGGGTCTGATGCGTCGAGGTCGCGAATCTCGCATTGCCGCGCCCGCCACCCCCGCCGCGCGCGGCGACGAATTCGTCGCCCTCCCGCACCAGGTCGGCCATCACCTCGCCGGTCGCCGGGTCCTTCACCAGAGTGCCGGTCGGAACGCGCACCAGCAGGTCGCGACCATCCTTGCCGCTGCGGCGGTTACCCTCACCCGGACGGCCGGAATCAGCACGGTATCGGGGCTGCTCGCGACAGTCAAGAAGCGTGCGCACGTGAGGATCCACCAGCAGTTTCACGCTTCCGCCGCGGCCACCGTCGCCGCCGTCGGGTCCGCCCTTGGGCACGTATTTCTCGCGGCGAAAGCTCACGCAACCGTTTCCGCCCGATCCCGCGATGACGTGGATCTGCGCCAGATCGACCAGCACGCTCAGCGCACCGCCGGTCGCCCGCCGCCGTTTCCCGCACTCGGGGTCGCCCGATGATTCACGAATCCTCCTCAGGGCCGCGGCGAGTGTGCCCGGTCCATGTTGGCCAGCCAGCCGCCATGGCGCAGTCGCTCCACGTCGCGCGGGCCCAGCGCATGACGCAGAGTATACTGGGTCCCGCGCGTGAGGTTGCGCGCCACCAGGGGACGACCCGCCACGAACGTTTCGGGTAGCCCCGGCAGCTCGAGTTCGTCGCCGGCCGACACCGCGTCGGCGTCCGCGGCATTCGCCCACTCGAGCGGGAGTACGCCGGCCACCGCGAGCAGCCGCGCGAAGCTCGGAACGATCGAGCGGGCCAGGATTCCGCGCACCCCGAGCCGGACCAGAGCCAGCGCGGCGGTGTCCCACGGCTCGCCGCCCCCGAACTGATCTCCCGCCGCCACGAACCCGCCCCGCGCGGCGCGGGCCCGCGCGGCGAATTCGGGATCGAGTCGTCCGAACGCGTGAGCGCTCAGCGCGTCAAAGTCCCCGACCATCGAACGCACTCTCGCACCCCAGGGCAGCACCTGTTCGGTCGAAACTCCATCGCCGAATCTGCCCAGCACCGGGCCGCGCAGCGGTCCGTCGAAGGCGCGACCGAACGGAAAGGCGCGGGCCGGCACGTGCTCCCGGATCTCGGACGCGCTCGCGACGCGGACCGTATCGCGGGCCTCGAACTCGGCGATCGCCTGCTCGGCGGCACCTTCGAGCGCGGCGTCGCGCGGATCTTCGAGCGCGCCGCACAGCGCCGCCGCCGCGCACGTCGCGAGTCCCGCCCGGCGCCACGATGTGCGACCGCCCATGAGGTCGCCGGCCGAGGTTCCGTACGCGAGCCCGAGCGGGGCGGCCAGTGGGGCGAGCGTGCCTTCGATGATTTCGGCTCCCGCTTCCCGGAGCGCCGCGAGGACGCCGGCCGCTTCGGCGGTCGAGCGCACCTGCCGGCTGCCCGTGACGATGCGCAGCGCCACGCCCGGGTGAACGCTCCGCCCGGCGAGCGCTCGCGCGAGGCGCGCGAGATCGGCGGCGCCCGCGCCCGCGCCGATCACGACCGCTTCGATGCGCGCGCCGCGATCTTCGCGGACCGGTCGCGGCGGATCGCCGCCCTCGATCGGCAGCGTCATGGGTTCGAGCGTGTCGAGGGTCAGCGTGAGGGCGCGCTCCGACCCCTCCCAGGCCCCGGTCTCGAACTTTCGCCAGTCCGCGTCGCGCTGCTGCGCCGAGAGGAATGCGCGCGTGACGGCATCCGATGGGAACAGCGCGGCGGGAGACCCCAGCCGTTCGGCGGCGCGCGCCATCGCGATGCGCGACATCATTCCGATCGAGGCGACGCCAACGCCCCCGAATTCGATCCACCTTCCCCGTGCACCGCCGTCCCCGAGCTTCTCGATCATCGCGCAGGCAACGTCGTGTCCATCCACGTTCGCGGGCAGCGTGCCACGCAACTCCACGCCCAGCGCGCCCGATTCGCGACAGTCGACGGCGCCGCCGCCCAGTGCCGCCGCGGCTTCGAGTGCCCCGCACGGCAGCACCAGCATCCCGAGCGCACCCGCGATCGGCGCGCGGCGTCCCGCCGAACACAGCAGGCGGCCGGGCGCGGCGAACCGTTCGAAATGCGCCTGTTCGCAGCGGCCGTCCCCGGGGCGGACAAAGTACGCGCCCACGCGCATCGATGCCTCGTGCAGATCGCGCAGTTCGTCGCCGCCCTCGAACGCCGCTTCCGCGCCGTGGCGCTCGGCTCCCACCAGCGCGAGATCCGGCATCAGGCGCGCCGATCCCAGACCTTCAAACGCGGCCAGCGCCACGACCGCCGCCACACCGCCAGCCAGCACGTGATCGGGACGCAACTCGATCGGCTCATAGCCGGCTGCGAGCTCCCCCGACGAAACGTCGACTCGATGGGCCTCGATGAGGGCGCGGGTCAGGCTACGCGTGAACATAAAACTCCGCGTTCATGAGTCCGGGGAGCGTTTCTTCTCGCCGCCGGAGCCGGAGGGTTTCTCCTGCTTCTTCGCGCCACCCGAGTCGGAGCCGGCCGGCTTTTCCTGCTTCGCCCCACCCGAGTCGGAGCCGGCGGGCTTTTCCTGCTTCGCCCTGTCGCGGTAGGACTGGCTCCGATAATCCGTGATGTAGAAACCGCTCCCCTTGAACAGCAGCCCGGCGCCGCCGCCCGGAACTCTCCGCGCGCGCGATCCGCACTTCGGACAGCGCTTCGCCGACTCGTCGCGCATGCCGTGGAACAGCTCGAACACGTGGCCCTTCTTGCATCGGTAGTCGTAAGTGGGCATGAGAAAATGAACCTCCGTCCGGCCGATCAGCGGTTCTCGCTGGGCTCGCCCGCACGCGCGAGCGCACACGCGATCACCGACACTTCGACGACGTCGTCCGCGCTGCAGCCGCGCGAGAGATCGTTCGCCTGGCGATCCAGACCCATCAGGATCGGACCGTAGGCTTCGGCCCCTCCCAGCCGCTGGACGAGCTTGTAGCTGATGTTGCCCGAATCCAGGTCCGGAAATACCAGCACGTTCGCGTTCCCGGCCACCACGCTGTCCGGCGCCTTGCGCCGCGCCACACCGGGATCGAGCGCGGCGTCCGCCTGCAATTCTCCGTCGAGGTGCAGGTCGGGCCGCCTCTCGCGGGCCCGCGCCACCGCTTCGCGCACCTTGTCCACCCGCGGATGCGCCGCGGAGCCGCGGGTCGAGAACGAG
>JACOSU010000076.1 GCA_016178685.1 Candidatus Eiseniibacteriota bacterium | reverse complement strand
GCGCGATCCTCGGGATCACGCGATACCAGGATCCCAACTACTTCCTGAGCAAGCAGCTGTTTCGCGCGGCGCTCGGTGTCGGGGTGCTGGGGGTGGCGTCGCGCCTCGACCTGCGGCGCGTGGAAGCATTCGCGCCCTGGCTGCTGGGCGGGGCGGTCGCGCTGCTCGCGCTCGCGGTCGCGGCCGGCCACATTTCGCACGGCGCCTCGCGCTGGCTGCGGCTCGGATTCGTGACGCTCCAGCCCACCGATGCCGGGCGGCTCGCCGCGGTGGTCTTCCTCGCGTGGTGGCTCAAGCGGCGGCCGCCGGCCGAGCTCGGCTTCTGGCGCGGGCTGCTGCCGCCGCTCGCGATGACCGGCGCGCTCGCCGGGCTGATCCTGATGCAGCCGAACCTGAGCAGTGCGGGGCTGCTCGCTCTCACGGGATTCCTCATGGTGTTCCTGGCCGGCGCGCGGCTGCGGCACCTCGCGGTGCCGATCGGCGCGGGTGCGCTGGTGGTCACGGTGGCGCTTCGCACTCATCCGTATATGATGGGCAGGTTCGCGACGTTCGCTCACTTCATGGCGAGCGGCGAGCTCGACAACCGGGGCGCCGGCTGGCAGCTCGATCAGTCGCTGATCGCGATCGGTTCGGGCGGCTGGTTCGGCCGCGGACTGGGCGGAGGGCTTCAGAAGTATCTGTTCCTGCCCGAGGCGCACACCGATTTCATTTTCTCGATTCTGGCCGAGGAACTGGGTTTCCTCGGCGCCACCGCATTGCTCGTGCTGCTCGCGCTGCTGGTGTGGCGCGGACTGCGCGCGGCGGCGCGGGCCCAGGATTCGTTCGCGTTTCTGCTCGCGGGAGGATTGACCTTGCAGCTGGGGCTCTATGCGTTCGCGAATCTCGCGGTGGCCACCGGGCTCGCGCCCACCACCGGACTTCCCCTGCCGTTCGTGTCGTACGGCGGATCCGCCCTGCTCGTGAATCTCGCTGCGGCCGGGCTGCTGTATCGCATCAGCGTCCTCAACGGCTCGCACGAGGCGCTCGCGCGCCAGCGCTGGTCAAGGGAGGATGCATGAAAGTTCTGATCGCGGGCGGCGGCACCGGCGGACACGTGTATCCCGGCATCGCGGTGGCCGAGGAAGTGCGGCGCATGCGGCCCGGATTCGACGTGGTGTTCGTGGGCGGGCGGCGAGGCCTCGAGGCGCAGGCCGTGCCGGAGGCCGGATTTCGCATCCGCTTCATCGCGACCCGATCGTTCCCGCGCCGCAGGTGGTGGTTGTGGCCGTGGGCGGTGCTGGTCAACGTCGCGGGCTTCCTGCAGGCGTTCGGCGTGATCCTCGCCGAGAGACCGAGCGTGGTGCTCGGCACCGGCGGCTACGTGAGCGGCCCGGTCGCGCTCGCCGCGCGCATGATGGGACGGCCGCTGCTGCTTCAGGAGCAGAACAGCGTTCCCGGCATCGCGAACCGGTGGCTCGCGCGCATCGCCGATGAAGTGCACCTCTCGTTCGTCGAGGCGCGGTCCTATTTCCGCCGCAAGGACAACCTCAAGGTGAGCGGCAATCCGGTCCGTCAGCACATCCTGAGCGGCGAACGCGGAGCGGCGCTGCAGGAATTCGGGCTTGAGGAGGGCCGGCCGACCGTCTTCGTGTTCGGCGGCAGTCGCGGGGCGCACCGCATCAACGAGGCGGCGCTCGACGCGATGCGGCGTCTCAAGGGTCGCGTGGACGTGCAGTTCATCCTGCAGACCGGGCGGGAGGATTTCGACTGGGCCAAAGGCGTGGTCGAGGCCGAGCAGCTGCCGGCGCGCGTGCTTCCGTTCCTGCGCCGCATTCACATGGCCTACGCGGCGGCGGACCTGGTGGTGTGCCGCTCGGGCGCGATGACGCTGGCCGAGATCGCGGCCTGCGGCACGCCCGCGATCCTGGTGCCCTACCCGCACGCGGCCCACGATCATCAGGTCGTGAACGCGGCGAATCTGGTGGAGCGCGGCGCGGCGGCGATGATTCCGGATCCGGAGCTGACCGGCGAGCGTCTGGCGCAGGACATCGCGCACTGGCTGAGCGATCGCCAGGGTCTGTCAAGGATGTCGGCGAACGCGCGCACGTTCACGCGCCCCGATGCGGCCGAGCGCATCGTGCGCAGCCTCGAACGCTGGGCCGAGGGGCGCGCCGCCGCGCCGCTTGCGGCGGGCGACCGGGGAGACCACTGACATGTACGGACGCATGAGGCGCATCCACCTGATCGGCATCGGCGGCTCCGGCATGTCGGGCATCGCGGAGGTGCTGCTGAATCTGGGCTACCAGGTTTCGGGCAGCGATCTCCGGGCGAGCGAGACCACCGAGCGTCTGATCCGGCTCGGCGGCCGTGTGATGCCGGGCCATGCCCAATCGAACATCGAGGGCGCGCAGGTGGTCGTGTTCTCGAACGCCGTCCAGGAGGACAATCCGGAATTGCAGGCGGCGCGCGCGCTGGGCGTACCCGTGATTCCACGCGCCGACATGCTGGCCGAGCTGATGCGGATGAAGTACGGAGTCGCGGTGGGCGGATCGCACGGCAAGACCACGACCACCTCGATGATCGCGGCGGTGCTGGGCCGCGGCGGGCTGGATCCCACCACGGTGGTGGGAGGCCGGCTGCACGGGATCGACTCCAACGCGCGGCTCGGGCACGGGCAGTTCCTGGTCGCGGAGGCCGACGAGAGCGACGGTTCTTTCCTGCGGCTCTCGCCGGCGGTCGCCGTCGTCACGAACATCGACCGCGAACATCTCGACCACTACCCGGATCTGGACGCGATCCGCCAGGCATTCACGTACTTCGCGAACCGCGTTCCGTTCTATGGCGTGACGGTGCTGTGCGCGGAC
Organism: Candidatus Eiseniibacteriota bacterium; assembly: GCA_016178685.1. GTDB lineage: Bacteria > Eisenbacteria > RBG-16-71-46 > RBG-16-71-46 > RBG-16-71-46 > JACOSU01. The sequence goes on along the minus strand of JACOSU010000076.1, from coordinate 4,682 downwards.
GATGCGCACGTGCGCGAGATCCTGCCGCGCGTGACGAAGCGCCACCTGCTGTACGGGACGCGTCCCGAATGCGGGGTGCGCGCCACCGACATCCACCTGCTGCCGCACGGCTCGCGATTCCTGGTGCACGCGCAGGGCCGCGTTCAGGGCGGCATCGAGCTGCACGTGCCCGGTCACCACAACGTGCTGAACGCGCTCGCGGCGGTGGCCGTGGGCCTCGAGGTGGAAGTCGGATTCAGGCTGATCGCCGAGGCGCTGGCGGGCTTCCGCGGCGTGGGACGCCGGTTCGAGACGCGCGGAGAAGTGCGCGGCGTGCGCGTGATCGACGATTACGGCCACCACCCGACCGAGATCGCCGCCACGCTCGCGGCCGCGCGCGGGCTCGGCGGCCGCCTGCTCGTGATCTTTCAGCCGCACCGTTACTCGCGCACCGCCGCGCTGGAGCGGGAGTTCGGCGTCGCGCTTGCCGCCGCGGATCACGCGTGGGTGCTCGACATTTACGCGGCCGGCGAAGCGCCGATCGAGGGCGTGAGCGCGCGCGCCCTGGTCGAGAACGCGGCGCGCGAGGGCTCGACCCGGCTCGAATACGCGCCCAACGCCGCGCTGGCGGTCGAAGCCGCGGCCCGCGAGGCGGTGCCCGGCGACGTCGTGATGACGCTCGGGGCCGGAGACATTTCGAAGCTGGGCGATTACCTGCTGGACGCTCTGCGGCGCGGCGCGGCAGCCCCGGCATCCGCGGCATCCGGGCGCGGGAAGGCCGGCTGATGGCGCTCTATCAGGGTCGCGCGCTGCGGGCCGACGCGCCGCGCGGACGCCGCGCGAGCGGGAGGGCTTCGCGGGTGCTTCGCATGCTGGCGCTGGCGGCGGCGGTGGCGGCGCTCGCGCAGGTGCCGTGGAGCGCGCTGGGACGCCGCTGGTTCGCGGTCGAGGAGATCCGCGTGGACGGCCTGCACTATCTCGACGAGGCCCGCGTGATCCGGATCGCCGGGCTTCACCGGGGCGACAATCTGTTCGCGGTCGATCTCGAGCGCTCGAGGCAGGCCCTGCGGCTCGAGCCGCGGATCGCGGACGCCCGGATCGAACGGCGCTGGCCGCGCTCTCTCGCGGTTCACGTTCAGGAGCGCACGCCGATGATGCTGGTCCAGCACGGAGTGCCATGGGAGATCGATTCGGTCGGAGTGCTGCTGCCCCCGCTCGCCGACGGTGTCGAGGCCGATGTTCCGCTGGTGGTGGGTCCGCGCTTCGACCGCTGGCCGGGCGGCGCGCGCGTGCGCACCGCCGAGGTGGAGCGGGCGCTGGCCTGGGTCCGCGCGCTGTCGGATCGGGATCTCGAGCTGGGAGGCCAGTTGTCCGAGGTGGACGTGACGGATCCGCAGACCACGGCGCTGACCCTGATGAGTGGCACGCGCGTGCTGTCGCCGGCGTGGCCGCCCGCCCGCCGCACGCTGTCGGCGCTGCGCGTGGTGCTCGCGGACCTGCATCAACGCGGCACTCGGGCCCAGGAATTGGACATGCGTTTCGACGCCCAGATCATCGTAAGACCCGCTCCGGGAGCGCCGCCCGGCGCGCCGGGAGCGCGCAGCAGCTAGCCGGACCATCGTCCCAGGGAGGGGAGCGACAGCATGGCACAGACGACAAGGACGTTCGTGGGGCTCGACATCGGCACGACCAAGATTTCGTGCATCGTCGCCGATCTGAACGGCTCGAATGAGCTTCGCGTCGTCGGCGTGGGGAACGCGCCGAGCGAGGGGCTTCGCCGCGGCGTGGTGGTGGATCTCGAGAAGACCGTGGCCAGCATTCAGCGCGCGGTCGACGAGGCCGAGCGGATGGCCGGGGTGCCCGTCAAGGGCGTCACGGCCGGCATCGCCGGAGACCACATCCGCAGCATCAACAGCCGGGGCGTGATCGCGGTGTCGCGCAAGGACAACGAGATCGGCCCGGCCGACGTCGATCGCGTGGTGGAAGCGGCCAAGGCGATCGCGATCCCGATGGACCGCGAGATCATCCACGTGATCCCGCAGGAATTCATCGTGGACGATCAGGACGGCATCAAGGATCCGGTCGGGATGAGCGGGGTGCGGCTGGAGGCCGAGGTGCACATCATCACGGGCGCGGTGACGTCGGCGAAGAACATCTGCCGCGCGATTCAGCGGGCCGGCCTCAAGGTGAACGATCTGGTGCTCGAACCGCTGGCCTCGAGCCACGCGGTGCTGGGGCCCGACGAGCGCGACCTGGGCGTCGCGCTGCTGGACCTGGGCGGCGGCACCACCGACGTGGCGGTGTTCTTCGAAGGTTCGATCCGGCACACCGCGATCATTCCGTACGGCGGAGCGAACATCACGAACGACATCGCGATCGGCCTGCGCACTCCGATCGACAAGGCCGAGCAGATCAAGATTCAGCACGGCTGCGCGCTGGCCGCGCTGGTCTCGCCCGAGGCGATGGTCATGGTGTCCGGCGTCGGTGGCCGCGCCGACCGGGAGATCTCGCGCCACGTGCTGGCCTCGATGATCGAGCCGCGCATGGAGGAGATCTTCACGCTCGGGAACAAGGAAGTGAAGAAGAACCATTTCGCCGAGCTGCTGGGCGGCGGCGTGGTGCTGACGGGCGGCACCTCGCTCATGCCGGGCATCGTCGATCTGGCCGAGCAGGTGTTCGAGATGCCGGTCCGCCTCGGCGCGCCGCAGGGACTGGGAGGGCTGTCGGCCAACGTGGCCGACCCGCGCTTCTCGACCGGAGTCGGGCTGGTGATGCACGCGGCGCAGGTCGAGAACGCCGACCTGCGTGAGCGGCGGCCGTCCGCTCCGAAAATCGCGGGATTCGATCTGAGGCGGTGGTTCAGCGATCTGTTCTGAAGCCGCGAAAAGCGGCGGCCGGAAAAACCTTCACGCCACACGTTCCCTGGGGATCGCCGAGGGCGGAAAGCCCGCCCGGGCGGTCCCCGAGGGGCACGGCACAGGGAGAAGTGCCATGTTCGAGCTGGAGATAGATTCCACGTCCACCGCGAAACTCAAGGTCATCGGCTGCGGGGGCGCGGGTGGGAACGCGGTCAATCGCATGATCGGCGCCGGGCTGCGCGGCGTCGAATTCATCGCGGCCAACACCGACCTGCAGGCGCTCAACCAGTCGCTCGCGCCGCATCGCATCCAGCTGGGAGCCAGCGCGACCCGCGGTCTCGGCTCGGGCGGCGATCCGTCGGTCGGGCGTCGCGCCGCCGAAGAGGACGAGCAGGCGATCGCCGACGCGATCCTCGACAGCGACATGGTGTTCATCACCGCCGGCATGGGCGGGGGAACCGGCACCGGCGCGGCTCCGGTGGTGGCGCGGCTCGCGCGTCAGAGCGGGGCGCTCACGGTCGCGGTGGTCACCAAGCCGTTCGCGTTCGAAGGCCGCCGCCGCATGCGGCAGGCCGAGGAGGGGCTGGCCGAGCTTCGCGCCGAAGTGGACACGCTGATCGTGATTCCGAACGAACGCCTGCTGTCGGTGGTGGACAAGGGCACTTCGCTCTCGGACGCCTTCTCGGTGTGCGACGAGGTGCTGCTCAAGGCCACCAAGGGCATCTCGGATCTGGTCACGGTGCCGGGGCTCGTGAATCTCGACTTTGCCGATGTGAAGGCCGTGATGTCGAACCGCGGGAACGCGCTGATGGGAACCGGACGCGCGAGCGGACCCGGGCGCGCGCTCGAGGCCGCGCAGGCGGCGGTCTCGAGCCCGCTGCTCGAGGACGTCTCGATCGCCGGAGCCGAGGGCGTGCTGGTGAACATCACCGGCGGACGCGATCTGACGCTGCACGAGGTCAACGAGGCGGCGAACGTCGTCGTCCATGCGGCGGGGGAGGAGGCCAACGTGATCTTCGGCTCGGTCATCGATCCCAACATGGACGGGGAGATGATGATCACCGTGATCGCGACCGGATTCGGGCACGTCGAGCCGCGCCTCAAACTGGTCGACAAGACGCGCGCCGCCGGCGTGGGCAGCGAGGAATATCGTCACCCGCAGCCGTGGCCGCGGAACGATTCGGGTCGCAACCGATGGGGGCGCGAACGCGAGGGGTCGAAGGGCGCCTCTCTCGACGTCCCGGCGTTCCTGCGCCGCCAGATGGACTAGGGATTCGTGGAGCGGGGCGGGGCCGGCGGATCCGGCCCCGCGCCCGCGCGCGACGGAAGGGAGTCCGATGTCCTTGATTTCGGCCCTGCTGCGCTGGGGGCACAACCCGCATTACCGGCGCGGCATGCTTCATTTCAACCGCGGGGAATTCGAGCGCGCCGCCGACGGTTTCGAACGCGTGCTCGGCGAGGTGCATGATCCCCACGATCCCGATCGCGGCCTCGCGCGCTGCTACGCCGCCGAGGCTCGGGCGAAGCTCGGGCTCGCGTTCTTCCACGCCGGTGACTATGGCCGCGCCGAGACCGAATTCATGCGTGCGCCCAGCGAAAATCCCGGCTTCCCGGACCTGCGCTATTACCGCGCGCGCATTTACGAGCGTTCGGGCCGCGTGGCCGAAGCGATCGCCGATCTCGAGCAGGCGCTGGCGGAACAGCCGCGCTACGTCGAGGCGCTGCTGTTGCTCGCGGTGTGCCGGGCCCAGGACCACGACCTCTCCGGATCGGAGCGCGCGCTCGAGCGGGCGCTCGCGCTGGGGTTCGAGCTGCCCGCGGGGCTCAAGCCCGCGCAGGTCGGGG
>JACOSU010000053.1 GCA_016178685.1 Candidatus Eiseniibacteriota bacterium | reverse complement strand
TCTTCGTGATGCTGGTGCTGTTGCTGTGCCAGCAGCTGGCGGTCCTGGGGATCGAAGTGGCGCTCGGCGCTGCTTTCATCGGGCGGCTCCAGCCCTGGACCGTGGTGGTCGCGAACCTGCTCGCCGCGACCTGCATGGCGTTCTACCAGTGGCGCCGTCATCCCAACGTGGTGCGCGGGATCGACAGGCTGTGGCTGCAGGATCACGACTGATCCTGATTCGCGTATCACGAAGGATGACCGGCTACCGGGAGAAGATGTCCCGCGCGCGAGGGGTGGACGCATGGCGGCGCTGAACGGAAAGATCGCGGTCGTGACGGGCGGCAATCGCGGGATCGGCCGCGGCATCGCCGAGGCGCTCGCGGCCGAGGGCGCGACGGTCGCGCTGACCGCGCGCGGGGCCGCCGATGCCGAGCGGGCCGCGCGCGATGTGGGACGGGGCGCGCGCGGTTACGTGTGCGACGTGCGGGCCTGCGAGTCGGTGCAGAGACTGTTCGCGGGCGTGGCGCACGATCTCGGCGGCTGCGACATCCTGGTCAATAACGCCGGCATCGGCATCTTCGGCCCGGTTGCCGAGATGGACCCCGACGACTGGCGCGCGATGATCGAGACCAATCTCAACGGCCCGTTTTACTGCTGCCGCGAGGCGATTCCGCTCATGAAGAAGCGCGGCGGCGGCTATATCTTCAACATCTCGTCACTGGCCGGAAAGAACCCGATCCAGAACGGTGCCGGCTACAACGCCACGAAGTTCGGGCTCAACGGCTTCAGCGAGGCGCTGATGATGGAGGTGCGCTACGACGGCATTCGCGTGTCGTACCTGATGCCCGGCAGCGTCGCCACCGAGTTTGGCCGCGGCAGTGCCGCGAAATCCGGATGGGCACTGACGCCCGCCGATGTAGGCCAGGTCGTGGTCGACCTGCTGCGCTCCCCTTCGCGCGCGCTCTACAGCCGGGTCGAGATGCGGCCCAGCCAGCCTCCGCGCAAGGGCTGAGACCGGGCGCAGCGCGGCGCGGGGGCGGCGGCGGAGCGCACCGGGGAGCCGCGCCGGCATGCGCCGCGCCGCGCTCGTCGTTCCGAAACCCCGCGCCGGTCCGCGCACATGCCGTGCGCTCCGCGTTGTCCTTTGAGCCGCGCTCCGCGCTCGGATAACGTGGCGCGGCTCGATACCGGGTTCGTCGTTCGCGGGCCACCGGCGTCTGCTTCGCCGTCACGCGCGCCTTTCGCGTGGCCCACCGCCACACCTGTCCAGGAGGATTTCCTTCGATGCGCGCATCCGCGTTCCATCTGGTACTCGTTGCCGCGCTGGCCGCCGGTGTCTCCGTTCCCGCCGGCGCCTTGCCGGCGGCCGCGAAATCGCCAGCGCCGGCCACCACGGCGTCCGCCCCCGCGACCGCCGCGACATCCGCCTCGCACGCCGCCCCGGCGCACGCCGCGGCCGTCGTCAGCGCTCCGTTCTGGTCCGGACACCCGGATCACGATGCGTTCGCGAACATTCAGAAGGACCGGCTCGCGAAGGCGAAGGTGCTGATCGACCAGCTGGTCGCGGTCAAGGGCAGGCGCACGATCGAGAACACGCTTCAGCCCTACGACGACGCGGTGCTCCAGCTCGACGCGACCAGCAGCCAGTCCTCGCTGATCTCGGAAGTTCATCCGGATTCCGCGCTGCGCGCCGCCGCCGAGAAGGCCACGCAGGAGGCGTCGGCGTTCACCACCGAGCTGTCGCTGAACCGCAGGGTGTACGACGCGCTCGCGGCGGTCGACACGTCGAAAGCCGACGCCGAGACCCGCTTTTACCTGTGGAGGACGCTGCGCGACTTCCGGCTGGCGGGCGTCGACAAGGACGATGCGACGCGCCAGCGCATCAAGGAACTGAGCGAGAAGATCGTCGAGACGGGTCAGGCGTTCTCGCGAAACATCCGCGAGGACAAGCGCCAGGTGCCGGTCAAGGACGCCTCCGAACTTGCGGGGCTGCCCGAGGATTACATCGCGCGCCACAAGCCCGGCGCGGGCGGTCACATCGTGCTGACGATCGACTACCCCGACGCGCTGCCGGTGTTCTCGTATGCAAAGAGCGAGAGCCTGCGCTACCGCATGTACATGGCGTACAACGACCGCGCGTACCCCAAGAACATGGCCACGCTCGACAGCCTGATCTCGCAGCGCTCTCAGCTCGCGAACCTGCTGGGCTTCACGAACTGGGCCGACTGCGTGACCGCCGACAAGATGGTGGGGAGCGCGAAGAACGCTTCAGATTTCATCGACCAGATCGTCGCGGCCTCGGGCGCGCGGGCCGAGCGCGAGTACAGGGTGCTGCTGGAGCGCAAGCAGCAGGATGTTCCCGGCGCGACCGTCGTGAACGGGTGGGAAGGCAGCTACTGGTCGGAGCAGGTGCGCAAGTCGAATTACAATTTCGATTCGCAGTCGGTGCGCCCCTACTTTCCCTATGACCGTGTGAAGGAAGGCGTGCTGGGCGTCACCAGCCGCATGTTCGGCGTCGAGTTTCACCGCGTCGCGAACGCGCCGGTGTGGGACCCGTCGGTCGAATGCTACGAGGCCACCGAGAACGGAAAGCTGGTGGGCCGCTTTTACCTCGACATGCATCCGCGCAAGGACAAGTACAACCACGCCGCCCAGTTCGACGTGCGGACCGGGGTCGAGGGCAAGCAGATTCCCGAGGCCGCGCTGATCTGCAATTTCCCGGGCGGCGAAGCCGGGGACCCGGGGCTCATGGAATACGGCGACGTGCGCACGTTCTTCCACGAGTTCGGCCACCTGCTCCACACGCTGTTCGCGGGACATCACCCGTGGTGCGGAATCGGCGGCATCCGCACCGAGCAGGACTTCGTCGAGGCGCCGTCCCAGATGCTCGAGGAGTGGACCGAGAATCCCGAAGTGCTCGCGACGTTTGCGAAGCACTACCAGAGCGGCCAGCCGATTCCGGCCGAGCTCGTGAACCAGATGAATCGCGCCAAGGATTACGGTCAGGGCCTCGGAGTCAGGCGCCAGATGGTGTACGCGAAGCTCTCACTGTCCATTTACGACCGCGATCCCAGGCAGGTCGACACCGATGCGATCGTGCAGGACCTGGTGAAGAAGTATCAGCCGTTCCCGTACGTGCCCGGCACCCACTTCCAGTGCGCGTTCGGGCATCTCGAGGGGTACTCGGCCGTCTACTACACGTACATGTGGTCGCTGGTGATCGCGAAGGACATGTTCGCGCAGTTCGACAAGACGCACCTGCTGGCGCCGGGGGTGGCGACGCGCTACCGCCAGATGGTGCTGGCGCCCGGCGGCACCAAGCCCGCCGCGAAGCTGGTCGCGAACTTCCTCGGCCGCCCGTTCAACAACGCGGCGTGGACCGAGTGGCTGAACAACGATCAGAAGAAGTGACGGGTGGGACTCATCGGTAGATAGCCTTAATCGAGCCCCAGGTGTTCTTGTGGGTGGGGACGGTTTGGCAGTGCCATAGGCAGTTCAGCACCCCGGTGCCATTGTTGTAGGTCACGACTATTTGTGGCCCACACGTGATCTCGACATCCGGAGTGAGGGCCGGCTGGCTGAGGCTCAGCGAGTTGAACACGAGGCACGCCTTGTCGAGACAGCCCGCGCAGGCGCCAGTACCGGTTGACAACGCTTTCAGAATCTTGATCTTGAACGCATAGTACTCATTCTGGTCCAGATTCGCATCGAGGACCGTGATCGGCCCGGGAGTCGCAACCGTCTGAAGTGTCCGGATGCGGGCGGTGTTGGTCCCGCCCAAACCCGGCGACGGCACCGCGTATTCAATTCCGCCCGACGCCAGATTCTGCCAGAAATCGATGCAGAAGTAGGGACCAAGGCTGAAGTTGGCATCCCAGGTCATCTTGCCGTCGCGGCAGCCGCCGGTTTCCATGTGCCACCACTGGCTAAGCACCGCGACGTTGGTCTGCAGGTCAATCACGCCGGCGCATCCCATGAACTGAGGCATGTCCGCCGGCGGCCCGAACGACGTGATTAGCGTGTACGAGCCGTTGTTCGAAGTACACGCGTTGTTGACGTTGACTACGCCCGGCGCGAGCGGGCAGTCGTTCCACATCATGTTGATGAACCCGGCCGAGAGCGCCGGGGTGGCAAACATCAGCAGCGCGCCGCAGATCAGGTGCGAATTCTTCATGCCTGACTCTCGCGATTGGGGGCTGGCTATATTCGCGACTCACACGGAATGATACTCCAGATTCCGCCCCACGCCTCTCCGATCATCTGCCAGCCTTCACGCCGCCCCGAGTGTGGTAATCCGGGCTCCTCGAGACCCGTCCTACCCCGCCTTGCTGCTCTCGCCGGGGCGCACGGTGCCGGCCAGCTCGTCGGCGTGAAAGGACGAGCGCACCAGCGGGCCCGAGGCCACGTTTTCGAAGCCGATCTCCTCGGCTTCGCGGCCCCAGTTGGCGAACTTGTCGGGGTGCACATATTCGATCACCGGCAGGTGATTCGTGCTCGGCCGCAGGTACTGGCCGATCGTGAGCAGGTCGCAGCCGTGCGCGCGCAGATCGCGCAGCGTCTGCCGGAGCTCATCGGGCTGCTCCCCGAGGCCCAGCATGATTCCGGACTTGGCCTTGATGCCGGCGCCGCTTTCCTTCACGCGCTTGAGCAGCTCGAGCGATCGCGCATAGCGCGCGCTGGGACGCACCAGTGGATGCAGGCGCTCGACGGTCTCGATGTTGTGATTGATCACCTCGGGCCGCGCCTCGATCACGCGCTCGAGATCCTCGGCGTGGCCGCGGAAATCCGGGATCAGCACTTCGATGACGGTCTGCGATTTCTCGCGTATGGCGCGGATCACCTGCGCGAAGATGGTGCTGCCGCCGTCGGCGAGGTCGTCGCGCGCGACCGAGGTGATCACGGTGTGGCGCAGGTTCATGGCGGCGACCGCTTCGGCGACGCGGCGCGGCTCGTCCCAGTCCACGAAACCGTTGGGCTTTCCCGGCGCGACCGCGCAGAACCCGCAGCGCCTGGTGCATAACTCCCCGAGGATCATGATGGTGGCAGTGCCACGCGACCAGCAGTGCCCCAGGTTCGGGCAATGCGCCTCTTCGCAGACCGTGACCAGCTTCTGAGCGCGCAGCAGGGCTTTGGTCTCGCCGTATTCGCCCTGGCCCGGGAGCTTCACCTTGAGCCACTCGGGGAGCCTGCGGAATCCCTCGCCCGAGGCGCCCGCGCCCACCCCGATTCCGGCTCCCGACGCGCATCCGCCGAAGCGCGGCGTGAGCGGCACGCGCTCCGGGATCGGCGCTCGCGGCGCGCCCAGCACGCGGATCTGCGGCCGGCCATCGGCGCCCGCATTCGTTCTTGCCTCGCCCGGGTTGTCCCGCGCGGCTTCACGCGTCACATGCCCCGCCGCGCCCCCGGTCCCACGCGCCGCCTCGGCCCCGCCACGCACCGCACCCGCCGCCTCTGCCGCGTCGAAGTCGCTCATCGGATCAGTCCCTCGCGAGCGCGGCGGAGGCGAGCGCGCCGCTGCCCCCGAGCGACAGCATGCGCTCGAGCGCAACGCGCGCGCCCTGCCGCACGGCTTCGCTCACGCGGATCGGATTGACGACGTGGCCCTCGGAAAGATTCTCGAGCGTCCACAGCAGGTGCGCGGGGTCGATGCGATTCATGGTCGCGCACGGGCACACGTTCTTCTGGAGCGAGTGGATGTTCTGTTCCGGATAATCGAGCGAGAGCCTGTGCACCAGATTGACCTCGGTGCCGATCGCCCAGTGCGTGCCGGGCGCGGCGCCGCGCACCTGATCGATGATGAACTCCGTCGAACCCACGCGATCGGCGGAGCGCACCACGTCGAACGGGCACTCGGGATGAACCAGAACGCGGACGCCCGGATCGGCGGCGCGCACCTCATCGATCTGCCGCTTCGTGAACTTCGTGTGCACCGAGCAGAACCCGCGCCACAGGATGATGCGCGCCTCGTCCGCGAAGCAGCGCTCGTTCACGCGCGCCGGGTCAGTCGCGCGCCAGTCCCACTCGGCCATCGCATCGAGCGGCACGCCCATCGCGAACGCGGTGTTGCGGCCCAGGTGCTGATCGGGAAAGAAGAACACGCGGCGCCGGCGCGCCCACGCCCATTCCAGCACCGAGGCGGCATTGGACGACGTGCACACCACGCCCCCGCGCTCGCCGCAGAACGCCTTCAAGGCAGCGGTCGAATTCATGTAGGTGACGGGGGTGATGGTGTCGCCGTGGATGCGCGCCAGATGCTCCCACGCGTCCTCGACGTCCTCGATTCCCGCCATGTCGGCCATCGAGCAGCCGGCCTTCACGTCGGGCAGGATCACGGTCTGGCCGTCGCGGCGCAGCACGTCGGCGGATTCCGCCATGAAGTGGACGCCGCAGAACACGATGAACTCCGCGCCCTCGCGGTTCGCGGCCAGCTGGGCGAGCTTGAACGAGTCGCCGCGGAAATCCGCGAACTCGATCACGCTCTCGCGCTGGTAGTGGTGGCCGAGGATCACGGCGCGAGTGCCGAGCGCGCGCTTCGCGGCAAACGTGCGTTCGCGGATTTCATCGGCCGCGAGTGCCGCGTACTCCCCGAACGGACGGGCGCCGCGGGTGTCCGGCATCAGGATGGCGCTCAACGCGGCCTCCGCCCTGCCCTCATTCCTGTTCGGTGCGCTTCAGGGGCTGCCGGCTGGTAAAACCACCCTCGAGCGTGTGCCAGTGGGACACGCCGGTCTCGCCCAACTGCCAGCACAGAAAGATCAGGCGATCGCCCGACAACGCGTAGAAGTCGATCAGCCCGCGCTCGAGATCCTTGACCAGCGCGCCGCGCTCGTGAATCGCGTGTACGCCCTCGCTGATCTGCCGCTTCAGCAGGCCGTGCCGGCGCTGGAGCTTCAAGAGATCGAGCGCGTCGGGATTGTCGGGCGCGGCCCCCGCGACCGCGAGGCTCAACGCCGAGACGCGCGTCTCGACGCGATCGAATTCGCGCTTCGCGAGCACCAGGCGCTCGAGCTCGGGGCGCAGCTCCTCCGTGAGCCGGTTCGCTTCGTCAATGCTGAAGAGCATGAGCTTCATGAATCCCACCTCAGTGACCGCCGCTACCGCACCCGCAGCCGCCGCCGCAACCGCCCTCGGTCTCCGCCTTTTCCTCGGTCTCGAACGACTTGCCGCAGCCGCAGCCGCGCGCCGCATTCGGGTTCGAGATCGTGAAGCCCGAGGCCTGCAGCGTCTCGACGTAGTCAATGTTGACGCCTTCGAGCAGCGGGGCGCTCTCGGCATCCACCAGCACGCGCACACCGGCGAACTCACCGACCCAGTCGCCCTCGTCGGCCTTTTCGGCCAGCGACATTCCGTACTGGTAGCCGGAGCATCCGCCCTTGTACACGCTCACGCGCAGTCCGAAGGCGGAAGCGCCGCTCTCGCCCTGCTGGGTGATCACCTCGTTGAGCTTCCGCGTGGCGGCTTCGGTCAGGGTCAGCATCGAGAGTTCTCCTGGGATGACGGGGCACTCGCCCCGCGGGGTTTCATCGGATCTCAGGCGGCCGCGTGCCGCGCCGAGGATAAGTGCTCCGGGGCGGTTTCACCCGCAGTGCGCCAGGCTTCATCGGGCTCGGCCCAGCGCAAGGCCCGGTATCCAAAGGTTTCGGCCAGATGGTTCGTCGTCCGCACCCGGACCTGTTCGAGCCCGGGGGCCCTGCTCCCCAGCCGGGCCGCGATCGACGTCATTTCGATGCCGCGAAGCCCGCAGGGATGGATCAGTTTAAAGAATTTCAGGTCCGGATGCACGTTGAGGGCGAATCCATGGTAGCTCACCCAGCGCCGCACCGCGACCCCGATCGAGGCGATCTTCTCGCCCGAGAGCCACACCCCGGTGCGCCCCGGGACGATCCCGGCAGGCAGGCTGAGCCCCTCGAGCGTCGCGATCAGCGAGCGTTCGAGGTCGCGCAGGAAACGATGCAGATCGCGGTCGCGGGCCGTGAGATCGAGGATCGCATACCCGACCAGCTGGCCGGGCCCATGCCACGTGATGTCGCCGCCGCGCGCGACTTCGAATCGTTCGATCCCGAGGCGATCGAGCGTCTCGACCGGCACCCGCAGGTTGTCTTCACTGGGATTGCGTCCCACCGTCAGCACCGGCGGATGATCGGGATAGAGCAGCCAGTCGCCGGTCTCGCCGTCCGAGCGCGCGCGCACCAGGGCCTCCTGAAGGCGCAGACCGTCCCGATAGGGCAGGCGTCCGAGCGCGCAGGCGGTGAGAGTGGGCACGGGGAGCTCAGGCGTAGAACCACAGCAGCTCGGGCCGCTCCAGCAACTCGCACACGCGGCGCAGGAACTTGACCGCCAGCTCGCCGTCCACCACGCGGTGGTCGAATCCGATCGAGGCGTTCATCATCGGGCGCGCCACGATCTGCCCGTCGCGGATCACCGGCCGCTCGACGATCCGGTGAACGCCGAGGATCGCGACCTCGGGCACGTTGATCACCGGAGACGAGTTGATCGCGCCGTAGACGCCGGCGTTCGTGATGCTGAACGTGCCGCCCTGGATGTCGTCGGGCCGCAGCCGGTCGGCGCGTGCGCGCGCGGCGAGATCGTTCACCTCGGTTGCCAGCTGAACCAGGTTCTTTCGATCGCAGTCCTTGAGGTTCGGAACGATCAGACCCTTGTCGCCGCGGCCCACCGCGAGCCCAATGTTGTAATACTTCTTCACGATCATCGCATCGCCCTGCGGTGACACCGAGCCATTGACCCACGGGAACTCGCGCAGCGCGAGCACCGCCGCCTTGATGAAGAACGGCATGTAGGTGAGCTTGACGCCCTGCGTCTCGAGCTTCGGCGCCCATTCCCTGCGCAGTGCCACGATCGCGGCCATCTCGGCCTCATCGAAGCAGTGCGTGTGAGCCGCGGTGTGCTTGGCCTTCACCATGTTCTCGGCGATCAGGCGCCGCACGCGCGTGAAGGGAACGATCTCCTCGCGCGCTCCGGCGGCGGTCGCGGCGGTCGCGGCGCCGAGGAAGCCGGGCGGACCGGACGCCGCGGGCACCGGGCGCTGCGCGGTCGCGGACGCCGCGGCCGGCGCGGCCGCCGCCGGACGCGTCGCGCGCGACTGCAGGTATTCGAGCAGGTCGTCGCGCGTCACACGCCCCGCCACACCCGAGCCGCGTATCGCCGTCACTTCATCGAGACCCACGTTCTGCTCGCGCATGATGCGCCGCACCGAGGGCGAGAGATTGCGCTCGGCCGGCGTCACGTTCGCGCCGTTGCCGCCCGAGTAGGCGGACGCGACCGATGCGGCGACCGGCAGACTTGCCGGGCGCGACGCGGGCGTGGCGGACGGCGCGGCCGGCGCCGGAGTCGGAGCGGAAGCGGTGGCGCGCGCGGAACCCGAAGCGCCCGTGGACGCGGGAGCTGCTGCCCTGGCCTCGGTCGAGGACGCGGTAGCCGCGGCGCCCGCCACTGGCGATGCGGGCGACCCCCCGACGCTTTCCCCCGCGGTCGCCAGCGTCGCGATCTCGGTGCCCACCAGAACGGTCGTGCCCTCAGCCACCGTGATCGATGCGAGCGTGCCTTCGGCCGGCGAGGGGATCTCGACATTGATCTTGTCGGTCTGGATCTCGACCAGCGGCTCTTCCTTGCGCACGCGATCGCCGACCGCCTTCAGCCACTTGGACACGGTGCCCTCGGCGACGCTCTCGCCGAGCTGTGGCACCACGATCGATAACGGCATTTCAGGACCTCCCCTTGCGCCCGGCCCTCTCCAGCCGCAGGCGACGGCGTTCGCCGGCACGGGCGTGTTCCGCCCGCTCTTCTTGCGTTTCAAGAATCAGTCCCGGCACCACGACCGGGCGGCCCGTCTTAGGATCGAGCGCTACGAACGTGACGTACGCGGTGCTGGTGTGCCGGCGTTCGCCGCTCAGCAGATTCTCCGATTCGACATCCACCCGGATTTCCATGCTGCTCTTGCCCACCAGCGTGATGCGAGCGTGGATCAGCGCCAGTTGCCCCACCGCGATCGGAGCCAGGAACGACATGTCGTCGATCGCCGCCGTCACCACGGGAGAGCGCGAATGGCGGTTCGCCACCACCGCGGCAGCCAGATCGATCCAGTGCATCACCATGCCGCCCAGCACGCTGCCGTGAACGTTGGCCTCGTGCGGCAGCACCAGCTGGGTCATCTCGGTGGCCGAATCGCTGACGCGCCGGCCCGATCTCGCGGTGGGGTTGCTCACGGTTCGGATCGCATTATAGAGAGCGCTCGCCGGCCGCGCAATCGGGAGCGCCGCGGCGCTGCTTCCACGACCCAACCTCATGCGCCGGAACGCGAACGGCCGGGCCCCGAAGGGACCCGGCCGCGCACGGTGCCGAGGATGGCTAGTTGAGACGGACGCCGCGGA
>JACOSU010000052.1 GCA_016178685.1 Candidatus Eiseniibacteriota bacterium | reverse complement strand
CTTCCCTCCGGCGATTGGTGGACTTCGACAACCCCAATCTACCCGGAGGACCGGGTGGCCGCTTCTGTCGATCGGAACTTCGCCGACACCGCGGTCTGTCGGATAATTACCGTCTCAACTCACTCCCGGCACGACCAGAGTGAGGGGGACATAGATGAGGGCAAAGGGGGCGGTGATGCAGGCCAATACATACAGGATTCCAGCGACTCTTGCTTGTTGCCTGGTTGAGTTCATGTCCTCAGCCTTCTCGGTCGCCTGGCGGCTGCTCTGGTTCCATCTCGGGACAATCTCCGCGCGCGGGGAAGCGGCGCCACCGGGGCCCGGTGCGCGTCGTCGGCCGCATGTTCGCCTTGAACAGGATCTGCGAGAGCAGGATGAGACCCCACGCCTGCCAGAAGCTGATCGGCTTGATCCCGAAGATCTCGGCCACCGTCACGCGCCAGAGCCACGCGACCAGCGTGCCGATCCCGAAGAAGAGTCCGACGCCCACGGTCACGCCGAGCGGAGCGAGCCAGACCAGATGACGGCGGTTGATCCTGCGACGGCCGTCCTTGCCGCGGGCCGCGAAGACAGCGTTCATGGTGAGCCTCCTCTAGATGAAGACGACGCGGTACTCGGCGTCGGCTGTGTTGACGAAGTCGACGAGCCAGGCGAGGTAGCCGAAGCCGAGTCGGTCCAGCAAGGTCCGTCCGACATCCTCCATCGTCGCCCGGGTGCGCGCGCGCGCCATGATCGCAGCGCCCTTCCTCAACACTCGATGGTCGAGATCCCGCGACACATCGGGCAGCCGGTAGCCTCTCAGCAGCCGCTCCATGCGATCATCGTCCATGGACTCCCAGCTCCTTTCTCAGCTTCGCGAGCGCGTAGTGGTAGCGCGAGAGGGCGGTGTTGACCGTCGTTCCCTGCATCCCGGCGATCGCGGCGAACTCGAGATCGTGCCAGGTCCTGAGCACCACCACCTCCGCCTGCTCGGCCGGTAGCGCGAGCAGCGCGCGGGTGAGCCAGCGACGGAGCTCCATGCGCTCCTCGTCGCCGGGCGGGGCGACGATCAGTTCGAGGTCCACGTCATCGAGTGGCCGCTCCGGCTTGCGCCGCATGCGATCCACGCAGCGGTTCCGAACCGACACGTAGAGATAGGCCGAGAGTTCTCGGGGCATGCGTCCCGCGCTCGCGTGCTTCGCCAGTGCGACAAAGACATCGTGCACCACGTCCTCGGCCTCCATTCGTGAGCGGATCAGGCTCAGCGCGTATTGATGAAGGCGTGCCCGGTACTTCTGGTAGAGATCGGCGAACGCCCCTGACTCACCCCGGATCATGCCCGCGCCAAGTTCTGCATCCTGTCGCACAGGCCTCCCGCTCGTTCGGCTGCACCCATACGACGTTCCAACCCCCTCGCGTATTGTATGAGCCTTCGGGATCCGCCGCGCCGTGCGGTCTCGGCCGATCCACGCGAGCCCGGGGCCTCACTGTGGCACCCGAGGGTGGACGGGCGTCGGACTGGCTATGAGCCTGGCTACGAGAACCGTGTCAAGGCCGGTCCCCTCGTGTCCGCGAGCCCTCGCTCAAACAGGAAACCCTCGCGATTCGAACTCTCGCGAGGGCTTCGGGATGAGCGCCGTCCGCAATGAGCTGGCGTGAAGGGTTGGTTCCGGACGAAAACCGCGGTTCGTCGCTTGGGAAACCGCTGCTCGATCCGTCCGGGCTGCGGGGCGGTGAGGTCGGCCCACGACGGTTATTGAAGGACCGCCACCCTCCGGGTCAGCGACCGATCGCCCTGCTTGAGACGCAGCAGGTAAAACCCGGACGCGAGGCGCCCGCCCTCGCTGAGATTGAGCCAGTGATTCCCCGGGCCCAGAGCCGTCAGCGCGAGCGCGCGGACCCGGCGCCCGGCGGGATCGAGCAGCTCGAGTGTGGCGGCCGCCTCGCTCGGCAGGCTGAACGAGACGATCAGCGGCCCGACGGACGGGTTCGAACGCGGTCCGTCCAGCTTGAAGGCATCAGCCTGCGGAATCTCCAGCGTCACCTCGCCCACGATGCGGGCCGGGTCACCGCTCGGGAGACGCAGGCCGTAGGTGATGCGCTGCCCCGGCCGGACATCGGTATCCACGTACACTACGCGACCGGTTCCGTCCGGAACGACGCTCGCGAGCGCGATCCAGGCGCCACCCGGCGCGTGCCGGCACACCACGGCTTCCTCCCCGCGCAGCGTGGCCGGCACGAACCAGGTCACACGCGCCTGCCGGGAATCGGCGTCGGCAGAGACCACTTCCACCTGTTCGGTCTCGGTCACTCCGCCGCCGCCCTGGACGGAATACATGCCGGTGCGGTCGATGACGAACGCCCATCCGCCCGCGACCGGGCCGCCCCCGAGCATCACCGGGACCCAGGTCGCAGTCGAATCCTCGAAACGGAACGGCTGAAGCAGCCCGGGATCCCCGGGCCAGTTGACGCGCACGGTGAGCGTGGCCGGGCGCAACATCTCAAGCACGTGTGGCGTCAGGTTGACGATCGGGCCCGTGTACGAATCCCCGGACGCCGGCGCGATGCCAGTGCTCTCGGGAACGATCTCGCCGAGCCCGAACGTGACCGTCCGGTAGGAAAAGCCCGCCGGCAGGTCGAGCTGCGCCGACGGAGAGCGGACGCTGCCGCCGGCCGCCCCGGGCACGCGACGCACCGCGACGGGCGGAGGCCCGGTCTCGAAGCCGACCCAGAGGCTGTCGATCTGGATGTTGTTCTCTGTGTTCGAGAGTATCGTGACCGGGCCGCCCGCACTGTCCTGGGCGCTGCTCGCCTCGTCAACCTGCCCGAACGGATCGATCACAACGCTCAGTTCGTGGGGGCCGTCCGCCGCCGGGGTCCAATGGAACGTGACGACCTCGGGCATGAGCCCGGCGAACGACACCGGCTGAACGTCCACCGTGGCCCCGTCCGCGCGTAGCTCGACCGGCACGTTGGACACCGGCGGACGTCCGGCGTTGAAGAGCACGCTCTGGATCGCCACGGTCTCGCCCGCGTAAAGGGTCGGCTGCTCGAGCGCGGTCGCCACGACCGCGAGATCCGGG
>JACOSU010000051.1 GCA_016178685.1 Candidatus Eiseniibacteriota bacterium | reverse complement strand
TCCACCAGTACTTTCGCCACCGTCGGACCTCCGTGTCCGACCGCGAAAGCTACCCCAGCGAGTTCACCGCGTCACGAGTTTTGAAAGGCGCTCTTACATGTTCGACCCTCCGATCAGCCTTCCGAGGCCTTCGATTTACTGCTTCTGGATTCAGGTGTGCACGGGGTACGCCGATCTCTTGATCGACGCAAACGATGCCTACTCGGGAGGGCATCTCTGGCAGACGTTTCGAAGCGATTTCGACGGCTGCATTCTGAGAGACTACCCGGACCCAAGCTTTTCTGCGGAGGATCTCGTTTTCACCCTTGTCTTCTGCGACACGCATTCGACGCCGGTCCGGAATCCGACCTGGGGCCAGTTGAAAGCGAGGTATCGGTGATAAAACCTTGCCCCGGGTGCAGAAGGAAAACGTCCACCACCGCCTCGGCTGATGCCGCGGCGGTGGCAAGTCACATCCGCCACATCATCGAAGTCGTTTCCCCGCCCAAGGATGGCAAGGTTGTAGTCGCGAGGTGAGCGTGCGAGCCCTGGCCAACACGCTCGTTCTCTGTATTGCACTTTCCGGCGGCTTTCTCCCGCGCCCGGTCAAGGCCACCTTGCGGGGCACGGCTACCTGCATACCGGAGTCGGTGCGAGTGGACACGTCGCAGGCCACCAACGTCGGCGACATTGTCATGGGTAAGGCGTGGGGCGAGACGTTCACGGCGGCCGACACGCTCATCGAGTCCGTCACGGCATGGCGCATTCCATCAGAGCACAACAACCCGTCCCAACTGAAATTCTGGATCACCGAAGTGGATTCCGGCGGTACGCCACACACCCATCTGGTTGTCTATGACGGGCCCACACTGAGTTTCACCAGTCCGGATTCCACCCGGCCGACTCCGATTACGTACGCGTTCGATCCTCCCATCAGCCTGCCAAGACCGTCGGTGTACTGCTTCTGGGTGCAGGAAGTATGCACCGGGTACGCCGATCTCTTGATCGACGCGAATGATGCGTACTCGGGAGGGCATCTCTGGGAAACCTACCGGAGCGATTTCGACGGCTGCATCTTGCGCGATTATCCGGACCCACGTTACCCCGGCGCCGACCTCGTCTTCACGCTCGTCTTCTGCAACACGCACTCAACGCCGGCTAGAAATCCGACCTGGGGCCAGTTGAAAGCGAGGTATCGGTGATTTGAGCTGAACCTGCGGCAGAAGCGCCTCGCTGCCCCCTTGGAAAGGGCCCAGTGCACGCGTTCCCATTGAGCGCCGGCCACCACGTCTGTTAGGTTCGACGGGAATGATCACCTTCGATCAGGTGTCGAAGCGCTATGGAGAGCGCCTCGCGCTCGATTCGCTCTCGTGGCAGATGAACGAGGGCGAGTGCGTGGTGTTTCTCGGCCATAGCGCCGCCGGCAAGACCACGCTGCTGCGTCTCATCACGCATGAGACCCAGCCCACCTCGGGCCGCGTGACGGTCGGAACCTTCCGTGGCGGCCGACTGACGCGCGGCCAGCGCGCGCTGCTCAGGCGCACGCTCGGCATCATCTACGAGGACTTTCGCCTGCTCGGCGACCGCACCGTGTTCGAGAACATCGCGCTCGCGGTGCGGATCGCCGGCCACTCGCGCGACGACGAGGTGATCCCGCGCGTGATGTACGCCCTCGAGCAGGTGGGGCTCCAGCTGAAACAGGCGGCGTTTCCACACGAGCTTTCGGCGGGCGAGAGGCAGCGCGCGGCGATCGCGCGCGCCATCGTCAACCGTCCGGCCGTGATCCTGGCCGATGAACCGACCGGCGCGCTCGAGCAGCGCAGCGCGGACGACGTGCTCGCCCTGCTGCGTCGGATTCACGGCGAAGGCGCCGCGCTGCTCGTGGTCACCACGCGCCGCGAGGTCGCGAACGGGCTGCCCGGCCGCGTGCTCGAGATCGAGGACGGTCACCTGGCCCACGCGCCGTCCGGTCCGGGTCCGGAGACCGAGGGTGGACTCCCGGCGGGCGAATTCGCGCCCCCCGGTGCGGAGAGCGGGATTTCGGGCGCGTCGCCGCCGCCCGACGCCGCGGCACCCCCAACGGAAGCGGGAGCCTGACATGCACGGCTTCGATCTGCGCGAGGCGCTGCGATCGTTCCGCCATCATCGCGGCATCGCCACCACCGCGATCGTGGCGCTCACCGCGGCGCTCACGCTCGCGGGGTTGTTCCTGATGCTCGCCCACAACGCCACGGTCGCGCTTCAATTCGTGGGCGATCGTCGCGAGATGGTGGTCTATCTGCGCGACGATGTGACCGATTCGCAGCGCGACGATCTCGTCAACCGCCTGACCGGACTGTTCGGGTCCGTGACCTACGTCGGAAAGAACGCCGCGTGGAAGGATTTCGCGCAACAGGTCGGCGACCCGCAGCTGCTCGAGGCGGTGGATCAGAATCCGCTGCCGGCCTCGCTGCGGGTGCGGCTGCGTCCCGAGTTGCTCGCTGCACCCGCGATGGCGCTCGCCGCGAAGCAGGTTGGCGAGATGCCGGAGGTCGAGGACGTGCGCTATGGCGCCGAGTGGGTGCGACGGCTCGACGACATCACACGAGGGCTCGAACGGGGCGCCCTGGCGGCGGGCATCGCGGTCGCGCTGGCGCTGATCCTGGTCGTGTACAACACCATCCGGCTCACGGTGCTGGCGCGGCGCCAGCCGATCGAGATCATGAGCCGGCTGGGCGCGACCGACGGATTCATCGCCCGGCCGTACGTGATCGAGGCAGTGTTCGAGGCGCTGATCGCCTCGGTGCTCTCGCTCGGCCTGCTCTACGCGCTTCAGCAGGCGGCCGCATCGCAGATTTCCGGGGTGGTATTCCTGCCGTGGAGCTGGGCGGCGGCATTCGTCGGTGCCGCGGTGGCGCTGGCGTGGCTGGGCGCCTCGCTCGCGCTCTCGAGGGTGCTGCGCGCGGTCGGCGCATGAAGCGCTTCGCCGCACTGTTGCTGCTCGCGACGGCCCTGGCGTCTCCGTTGGGAGCCCAGGACAGCCTCGAAACCGCGAAGCGCCACGAGCTCGAAGACCTCAACCGCCAGGCGAGAGAGAAGCGCGCAGCGGCGAACCAGTTGAAGGGCCAGGAGAGCCAGGCCCTGGTGCAGCTGCGACGCACCGAGAGACAGCTGACCGGAACGCGGCGCCGCCTTCGCGCACTGGAGCAGCGTCGCACCAACCTCGATCAGCAGCTCGAAGTGACGCACGCCGATCTCGAGCGCAGCCTCGAAGCGCTCGCGCGCCAGAAGGCGAAGCTGGCCCGCCGCCTGCGGGCGCTCTACAAATACGGGGCGGCGCGCGAGCTCGAGTTTCTGCTCTCGACCCGCTCGTTCGGCCAGTTGCTCGCGCGCTGGGACTTTCTCGTGATGGTCGCCGAGCAGGACCGCATGCTGCTGGAAGACATCGCGCAGCGGAAGGCTCAGGTCGAGGTGACGCAGCAGCGGATCGAAGGCACGCTGACCGAGGTGCAGAAGACCGCGAAGAAGACCCAGCGTGAAACCCAGCATCTCGCGACGCTGCGCCAGAGCCACGAACAATCGGTGAAGAGCATCCACGATCAGCGCTCGGAATACGAGGCCGCCGCCGCCGAGTTCGAGCGCAACGCGCGCGCGCTGTCGCGCCTGCTCGCCGACCTCGAGCGCCGGCGCCGCGCCGAAGCGGACCGAGCGCGGTCCGAGGGGCGCAATCCCCAGCCGTACACCGGGGACTTCGCGAGGGGTCAGGGCGTGCTCGACTGGCCGGTGCGCGGCGACGTGGTCGGGCACTTCGGCCCCGAAGTTCATCCCAAGTGGGGCACCACCACCATCAACAACGGCATCGACATCGAGGCCCCGATGGGCGCGCCGGTGCATGCGGTGGCAAAGGGCCGCGTCGAATACACCAGCGACGATTACGCCGGCTACGGAGAGATCGTGATCCTGAATCACGGCGACGGCTACTACACTCTGTACGCTCATCTCTCCGACATTTCGGTCGCGCAGGGCGTCGAGGTCGTCTCGGGCCAGACCATCGGCAAGGTCGGCGACACCGGATCGCTCAAAGGCACCGTGCTCCACTTCGAGGTGCGAAAGGGCGGGAGCGCGCTGAATCCCGCCGACTGGCTGAAGTAGCGGAAGCGCGCATGATCCTCCTCTTCTCGATCACGCTGTTTCTCGGCGCGCTGCTGTTGTTCCTGATCCAGCCGATCATCGCGAAGATGGTGCTGCCGTACCTGGGCGGATCGCCATCGGTCTGGAACACCTGCATGGTGTTCTTCCAGGCCGCGCTGCTCGCGGGCTACGCCTACGCGCACGCGCTGCCGTCGCGCCTCGGAGTGCGGCGCCACGCCGGACTTCATCTCGCGGTGCTCGCGCTTCCGCTGTGGTTGCTTCCGGTGCGGCTTTCCTCGCGGCTCGTCCCCGACGTGCTGCATCCGGTGCCGTGGCTGCTCGCGCTACTGACGCTTACGGTCGGCGCGCCGGTGTTCGCGATCGCCTCGGCGGCACCGCTGCTGCAGCGCTGGTTCGTCGAAAGCGGACATCGCTCGAGTCGCGATCCCTACTTTCTGTACGTCGCGAGCAATGCCGGCAGCCTGGCGGCGCTGATCGGCTATCCGTTCGTGATCGAGCCGCATCTGCGTCTCGGCACCCAGAACTTTTTGTGGGCGACCGGGTACGCAGTCCTGCTGCTGCTCACGATCGCGTGCGCGCTCACGCTGCGGCGACCCCGCGGCGGTGCGAGTGACGCGCCCGGCACGAGTGCGGCGACGAGCGGGAGCGGCGCGACGGGCGGCGCGGCAGGCAGAATCGCGGCCGCGGTGCCGCGGGCGCGACGACTCCGATGGCTCGCGCTCTCGGCGATTCCCTCGAGCCTGATGCTGGGCGTCACCACCTACATCACCACCGACATCGCGCCGGTTCCGCTGTTCTGGCTGGTGCCGCTCACGCTCTATCTCGTCACGTTCATCGTCGCGTTCGCGCGGCCACCGTCGTGGGTCCGTCGCGCTGCGCTCGCCGCGCTCCCGGCGTTCGTGGTCGCGCTGATCGTCGCGCACTCGGTGCGCACGCTGCTGCCGATCGGCGCGCTGCTCGCTCTCCACCTGGCGGCGTTCTTCTTCGCCGCGCTCGCGTGCCACTGCGAACTGGCGACGACGCGCCCCGCGGGCCGCGATCTCACGACGTTTTACCTGTGGCTGTCGCTGGGCGGCGTGCTGGGCGGCGCGTTGAATGCGCTGCTGGCGCCGGTCGTCCTCCCGAGCGTGATCGAGTACCCGTTCGTGATCGCGCTGGCTTCGCTCGCGCTCGCGTCCCGCGAGGCGACCGCTCCGTCGCGGGGCGCACCGTCCACCCGCCGCGCTTCTCCGTCTGGTGCCGCCGCTTCGGCTCGAGCCGCCGCGGCCCCTGCGCGTCCCGCGCCCGTCCGCAGGGGATGGGCCGCGTTCGGGCTGGTGGCCACGCTGATCTTCTTCGTTCAGTCGTACGACGGCGACCCGCGGTTGGTCGCGCTCACCACGAGGAATTTTTTCGGCGTCCATCGCGTCAAGCTCGATCCGGCTCATCATCTGATCGGGCTTCAGCACGGCACCACGGTGCATGGAATTCAGAGCACCGATCCCGCACGCCGTGACGAGCCGCTCAGCTACTACCATCGCACCGGGCCGGCCGGCGAACTGTTCGCGGCGTGGTCGCCCGCGCATGCGCTCGGGCCGGTCGCAATCGTGGGGCTCGGCATCGGATCGCTGGCCGATTACGCGCAGCCCGGACAGTCCATCACGTTCTACGAGCTGGACCCCGAGGTGGTGCGGCTCGCGCGTGATACCACGTACTTCACATGTCTCGCCGATGCCGGCTCGCGCGGAGCGAAGCCGGGCGTCGTGCTGGGCGATGCGCGGCTCCAGCTCGCGCGCAGCCACGACCGCTACGGTCTGCTGATTCTCGATGCGTTCAACTCCGACGCGGTGCCGGTTCATCTGTTGACGCGCGAGGCGCTCGCCACCTATCTCGACCGGCTCGATCTCGACGGCGTGCTCGCGATCCATATTTCGAGTCAGCATTTCCGGCTCGAGCCGGTGGTGGCGGCGCTGGCACAGGGCGCGCGCCTGGTGTGCCTCGAGAACGTGGATGCGGCGCCCGATCCCGCTGAGCGCGCCGCGGGCAAGGCGCCGTCACGCTGGGTGGTGATGGCGCGCGCGCGTGAGGATCTCGCCGGACTCGATGCCCGTCCTGAATGGCACGCGCTCGATGCGCCGCCCAATGCGCGCGAGTGGACCGATGATTACTCGAATCTCGCGGGCATGATCCTGTGGGGCGGCGGCAGGGCGCGTTAGGATGCCTCCGGGCGTGACGCTGGCGCAGGCCCCCCGCCGCCGCTATCCTGACGCTCGTTCACGACACTGTCGCGACTCCCTCCCCGAGATCCACATGCCGATCGTGAAGCTCGCGCAACTGCTCGACCAGGCCGCGGCCGCATCGTTTCTGCGCGGCGTCATCGCGGGCCGCAGATTCGCGAACGCGTATCTGTTCGCCGGGCCCGCGGGCGTCGGCAAGGGCACCGCGGCGCTCGCGTTCGCACGCGCGCTGCTGTGCGAACGTGGCGCGGGTGAACACGCCGCCGCGCCGAGCGCTGCGCTTGATCTGTTCACGGCGGCGGAGCCCGCGCCGGCCGCGAGCCCCGCGCACGAGGACGACGCGTGCGGC
>JACOSU010000094.1 GCA_016178685.1 Candidatus Eiseniibacteriota bacterium | reverse complement strand
GTTCGAGACCGAGCGCGCGACCAAGTACGGCTCGCTGGAGAAGGGCCTGCAGGACGCCGCCGCCCAGACCGCCAAGCTCGCCTCCTCCACCGAGGGCCTGCGCTCCCTGCTGGACAACTCCCGTGCCCGCGGCCAGTGGGGCGAGCGCATGGCCGACGACATCCTGCGCGCCTCCGGCCTGCAGGAGGGCACGCAGTACCTCAAGAACCGCGCGCTCGACACCTCGACCTCGGCCCCGGCGTTGCGCGCCGCGTTGCTGGCCCTTCTCCGCGTAGCCCAGGCCGCGCAGCCCTCGATGGCATTGATTCATCAGTTCGCCGCGCGCGCACTAGAGATCGCCGACGCGGCGGTGCCTCGAGGCGACGAAGTCGCGGATCTGCGCGCCCACCTCGCGCATTCGTGCGCCGCCGAGCGCCAGGACCTGGCCGCCGCGACCTTCGCGGTCGCGCACCAGGCGCTGGCGCTGATCGAGGAGCGGGAGCCGTGGATCGCCACGCTGTCGGCGAGTCGCACGGTGTGCGACGCGATGCTGGCCGCCCGGCGGGCGGGCCTCGCCCCGCGCGCGCTGGTCGCCGAGGGACGCCCGGGCCGCGAGGGCCGTGCCATGGCGGCCACGCTCGCCGCCGCTGGGATTCCGGTGTGGCTGGTGGTGGACGCCGCGCTCCCGCTGTTGCTCTCGCAAGCCCGCATGGTGTGGATCGGGGCCGACGCGGTGACCGATCAGGGCGTGGTCAACAAGATCGGTTCGTTCGCGGTGGCGATCGCGGCGCGCGAGCATTCGGTGCCGGTCTATGCGCTCGCGACGCGGCGCAAGTTCCTGCCCGCCACGACCGCGGCACTGCGGATCGTCGAGATGCCGCCCTCCGAAGTCTGGAAGCATCCCGCCGAGGGAGTGCTTCCGCGAAACGTGTATTTCGAGAGCGTGCCGCTCGCTCTGCTGCGCGGCGTGGTGGTCGAGAACGCCGTGTTGGGAGCGTCCGAAGTCGCGACCACGGCGCGCGAGCGCGCGCTCCCCGACGAGCTGGCGGGCACGCCCTAGCGGACGAACGCAGGCCAGGGCGGCCGCCGTCATGCCGGCTCGCGTGCGATCGCCGACTTCTTCGCCTGCTCGCGAAGAAATCGGCCGGTCCACGAATCCTCCACCGACGCGATCGCTTCGGGCGTTCCTTCGGCGACCAGACGTCCGCCGCCCTCCCCGCCTTCGGGGCCCAGGTCCACCACCCAGTCGCTGGCCGCGATCACGTCCAGGTTGTGCTCCACCAGCACCACGGTGTCTCCGCGCGCAATCAGCTCGTCGAGCACGTCGAGCAGGCGCTGCACGTCGGTGAAATGAAGACCCACGGTCGGCTCGTCGAGCAGGTAGAGCGCCGGACCGGCGCCGCGCTGCGACAGTTCGCGCGCGATCTTCAGGCGCTGCGCCTCGCCGCCCGACAGCTGATTTGCGGGCTGGCCGAGCTGCAGGTAGCCCAGTCCCACGCGCCGCATCAGGTGGAGCGCGCGCGTGAAGCGGGGCTCGGTCGCGAAATGCTCGAACGCCTGGTCGGCCGTCATCTCGAGCGCTTCGCGGATGTTGACGCCCCGGTAGCGAACCTCGAGCACTTCCCGCCGGAACCGCGCGCCGTCGCACTCTTCGCAGGGCACCGTCAGGTCGGCGAGGAAATACATCTCGACCGTCACCCAGCCCGCGCCCTCGCA
Source organism: Candidatus Eiseniibacteriota bacterium (assembly GCA_016178685.1). Classification (GTDB taxonomy): domain Bacteria; phylum Eisenbacteria; class RBG-16-71-46; order RBG-16-71-46; family RBG-16-71-46; genus JACOSU01. The sequence goes on along the minus strand of JACOSU010000094.1, from coordinate 3,291 downwards.
GCGATCACATCGTCCACCCGGAGTGTTGAACGAGAACGCGCCGTCCGAGAGCCCGCGCGCGAGTGCTGCGGGCTGGCGCGCGTAAATCGAGCGCAGCGGCGCGAGCGCCTCGAGATACGTGGCGGGGCACGAGCGCGGCGTGCGGCCGATCGGGGACGAATCGACCAGCGCGGCACGCCGCAGCCGCTCGAACCCGCGGATCGAGCGATGCGCTCCGACCGGCTCCGGCTCGGTCGCTTCAAAGTGACGTCGCGCCGCCCGCCACAGCACCTCCTCGATCAGGCTGCTCTTGCCCGAGCCCGAGACCCCGGTCACGGAAGTCAGGCGGCCGAGTGGAATGCGCGCGGTCACATCCTTCAGGTTGTGGTGACGTGCGCCCTCAATGGTCAGGAATTCGCGCGGCGCGCCGACGTCCCGCGCGCGCTCAACGCTCTTTTCGCCGCTCAGGTATCGCGCGGTCTCGCTCGAGGCGCGATCGAGCGCGGCGGCCGGCCCGGCGAACAGCACGCGGCCCCCGAGCGCTCCCGCCCCGGGACCCAGATCGATCAGGTGGGCGGCCGCGCGCATCACGATCGGCTCGTGTTCGACCAGCACCAGCGTGTTGCCGCGCGCCGCGAGCTCCTCGAGGATTTCGATCAGCCGCGAAGTGTCGCGCGCGTGGAGGCCGACCGTGGGCTCGTCCAGAACGTAGAGCGTGTCGGCCAGGTTCGCTCCCAGCGCGTTCGCCAGTTCGATGCGCTGGGCCTCGCCGCTCGACAGCGTGCGCGTCAGCCGGTCGAGCGTCAGGTAGCCGAGATCCACGCGTTCGAGAAATCGCAGCCGCGACCGGATCTCGTCCACGACCGATCCCGCGATCTCGCGCCGGGAACCCTCGAGCGTGAGATCTCCGATCCAGCGCGCCGAAGCGGTGATCGTCATCGCGCTGACGGCCGCGATCGAACAGCCGTTCAGCGTCACGGCGATGGCCTCGGGCCGCAGCCGCGCTCCGCCGCACGCGCCGCATTCGCGCGGGACCTGGTAGCGCTTCACCACGAAGCGGTTCCCAGCCTTGTACGATTTTTTCTGAAGCCGCTCGAGGAACGGGATCGCGCCGCGGAACCCGTCGGTTCCCCCGATCAGAATTCCGCGCTGTTCGTCCGTGAGCTTTCGCCACGGCCGATCGAGCGGGATGCCGCTCGCGCGCGCGAACGCTTCGAGTTGCGGCCAGACCCTGCGGCGCCACGATCCGGCCCACGGATGGATCGCGCCCTCGAGCAGCGTGCGGCTGGGATCGGGCACGATGAGTTCGGGAGAAAACGTGAGCACGTTTCCGAACCCGCGGCATTCGGGACAGACGCCGAGCGCGCTGTTGAACGAGAACAGTGCCGGCTCGGGCTCCAGCGCCGTCCGTCCGCAATTCGAGCAGTCCCAGCGCTCGCTGCGCCGCGCGGGTTCGCTACCCCCCCGCGAGAGGCGCAGCACGCCCTCGCCCAGCCGGAACGCCTGCTCGCACGAATCCGCGAGGCGCCGCACCTCAGCGGCGCTCCAGCGCAGGCGGTCCACCACGACCAGGATTTCCCGGGCGCGGTCGATCGCGGGCAACGGATCGATCGGCGTCACTTGACCGCGATGGAGGATGCGGGTGAATCCGCCCTTCTGAAGTTGCGCCGCGCGTTCCTCCCAGGAACGGCCGCCCCGCGTCACCGGGGCCAGCACCAGCACGGTTTCGTGCTCGGGCCATGATGCGGCCTCGGCCGTAATCGTGGCCGGACGGTCGATCCGCACCGGATTCCCGCAGCCCGCGCACTCCACGACGCCGAGCCGCGCGAACAGCAGACGCAAATAGTCGTAAATCTCCGTGGCGGTGCCCACGGTGGAGCGCGCGCTGCGCTCGGGAGCCGATTGCTGGATGGCGACCGCCGGCGTCAGGCCTTCGATGGCGTCCACGTCGGGCCGCGGCAGGCGGTCGAGGAACTGGCGCGCGTAGGCGGAGACCGACTCCACGTAGCGGCGCTGGCCCTCGGCGTAGAGCGTGTCGAACGCCAGCGACGACTTGCCCGAGCCCGAGACGCCGGTGATCACGGTGAGACGACCCCGGGGCAGCTCGACGTCGATGTTCTTGAGGTTGTGCTGCCGGGCGCCGCGCACGCGGATCACCGCCTCACCGGAAACGGTGGGGTCGATCACGGAAGCTCCTCAAGTGCGAGGATGGGCGGCCTGAATGAAAGACGGACGAGGCGGAGATTCTAGCACGCTCTCGAAGATGGGCGGGACCGATGCGCCGGGTCGGTTCGCATGCGACCCGGTCGGTGGCTCGCGAGCCGGGAAAATGCGAACGGCTCGCCCATCCATGAGCGAGCCGCCGCGGCGAACTGAGGGAAGACGGCCAGCCCTAGCGCGATGCCCCCAGTCACGGTCTCACGTCGTGGGAACACGGATTCGGACCGTGTTCCTGCGACGCGAGCGCATCGCCGCTTCGGCTGCATCTCCCGCGGGCACCGCGCCCAAAGCGCGACGTCCGCTTCCAGCAATCAGGGATTGGCCGACAGGGCGCCGACCAATCCCCTGAGGACGTGCCAGGTCCAAAATCGTTACTTCTTCTTCTTCGCAGCCTTCTTCTTCGCAGCCTTCTTCTTGGCAGCCATTCCGAATCACCTCCTTGGGTGGTGGTGCTATGGGTGGCACGCGAACGCGCCACCGGGGACACAGCATCAGACCGCGAAATCCGCGGCCCACACGGCTCATCCGCTGAGCTCCCGAGTGCCAAGCGCAGCCTCGCGGTCGGGACAGCAGGTTGCGTGCCACGGCATCGCACTGACGCACGTGAAGCGCGCGAACTATAAGTAGTTAAATGTATTGTGAATATCTTGCCGGGCAGAAGGAGCCCGTCAGCGGCACGGAGATCGCCGGCGAGAGATGCTGTAAGTGTCAATTTACTGGCAGTTTAGCCGGAATCAGATTCACAACTGATTGTGAAATTTGCGGTTGCGCAAGACTGTCCACTTCTTTGCTGGTGTCAAGAAACTTGGCATTAACATACTTGACGCACCAAAGTTGGCACCACCCATCGTTCGATCCCATCGTGGAAAATCAGCAAACGGCGAGAAGCTCGGCGAGCTTCTCTGCGGTGATCCCCGCACGCTTGCAGAACAACTGAACGTTCTTGTCGGGGATCACGCCAATCAGGGTATGCTGTGACCCCCAGTTCGACGAGACACCTCCGCAGGGTACCATTGAGGTTCTGGGAGGGCAGTCATGGAGAACGTGGCGAAGGGTTCGGATGGTCGCCGGCTGTTCACCGCCGAGTTCAAG
>JACOSU010000066.1 GCA_016178685.1 Candidatus Eiseniibacteriota bacterium | reverse complement strand
TGGGACGGGCGCGACGACGACGGCGCCCAGGTGCGGCCCGGTCTTTATTTCGTGCGGGTCGAGGCCGGCGGCCACAGCGTGACGGCGCGCGTGACGCTGCTGCGCTGATGGTCCCGTGAGCCTCGGCGTCCGCTGCCTCGACGCCGCGCCCCGCGAATGGGGGGCGCTCCTGGAACTCGACCCCGACGCCACGCCCGCCCATCGTCCCGAAGTGTGGAGCGCGCTCGCGGCCGCGCTGCCCGCCATGACACCGGGCGTGATCGCGGTCGAGGACAACGGGCGGCTGATCGGCGGCGCCCCGTTCGTGATCGAGCGCCGCGCGGGACTGGCCTGGATTCACGCGCTGCCGTTCTTGCTTCCCGGCGCGCCGCTCGCCCTGCCCGGCCAGGGCGCGGCGGTGGACCTCATGGTGGCGGATGCGATTGCGACGCTCCAGCGGGAGCTGCGCACGGCGGGAGGGGAGTGGGCGTGCTACCGCGCGAGCGGCGGTGCGGTCGCGACGCACGCGCTCGAAATTCCAAGTGGCGAGACGCGCTGGGTGGAAGCGGAGGTGATCGATCTGTCGGGCGGGATCGAGGCGGCCCGCCGCGCGATGGGACGCAAGGTCCGCCAGGGCATCGCGCGCACGATCCGCGAAGGCCTGCTGTGCGCTGCGGAGAGCGGTGCGCTCGAGGAGGCCTACGTGCTCCACGTGCGCCAGTCGCGGGGATGGTCCGCGCATCGACCACTTCCGCTCGAGCTTTCGCGCCGGTTGATCGAGGCGAACGTCGCGCAACTCGTGACGGCGCGCGACCGCCGCGGGCTGCTGTGCGCGGCGCTCGCGCTGGAGGGCGCTCGCGAGACGTTCCTGTGGTGGAGCGGAGCGCACGAGCAGGCCCGACGCTCCGACGCGTACGCCGCGCTGCTGTGGTGGACCGCGGAGCGGGCGGCCGAACGCGGTTGCGCGCGTCTCAATCTGGGCGCGAGCCGCGGCCTGATCGCGATCGATGCGTTCAAGGACGCTCTCGGGGCGCGGCGCGTCCGTTACCCGGTGCGCTGGCTCGATGCGAGACATGCGCCGGCCGCGGGACGGGCGATCGCCGCGATCCAGACGTGGGTGAGACGCGGGAGATCGCGAGGGGACGCGACGTGAGGATCGCGACGCTCGCGAACGCATCGGTCGTGCACACCCGGCGCTGGGTCGAGCACTTCCGCGCGCGCGGACACGACGTGCGCGTGTGGTCGCTCGAGTCGGGGCCGCCGGAGCTGGCCGCGGCGCCGCTGCCGCGATCTCCGCTGCCGGGATGGCTGCGCTATCCGCTCGCCGCTCCCGCGTTGCGCGGCGCGCTGGAGCGTTTCCGCCCGCACATCGTGGATGCGCACTACGTGCCGAACTACGGGTTGATGGGCGCGCTCGCCGGAGCGCGGCCGCTGGTCGTGACGGCGTGGGGCTCCGACCTGCTGATCGACGCGGTGCGCGATCCGCTGCGCCGCGCGCGCGCACGGTACGTGCTCACTCGCGCCGACCGCGTGCTCGCCGACAGCGCGAACCTGGCGGCCGCGGCGCGCGCGCTGGGTGCGCCGGCGGCGCGCGTGCTCGAGATCCCGTGGGGTGTCGATCCCTTGCGCTTCCGTCCCGCCCCAGAGCGCGAGAGCGGCCTGCTCTTGAGCACCCGCCTGCACGAGCCGGTCTACGATCTCGAGACGCTGATCGAGGGCGCCGCTCCGGTGCTGGAGTCGCGGCGTGACGCGCGGCTCGTGATCGCGGGGGATGGCAGCCTCAGGCAGCGGCTCGAGAGGCTCGCGTCGCGGCGACTCCCGGCGGGGACATTCACGTTCGTGGGCCGCCTCGAACCCGCCGAGATGGCCGCGTGGATGGGGCGCGCCGAAGTGTTTCTGTCGGCGTCACGTTCGGATTCGACGTCGGTATCGCTGCTGGAGGCGATGGCGTCGGGAGCGATTCCGGTCGTGAGCGACCTCGAGGGAAATCGAGAATGGGTCGGCGAGGGGGACGGCGCCCGGCTGTTCGCAGTGGGCGATCGCGCCGCTTTGACGCGCTCGCTCGAGCGCTGTCTCTCGGATGCGGAGTGGCGCGCGGCCGCGCGCGCGCGCAACGCGGGCGTGATCGCGGATCGCGGCAGCTGGCCGGTGAACCTCGCGCGCATCGAAGCCGTGTTCGAAACCCTCGCCTCCGGTGCGGAGGGGCGGAATGCCTAGGCGCCGGGTGCTCGTCCTGTGCTACTTCTTTCCTCCGCTGGCCGGCGGTGGCGTTCATCGCGTGCTGAGCTTTACGCGCCACCTCCCGGATCATGGCTGGGACTGCACGGTGGTGTGCGCGGGCGAGGGGGATTACTGGGTGACCGATCACAGCCTCACCGCCGGCGTTCGGCCGGAGACGGAAGTGATCCGCGTGCGCGGCGGTAGCGCGCTGTCGGTGCTGCTGCACGTCACCCGCGATGCCCGCGGAAAACGCTCCGGCCGCGCGTTCGCGGGGTTGCGCCGATGGAGCGACTGGTGGCTGCTGCCGGACTCCTACACCGGCTGGGCGAACCGGGCCCGAGCCGCCGCGGCACGACGCATCGCGGCGGGCGGCATCGACGCGTTGATCTCGAGTTCGCCGCCCGACAGCGTGCACCTCGCGGCGCGCTCGCTCGCGCGCCGCTTCGCGATTCCATGGGCCGCCGACTTTCGGGATCCGTGGATCGGACTCTCGTTCCGCGATCCGCCGACCGCGTGGCACCGCGGACGGCAGGCCGCAATGGAGCGGAGCGTCCTCGATCAGGCGGATGCCGTGATGGTCGCGTCCGACACGCACCGCCGCTGGCTGAGGCGATCGAGCGGCACGACGCCCGATCCCGCCCGCGTGCACCTGCTGCCGAACGGCTTCGAGGCCTCGCCTCCCGTCGCGTCGCCGGCGACACCCGCCGGCGAACGGTTCCAGATCGTGTTCACCGGGACGCTGTCGCTGATGCCCGACACCGAGGTGTTCCTCGAAGCGATTCACGAGGCGCTCAAGCACCATCCCCGGGCGCGGCGCTCGCTCCGGGCGCGCTTGATCGGACCGTACGACTCCGGCTACGCGGACCGCGCGGTCGCGCTGGGACTCACCGGGATCGTGGAGTTCACCGGGCCCCTTGCGCACGCGGAATCGCGACGCCAGCAGCGCGAGGCGTCGCTGCTGGTGCTGTGGAAGCCGCGCGGCGCGCCCACCATGGTTCCGGGCAAGCTCTACGAATATCTCGACGCCGGCCGTCCACTGCTCGCGGCGCTCGAGCCAGAGGACGAAGCGGCTGAGCTCGTGCTCCGCGCGGGCGGCGCGCGGGTCGCACCCGGAGACCGTGACGCGATGACGACCGCGATCGAAGAGCGCTGGCTCGCGTGGCAGAGAGGCGAGCGGCCGGCGGATGCGCGACCGGCATGGCTCGACCGCTACCGGCGGGCGGAACTCGCGGGGGATCTCGCACGCATCCTCGATTCGCTCAAGCGGGAGCGGGCATGATCCTGAGCCTCAATGGTCCTCTGACGCGCATCGAACGCCTCGCGCTCATCACGGGATGCCTGCTGTCGCTGGCGCTGATGGCGCCGCTGCGCGGCTATCTCACCGACGACACGTTCATCCACCTGCAGTACGCGCATCACCTCGCGCTCGGGCACGGACTGGTCTTCAACACCGGCGAGCGTGCGTACGGCTGCACGAGTCCGCTGTGGGCGACGCTGCTGGCCGATGCGATGGCGCTGCACATCGACGGTCTGCGCGCCGCGCGCGCTCTCGGTCTGCTCGCGACGCTCGCGTCGATCGGACTTTTCCTGCAGCTCATGCGCCGCACGGTGCGCACGCCGGCGCTGCGGGCGGCGGCCACGCTGGCGTGGGCCTCGAACGCCTGGATGCTGAGATGGTCGGTCTCGGGCATGGAGACGCCGCTCGCGGTGGCATTGATTCTCGCCGGATTCGTCGCGTTCACCGAAGGCCAGCAATGGGGCGCTCGACCGGTGCGCACCGGTGCGCTGTGGGCGCTCGCGGCCCTCACGCGCCCCGAGGCCGTGTTCCTGCTGGTGCTGTGGGGCGTGTTCCTGATCGTCGACACCGACAGCCGGACCGGGCTGAGACGCCTGGTATTTGGCGCGGCTCCCCCGGCGCTGATCTACGGTTCGTGGCTGGTGTTCGCGCGCGTCTTCTTCGGCACGTTCTGGCCGGTCACGCTGGCGGCCAAGGCGGCGGGCGGCGGTGGTCTCTCGTATCATCTCGCGAATCTGTGGCGTCAGGTCCGGATCGTCGGTGCGACCGATGGCGCGCTCGCGGCGCTGCTGCTCGCGGCGCTGATCTTCGGCGGCCGGCGCCAGTGGCCGCGACGCGTGCTCGCGCAGCGGCTGGTTCCATGGGCATGGCTGATCGGCGTGCCGGCGCTCTACGTGGCGCGCGGGGTTCCGGTGCTGTCGCGCTATCTGCTTCCGCTGCTCCCGGTGCTGGCGTGGCTGTCGTGGCGCGCCGCCGAGCGCTGGTGGCTCGGCGACGAGGATCCCGCGCCGCCGAATCGAGCGCGCCGCGCCGCGGCGCTCGGCGTCGCGGTCGCGACCCTGATCGTGTGCCAGAACCTGCTGGTCTATCGCACCACCGTCCTGCCGCAGGTGACCTCGTTCACGAGCGGGCTCGAGCGCAGCCTGATCCGATGGGGGCGGTGGTTCGGCGCGCACACGCCCGGGGACGCGGTGATCGCGGCGCCCGACATCGGCGCGGTCGGGTATTACAGCCAGCGGCGAGTGCTCGACCTTGCGGGACTCGTGAGTCCTCGCGTGATCCCGCTGCTCCAGCGCGAGTCCCCGGAGGACGTGATCGCGCAGTTTTCGTTCGCGTCGTTCGCACGGCCCGAATATCTGATCGACCGTGCGAGCGAGCCCTATGACCTGTTGCGCCGCAGCCCCTACGCCGCCTGCCTGGTGCCGCTCGGCCATGCGGATGTACCGAATCTCGGGATCTCCCGCCCGGGGACCGTGGTCTACAGCTTTTACCGCGTGGATTGGAGCGGATTCGACTCCCTGAACGTCCGGCGCTGACCCAGAGCGTCCGGCGCTGACGCGCCTCCACTGCACGTGCGTGCAGTCGGCGAGTCCCGCGAATGTCTTTTTCGAGCCCCCTCACATTTTTGTTTGGCGCCTCCCGCGGCCGGGAGTATCTTGCGCGAGCCGTGGGGAGTTGTGGGGAGTTGTGGGTGACCAGTGGCGTCGCGTGGGAGACGGGGCAGGACTCATGTCGTCTTTTTACGGAACCGAAACCTATGCGCTCGACCACAAGGGCCGCCTGAGCGTGCCCGCGAGCATGCGTCGCGACGCGTCGCGCAGGAAACCGCTCGACTCGTTCATCCTGGTTGCGGGATTCGAGGGCTGTCTCTCTCTTTATTCTCCAGACGACTGGCGGCGGGTCGAAGAGCGGCTGCGCCGGATTCCGATGGGCGACCGACGCGGGCGCGCGTTCGCGCGCGCGTTCCTGATGGACGCCTGCAAGGTGACGGTGGATGCGCAGGGACGCGTCACGATTCCACCGGCACTGGTGCACCGTGCGGGACTCGGCAAGGAAGCCGTCCTGCACGGACAGGTGGACCGCATCGAGATCTGGGATCCGGTGCGGCTGAAGAGCGTCGTCGCCGAAACCGCCGAAACCGATGGACGCCTGGAATCGCTGGCGGACGAGGTGCTGGGGAGGGAATGAGGGTGGCTATGCGCAGGGAGGCGCGGACGGAGAGGGCGGCGATGGCGCTCAACCTCGAGTTGAGCCACGGCCGGCCGGGCGCGTCGGCGCGCGTCGAGATCCACGAGCGTCCGGACGGACGCATCGCGCTGCTCGAGTTGCACGGCTGGATCGAAGCGGTGGCCGTGCATCGGCTCGGGGCCGCGCTCGACGACCTCGCCTCGCGCGGCGTCACCCAGTTGCTGCTCGACTGCTCGCACCTGCGCCACATCGATTACCGGCACGTGCCGACCCTGGTGGCGTCGCTGGGCCGCTTCGAATCGCGCGCGGGCGGAACCGTGGTGTGCGGACTGTCGCCCTACCTGCGCGACCTGTTCCGCCTCGCGGGCTGCGAGCCGGACCTGCGCTGTTGGCCGTCGGCCGACGAGCTGTTGCGGCCGCGGGATTTCGAGCCGAGCGGTGAGCGCGCGTCATGAACCCGTGCTGGTGGCCGAGGTGCTGCAGTTCCTCCGCAACGGGCCCGGGCTCTATCTCGACGCCACGCTCGGGGACGGCGGGCACGCCGAAGCGCTGCTCGAATCCGAGAGCGGAGCGCGGCTGCTCGGCGCCGACCGCGATCCCGCCGCGCTGGATTTCGCCCGCGAGCGGCTGGCCCGCTTCGGAGACCGAGTGACGCTCGCCCACGCGACGTTTCGCGAATTGCCTGCCGCGCACGCGCGGATCGGCGGCGAGCCGTTCACCGGCGCGCTGCTCGATCTCGGCCTGTCCTCGCGACAGATCGACGATGCGCGGCGGGGCATGAGCTTCATGAGCGAGGGGCCGCTCGACCTGCGCATGGATCCGTCGCGGGGAGAATCCGCCGCCGACCGGCTGCGCGAAATCACGGAAGAGCAACTGGCGTGGGTGCTCGAAACCCACGGAGATGTGCGGGGAGCCCGCCGCCTGGCGCGCGTTCTCGTGGCCGAGGCTCGATCCGGGGCGCTCCTCACGACCCGCGATCTGGTCGCGACGATCGAACGCGCGCTCCCCGGACGGCCTCATCCGCGCCGCCTCGCACAGGTGTTTCAGGCGTTGCGCATCTGGATCAACGGCGAAGCCGAAGATCTGGAGTCGGTGTTGTCGTGGTTGCCGTCCGCGATCACCGCGGGCGGAATCGTCGTCACCCTCGCCTATCACTCGGGCGAGGACCGGCGGATCAAGCATTCGCTGCGAGGCCGCGCCCCGAGCGTGAATCCGCGCCGACTGCCGCCCACCGCGGAACCGCGGCTCCCCGAGGGGCCATGGTTCGAGCTCACCCGCAAGGTCGTGACCCCCGGGCACGACGAAGAAGTCCGCAATCCCCGCGCGCGCAGCGCGAAGCTGCGGGCCTTCCGGAGGAAACCGGCATGAATGCAGCGCTTCGCCGTTCCCGGCCGTTCTGGCGTGTTTCCGATGTCCGCGCCCTGCGTCCGGAGTTGTGGCTGGTGGCCGTCCTCGCGGTCACCCTCATGCTGATCGACGTGTGGCAGAGCTCGCACGTGACCGAGCTGTGCCTGCGCCTCGATCAGACCCGATCGGCGCTGACCCATGCGCAGGCGCGACTTCAGTCCGCGCATGCCGAGCTGGAGCGCCGCACCACCCGTTCGGTGCTGACCCCGGTGGCGTCCCAGCTGGGGCTGGTTCCGGCCGACGCCCGGCAGGTCGTGAACCTTCCGTCCGAGTATCTCGCGGACGCCGCGCTTTCCGATCCCTCGACGGAAGTCGCGTCGCTCCCGGCGCTGGCGGAAAGGCTTTCGCGCATGCTGGTGCCGGAAGCCACGGCACGAGGACGGGCTGGGAATTGATCGAACGCGATTGAAAGGAGTGGATCGACCGGTGTGAGCCGGCCGCACCACCGCACCGCGCAAGTGACGGCCCGGCGGTCTGCGTGAACCGCCGTTCCACGGAGGGAAGGAGTTGGCCCACACGGAAACGCGCAAGAGTCGGGTGCTGGTGGCTGCGGCCGGTGTTCTTCTGGGGCTGGTGACGCTGTGGCTGCGGATCGCGTGGCTTCAGATCGGAATGCACGGCTATTACGCGGACCGCGCCGAGCGGAACCAGGAGCAGCGCGTGCTGATCAAGCCGGTGCGCGGCGATCTGCTCGACCGCCACGGCCGCACGCTCGCGAGCGACCTGCTGACGTATTCGCTGGCGGCGGCGCCGCGCGAGATGGCGGACCCCTCGGGCACCGCGCACCAGCTCGCGAAACTGTTGAAACTGAACGCGCGCAAGCTCGAGCGTGCGTTCGTCGCGAGGCCACGCTACCTCACGATCGCGCGCCGCGTCACACCCGATCTCGCCGAGGCGCTGCTGGACCGGAACCGGCGCGGGCTCTACCTCGCGACCGAGACGCGCCGGCAATCCCTGCTCGATCCCGCCGCCTCGGAGATCGTGGGCCACACCGATGTGGACAACCGCGGCGTGGATGGGCTCGAGCTGGAACTGGATGAAGATCTGGGCGGACGCCCCGGCTGGATCACGATGATCCGTGACGGGCGCGGGGGCGAGCATTCGCTGCCGCGCGGGTTGCGGCGCGCGGCCACCGACGGCTCGAGCGTCACGCTCACGCTCGACGCCGATCTGCAGGGCATCCTCGAAAGCCACCTGGCGCGCGCCGTCGACACGCTGAACGCGGTGCGGGGCTTCGCGGTGTTCCTGGATCCTTCGACCGGAGAGATCCTGGCGGCCGCCAGCGTTCCGCACCTGCCGCCCGGACAGGCGCGCAACTGGCCGTTCACGGATCAGTTCGAGCCGGGCTCCACGTTTAAGGCGGTGGTGGCGGGCGCGGCGCTCGAAGAAAACGTCGCGCGGCCGGATCAGTACTTCGACGCCGGAAACGGAGTCTGCCAGGTCGCGCCCGGCGCGATCTTCCACGACACGCACAAGCGCCCCGGCTTCACGTTCAAGGACGCGGTGAGATTCTCGAGCAACATCGTGATGGCCAAGCTCGCGGTACTGATCGGCCCCGATCGACTGTACCGCTACGCCACGTCGCTGGGCTTCGGGAGCCTGACCGGGGTCCGCTTTCCGGGCGAAACCGCGGGACGCCTGCACAGTCCCGAGCACTGGTCGGCGCGCTCCTGCCCGACCATCGGAATCGGGCACGAAGTGACGGTCACGCCGCTTCAGCTCGCGCTCGCGTACGCGGCGATCGCGAACGGCGGCGTGCTGATGCAGCCGATGCTGGTGCGCGAAGTGCGAGACGCGCGCGGCAACCTGGTGCGCAGGATGGTGCCGCACGCATCGCATCGCGTGTTCAGCGAGGCCACCACCGCGACGCTGCGCGGGATGCTCCAGGCGGTGGTGGACAGCGGCACGGCGCGACCGGCCCGCATCGCGGATTTTCCGATCGCCGGGAAAACCGGGACTGCCCAGAAATACGATGCCTCGGTGGGAACCTACGGGCGCGGGATGTACCTCTCGTCGTTCGTGGGATTCGCGCCGGCCGATCAGCCGAGCCTGGTGGGCGTGATCGTGATCGACGAGCCGCGCGGGAAACACTATTACGGTGGCGAGGTGGCGGCCCCGGTCTTCCGCGAAGTGGTGCAGGACCTGCGGCGGCTGCCGCACGGCCCGTTCGACTTTTCCTCGACTCAGTGGGCGGCGCGGCCGCCGCGGCCCGCCCCGGTCACGGTGCCCGACCTGCACCTGTTGCCTCCGCGCGACGCCGAACGTCGGCTCGCGGAGGCCGGACTGCGCGCTCATTTCGAGGGCGACGGCGCGCGCGCGTTGTCGCAGCTTCCCGCCGCTGGCGAGGCGGTCGAGCGCGGCGCGAGCGTCTCGGTCTGGCTGTCCGCTCCGGCCGACTCGCTGGGTCGGCGCATGCCCGATCTCATCGGGCTCGCCGTGCGCGAGGCGCTGCGCCGCCTGACGCTGCTCGAGGTGAGCCCTCACATCCAGTGTCACGGCCTGGTGGCGCGGCAGTCGCCGGCGCCCGGCGCGACGCTCGCGCGCGGCGACCGCTGCGATCTGTGGTGCGAGAGCAACGCCGTCGCGCTCGTGAACGGCGGACCCGGCGGACCCGGCGGAATCGCGGGGGTCGCGGCGTCCGGCCCGGCGGCCCCGGCGGGATCGGACCGG
>JACOSU010000065.1 GCA_016178685.1 Candidatus Eiseniibacteriota bacterium | reverse complement strand
GCCGTCGTCCATGCGCACCGGGATCGAGACCGTGAGCGCGCGCTTGGGGGTCGAGAGGATCGCGCGCATTCCGGAATCGAGGCCGAGGCGCGCCGCGGCGCGCTCGAACTGGGATCGGGCGATCTTGAACGGATTCAGATTCTCGCGGGGCATGTCACCTCCGGGGAGTGGGAAGGCCGCCGCTTCGCGAATCAGCGATGCGGTCGCGAGGCAGCGTCGATTCCCTTGTAGGCGTGCTGGATGTTCTCCAGATGAATCTCGCGCATCGGGTGATGCGGGTGTCGCTCGACATCGGCTACGGTCGAAAGTCGCGCCTGCGCGTCGGCCAGCGACGCCCCGCCGGCATGGAGTCGCCGGGTCTCGCGCTCCAGCGTCTCGAGATAAGCGAGGTCGCGGCGGAACCGATCCCCGGCGGCGTCAACGCCGCGCGCGATCGTGCCGTGGCCCGGCACCAGCGTTTCGATGGCGCCGCCTTCGAACAGGGGGCGCAGCGCCTCGAGCGTGGCTCGGTAGACCGGGGGCTGCGTCTCGAGCATCGGGATCTCGATGTCGGACAGCATGTCGGCGGCGATCAGCACGCGCGCCTCGGGCAGGTGGAGGCTGAGCTGGCTTGCGCTGTGGCCGAACGCGTCGCGGAACACCGCGCGCCACGGGCCGATGCGCCGGAAATGAAGCCCCGCGACGCGCTCCGTCGGCCGGAACGATTCGAACCGCCGGGGCCACGATTCGCCGTGCTTCGAGGCGATGGTCTCGGCCTCCTCGTGCACCCACGCCATGGTGCGCTCCAGGTCGGCCGGGAAGCGATCGTGCGCGATCACGCCGGCGGCTGGCCACCATGACCTCCCGAGCACGTGGTCCCAGTGTGCGTGCGTGATGAACAACGTCACCTGGGCGGGGTTCGCGTCCCGCACCCGGGCCGCGATGTCGTCGAGCTCGGAGGGCAGCACGCCCGGATCCACCAGCACCGCGTGCTCCCGGGCGAGCAGCGCCACGGAGTTCATCCGGAACGCGCGGCTCTGCCGCACGAAGATGCCGCCTCCGAGATCGGTCCAGGCGTTCATCATTTCTCCGGGTGCCGCCGGGCAGGCGCGGCCCAACCTGTGACGCGGCCCGCCTCGCGCCGCGCGGCGGGCCGCGCGGCGCGAGGCGGGCCGCGACGTGGCTATTCCGCCGGCACGTGAATGCGGCCGGCCACGATCTCCTTCTGCAGAGAATCCACTTTGGCTTTGACCGCCGCCGGAATCAGCGGCTGATTGCGCTCGTCGTACACCCAGCTCACGCCCTCATCGCCGAGCCCGAACTCGCGCACGCCGCCCTGCCAGTGACCGGCCGCGACGTCGCGGATGGTCGAGAACACCGCGGTGTCCACGCGCTTCACCATCGACGTGAGAATGAAACCCGGCGCCTCGGCGTACTGGTCCGAGTCCACGCCGATCGCGAGCTTCTTCGTCTCGCGCGCCGCCTCGAACACGCCGAGCCCGGTCGAGCCTGAGGCGTGAAAAATGATGTCGGCGCCGGCGTGATACTCGGCGAGCGCCAACTCCTTGCCCTTGGTCGGATCCTTGAAAGCCCCGCCGGTGTTGCCGGCGTACTTCACGATTACCTTCGCCTGCGGGTTGACGGCGCCGACTCCGGCGCGGTAGCCGGCCTCGAACTTCTTGATCAGCGGGATCTCCATGCCGCCCACGAATCCCAGCGAACCGGTCTTCGTGAGCAGGCCCGACAACGCGCCGACCAGGTACGAGCCGTCCTGCTCGCGGAACTTGAGCGCCATCAGATTCGGCGGCAGCGTCTCGCCCGGCACCACCGTGAAATCGATGCACGCGAATTTCTTCTCGGGGAACTCGCGCGCCAGCGCCTTGATGTCGTCCGAGAACAGAAAACCCACGCCGAACACGATGCGCGCCTTGCCCGCGGCGAGCTGGCGCAGTTGCGCCTCGCGGTCGGTGCCCTCGCCGGTCTCGAGCGTGGCGTAATTCACGCCCAGTTCGCGGTGGGCGCGCTCGAGCCCCGCATACGCGGCATCGTTGAACGACTTGTCGCCGCGTCCGCCGACGTCGAACACCAGCCCGACCTCGAGCGGCGCCGCGCCGCCCCCGGGAGCCTTCGACGGGGCGGACTTTTCAGCGCACCCGGCGGCGAGGGCCGCGGCGAGCGCGGCGGCGAGCAGGACGCCCGGTTTTCGATCCGGCATTCTTTCCTCCGATGGGAGTCGCGGCGACCGCGTTGCGGGCCGCGTCGCCGGGCGCCGAGACGCGGCGCCCCAGTTCGTAGCAGCGGCGGCAGCGCGCCTCGTACAGATCGGTGCCGCCCACCACCACGCGGCCGCTGCGTCTGAGCTTGCGGTACGTCCGATTCGCCGGGCTGCCGCACACCACGCAGATCGCGAGCGTCTTGGTGATGTACTCGGCGATCGCGAGCAGCTGAGGCATCGGCTCGAACGGCCGCCCCGCGTAATCCTGATCGAGGCCCGCCACGATCACCCGCTTGCCGCGGCGCGCGAGGCGGTTGCACACCTGCACCAGGTCGGGCCCCAGGAACTGTCCTTCGTCGATGCCGATCACTTCGGCCTCGTGTGCGTAGCGAAGGATCTCGCGGGCATCCTTGACGGCGCGCGAAGGGATGCGCAGATCGCTGTGCGATACGATCGCGTCCTGGGCGTAACGCTGGTCGATCGCCGGCTTGAAGATCTCGACCTTCTGACGGGCGATCTGAGCGCGGCGCAGGCGGCGGATGAGCTCCTCCGTCTTGCCGCTGTACATGCTCCCGACGATCACTTCGATCGAACCGGGGCGTTCGAGGGGGGAACCGGGCTCGGACATGGCCGGCGGACGCTACCCTCGCGCGCGCGCCGGTGTCAACGGTCCGGGCGGAGTGCGCCCTACGCCTCTCGCGCTGGCCAGCGTACAGCTTCCTACGCCTCGTCGGTGGCTGCGGACGAGCGGGAGGCCTGCTCGGCGTACACCACGGTCGCGCGTTCGAGCGCCTTTTCGATGTCGTCGCAGATGTTCGCGTGGCCGATGTGGTCGTGGAATTCGGCCTGGGTCATGAGGCGGGCCGGCTGCTCGCGTGCGCCGCACAGGATGAGCGTGCGGCCCGAGGCGTGAAGCTCATCTGCGAGGTCCTCGAGCGCGCCGACGCCGGTGCCGTCGATCGCGGTCATGTTCCGCAGGCGCAGGATCACGATCGGTGGCAGCTGCCCGAGACCGTGCGCGATCGACCGCAGCTTGTCCACCGAGCCGAACAACAACGGGCCGTGGATGCGATACACCACCGCGTAGTCCGGCACTTCCTTGTCCTGCAGGATGTGAATGCGTCCGGCCTCGACTTCCTCGTCGGTTTCCTCGATGACGCTGGTCGTGACCGCCACCTTCCGGATCGTGAGCAGCGCGGCCATGATCATGCCGGTCTCGACCGCGACCGTGAGATCGGCGAAAACGGTGAGCGCGAATGTCGCGAGCCACACGCTGATGTCGGTCTTCGACAGCTTGAGCAGGTCGCGAATCTCGTCCCACGCGCCCATGTTGTACGCCACCACCAGCAGGATGCCGGACAGCACGGCGATCGGCACGTCGCGCGCGAGCGGCGCAGCGAAGATCAGGATCGCGAGCAGGGTGAGCGCGTGCACGATGCCCGCGATCGGGGTCTTCGCGCCCGAGCGGATGTTGGTCGCGGTGCGGGCGATCGCCCCGGTCGCCGGCAGTCCGCCGACCAGCGGTGAGAACAGGTTCGCGAGGCCCTGCGCGACCAGTTCCACATTGGGGTTGTGGCGGTCGCCGGTCATGCGATCCGCGACGGTGGCCGACATCAGCGATTCGATCGCGCCCAGCATCGCCACGGTCAGCGCCGGCGAGAGCAGCGGATGAATCATTTCGGGGCGGAATGGAGGGACATGAAACGGGGGAAGGCCCGCGGGAATTCCGCCGAAACGGCTGCCGATGGTCTCGACCGGCAGGCGCAGCAGGTGCACGGCGAGCGTACCCGCGACCAGCGCCAGGATCGTCCCGGGGACATGGCGGAAAAATTTCTGGCACACGATCAGGAGCACCAGAGCTCCCACGCCGAGCGCCGTGGCCTGCGGCGAAAGAGTGTGCAGGCCGCGTCCGATTTCGAGCAGCCGCGGCATGAACACGCCTGACACCCGGTCGATTCGAAGGCCGAAGAAATCCTTGATCTGGGTGCTGGCAATCAACAGCGCGATGCCGTTCGTGAACCCGATCACCACCGAGCGCGGCAGGTACTTGACCGCCGCGCCCATGCCGGTCACGCCCATCACCACCAGCAGCGCGCCGGCCATCAGCGTGCACATGAATAGGCCGTCGAGTCCGTGCTTCGCAATGATCCCGAATACCACCACCACAAACGCGCCGGTTGGCCCGCCGATCTGGACCCGCGATCCGCCGAGCGCCGAGATCAGGAATCCCGCCACCACCGCGGTGTAGATCCCGGCCTGGGGAGACACTCCCGAGGAGATCGCGAACGCCATCGCAAGCGGCAGCGCGACCAGCCCCACCGTGACGCCCGCCACCAGATCGCGAAGAAACGTCCGCGCGTCGTAATGGCGCAGGGATTCGACCAGCCGCGGGAGCCGCGCCTGGAACGCCTCGCGGTTGAGCCCGCCGAAGCTGCGCTCTCGGGCGGCCGGGATCAACGGAGGGGAGCGGTGGCGGGGATCGGCGGCAGGGCCGCTTGACCGCGCTCGCGCAGCAGCTCGCGGATCTTGGTTTTCACCAGGTCGATCGCGACCTTGTTGTGCCCGCCTTCGGGGATGATCACGTCGGCGTGACGTTTGGCGGGCTCGACGAACTGCTCGTGCATGGGCCGCACGCTCTCTTCGTACTGGCGGATGATGCTGTCCACCGAGCGGCCGCGCTCGACCAGGTCGCGGCGCAGGCGCCGGATGAAGCGCACGTCGGCGTCGGCGTCGATGAACAGCTTGATGTCCATCATGCCGCGCAGCTCGGGGTCACCGAAGATCAGGATGCCTTCGAGCACGATCACGAGATGCTCGCCGACGTGGCGCGTCTCCGCGAGCCGGCGGTGCTCGGTGTAGTCGTAGATCGGCTGCTCGATGGCGCGACCGGCCAGCAGTTCGCGGATGTGCCTCTGGAGCAGGTCGCTGTCGAACGCGTCGGGGTGATCGAAGTTGCGCGACTCGCGGTCGCGCATCGGGATGTCTTCGATATTCCGGTAGTAGGAGTCCTGATCGATGATCACAACCCGGTCCGAACCGAGCTCGCGCACGATCGTGCGGGCGACCAGCGTCTTGCCGGATCCGGATCCGCCCGCGATGCCGATGAGGATGCGAGGCGCCATGGGGTCACGGTAGCACCGCCCTCGAGAAAGGGTCAACGCGCGTCCCGCTGTGTGCGCGTGCGAAGCGGTGCTAGCATCGGAATGAGTGGCGGGGACTGCGAGAGGAGGCGATTCGATGGCCGATGCGGCGAAAAAATTGAGTGAGATCGAGCTCGAGCAGGCGCTGGGCGAGCTGCGTGGTTGGGCGGTGGTGGCCGGAAAACTTCAGCGGACGTACGAATTTCTCGACTTCGTCGAAGCGTGGGGCTTCATGAGCTCGGCGGCGCTCGTGATCCAGCAGATGGATCATCATCCGGAGTGGTTCAACGTCTACCACCGCGTGCGCGTGGACCTGGTGACGCACGACGCCGGAGGGATCAGTGCGCGCGACGTGGCGCTGGCGCGCCGGCTCGACGAGATCGCGGCGAGGCGCACCCGCGCCTGACCGCGCGTTCGCGAAACCGCGCACTCACCGCCGCCGCGCCGCAGGGCATGAAGCGCGGGGCGGGATCGCCCGCCGGCTCAGCGCGGCAGGTAGAGCAGCGCCACCTGCTCGTTGGGGTCGTTCAGCCAGGCCAGCCAGTACACCAGGTCCGGGACGCCGGCTTCCTTCAGGCGCCGGCGGTAGCGGTTCCAGAACGCGTCGCCCCCGTTCATCTCGCGCTCGATCATGCTGTTCGTCAGCAGCGTGAGTGAGCCGCTCTCGGTCCGCATGTGCGCCAGCACCGCCGCATGCAGCGACCCGCCCAGCAACCAGTCGACGCCCGCTCGCAGGCTCTCGACTACATCGTCTCCGACCACCAGATTGTCCATGTCACCGATGGTCTGGCGGAAGGACTGGGACAGCGCGCGGGGATCGTGGTCGGTGCGAGCGAGGGGCGGATAGAACCGCACCAGATCCGGATCCTCGAGGATTCCGTATTGAAACCGCGACATGAGCGGCGGCTGCGGGTCACCCCAGCGCACGTCAGCCTGGGCGCCCATGATGAGCGCGGCAAGATAGAACGCGGGGTGTGTCGAATCCGTGAGCGCGGGAGCCATGACGCCGAGCACCCCGGTCGGGCGATCGATGCCCGCCCGCGGGACCGCGATGAGCGTCGGCCGGCCCGGCCGGATCGGCGGGGGCGCCTGCGGGGCTCCACCCGCGAGCGGGCCCAGCTCGCGTTCCACCAGCGGGCGCAGATCCAGTCCCTCGAGATTCCCCGCGATCGAGACCACCGCGCGCCGTGATGGAAACGCGCGCGTTACCAGTTCCTGGGCCTCACGGGCGCCCAGTTTTTCGAGTCCGCTGAGCGAGGTCAGCCGGGCGAGGCCGGCATCGTCCACGCCGCTCGCCCGTTCCGGAACCTCGTTGTAAAGTGCCACGCCGGCGGAGCCGAGGTACTGAAGACGATGCCGGGCTCGCACGCTCTCGAGCGCCGCGGCGAGCAGCTGCGGCGTGATCTGCACTCCTCGCATGCGCGTCGCCACCTGGTGAATCACGCCCGCCACCTGGGTGCGCGTCGCCAATTCGGTGAACAACGTGAGAGATCGGCCGAGGCGCACTTCGTAACCGGAAGGGCGCAGGCTCGGCATTTCGGATCGCGATCTCTCGGGCACGTCGCCCGCCGCCGCGGTGAACTGGAGTTCAGCGAGCACCGATGCCAGCCCCGGTCTCGAGGGCGGATCCTGATCGATGCCGCCCGGATATCCGACCGTGATCGCGATTCCGCGTCCATCGGGAATGTGCTGGGCCAGCACGTGCATTCCGTTCGAGAGCACCCAGCGGACGCGCGTCACGCTGTCGCTCGAACCGCCGAGCGCCGATCCGGCGCGCGCGGGAGAGGCCGGCATCAGCGTCGCGAGCGTCAGCATCGCGATCAGGAGCGGGCGAATCGGGCGTCCGGCGGGTGCGGTGGGGGAGACATGGAACGGACGACGTGCACGAGGCGTCACGCGGACTCCGGGTTCAGGTTCGAGGCTCCCATGGGGGCGGGCATGGCCGGTCATTCTATCGCGCCCTGGGCCGGCCGCGCCATGCGAGCAGGCCGTCGACGCGGCGTCGAGCGGTGCGCTTGACCGGGTGGGGGACGATTCCTAGACTGCGGCGACCATGCATGAAAATCCAGAGGCCGAGGTGAGGCAACTGGTGCGCGAGGCCGTCGAACGCGCACTGGACGCTCCCGAGGC
The DNA here is from genome assembly GCA_016178685.1 of Candidatus Eiseniibacteriota bacterium. Lineage (GTDB taxonomy): Bacteria > Eisenbacteria > RBG-16-71-46 > RBG-16-71-46 > RBG-16-71-46 > JACOSU01. The sequence goes on along the minus strand of JACOSU010000065.1, from coordinate 591 downwards.
CGCCGCCGCTCCCGCGCCCGCCCCGCTCGAGGCAGCGCGTCGCGTCGCGATCGGATCCGATCACGGCGGATTCGAGCTCAAGGAGGCGCTCAAGCGCTTCGTGACCGAGGAGCTGGGATTCGAGGTGCGCGACTGCGGCACTCACTCGACGGTCGCGGTGGACTACCCCGATTTCGCGGCTGCCGTGGCCCGCGAGGTGGCGAACGGACGCTGCGCTCGCGGCATCATCGTGGATGCCGCCGGGATCGGTTCCGCGATGGCCGCGAACAAGGTGCCGGGTGTGCGCTGCGCGCTGTGCCACGACGACGTCACCGCGACCAACAGTCGCGAGCACAACGACGCGAACGTGATGGCGCTCGGAGCGCGCATCGTCAACCGCGGCCTGGCGCAGCGGCTGGCGCGGCTTTTCCTTCAGACCCCTTTTGCCGGGGGCCGTCACGAACGCCGGGTACAGAAGATCATGGCGCTCGAACGCGGAGGCCCATCGGGCGGCTGAGTCTCTCGAATGCGACCCCCGGAGAACCATGCGACTTTCCCCCCGCATCATCCAGCGCCTCCCGAAGGCCGAGATCCACTGCCACCTCGACGGCT